>DASRIY010000389.1:0-6794 GCA_035649755.1 Candidatus Methylomirabilota bacterium
CCGAGCCACCAGGCAGTCGCACACGAGCTGGGCGGCGAGCGCGGTCGTGAGGATTGCCACCGCGATCGGCAGCTGCACCTCGAGGTCGAGCCACCATACCCCATAGGTAAGCAGGCCGGCCAGCGTGGCGATCTGATAGAGCCGCGGGTCCCAGGGGCGCCGGTCACGACTCCGGAGATCGAGTGCGGGCTCTGCCGCCGCATCCACCGAAATGAGGCTGTTCACGCCCCGTTAGACCGGCAGTCTCGGGGGAAGTTCCCGAGACGCGCGATGGTGTTCCGGAAGAGCTAGTCGTCGGACGGTACCTGACGAAACTCGCTGCCGGCTGGGACCTTCTCCCGGGTGTGCTCCTTGTCCAGCTGCTCCGCGGCCTCGATGGGCTCGAGTTGCCAGCCGAGGGCCTTGGCCGAGAGCTGTGTCACCTCTGCGCCGTAGAGAAAGATGATGGACGAGTAATAGACCCAAAGGAGGATGACGATCATGGAGCCGGCGGCGCCGTAGACCGACTCGACGACGCCCTGTCCAAGATACATACCGATCAGCTCTTTGCCGGTCGTGAAGAGCAAAGCCGTCACCGCGCCGCCAAACCAGACGACACGCCAGCCGATACGCACATCGGGCAGGATCTTGAAGGCCGCGCAGAACAGGAACGTCAGCACCGCGAACGAGATCGTGCCGTTGGCGATCTGCATGAGCACTTCCCGTCCGGGCAGGAACCCGGCGCTCCACTTGGCAAGAGCGGCGAGCGCCGCGCTGATGGCCAGCGAGACGAGCAAGAGGAAGGCCATCACGACCATCATCGCGAACGAGACCACCCGGCCCCAGATCAGCCGCAAGACCGTCTGGGCCGGCTTTTCGGCCTTGATCTGTACGCCCCAGACGCTGTTGAGCGCGGCCTTGATCTGGACGAATACCCCGGTCGCGCCGACGATGAGCGTACCGATGCTGATGACCGCTGCCACGCCGGCGCCGCCCTTGGAGGCGCGTGAGATGACGCTGGCTATGAACTGGCCGCTCTCAGCCCCCATGAGCGATCTGAACTGGTTCTGGATCTCGGCGCGGGTGAGGTCCTCCCCGAACACCAGACCGGTGACTGCAACAACGAGCAGGAGCAGAGGGGCGAGGGAAAAGATCGTGAAGAAGGCAATGGAGGAGGCAAAGACGAGCCCGTTGTCCGCAATCAGCTCGACCGCCGCGCCGTAGAGCACCTCCCAGATACCACCGAGCTTCCTGATGACTTTCGAAGGGGCACTCGCGGCGCGGGGTGGCGCTCCAATCACAGCGATGGAAGTCGCAAACGTTGTGCCTGGCGGATGCCTGACCTCACCCGCGCCTTTTCGCGTGGATGCGGAACGAGTACGGGAGAGCAAGCCCTGGATGGCGAGGATTTACCTGGTAACAGGTGCTCGGACCGGCGATCTTGCCCGTCCATCTTGTTCGAGCACCGCGTATCGAACATTGGACATTTTCAGCGGCCGACGGCTCGGTCAGGATCCTGGGCATGGGCGATCCCCGTCACGTGCTCGGCCGCGCCGCTGAAGACGCGGCCGCTCGCCTACTCGAGCGGTCCGGACTTCGCATCGTGGCGCGCAACGTCCGGTTCCGTCACGGCGAGATCGACTTGGTGTGCCGCGACCGCGAGGTGTGGGTGTTCGTCGAAGTGAAGTGCCGGCAGGAGCGCTGGGGCGACGGGCCCGGCGCCGCCGTTTCCTGGTGGAAGCGGCGCCGGCTCATCCGCCTGGCACAACACTACCTCAAGTGGATGCACATCACCGAGGCACACTGCCGATTCGACCTCGTCGCGGTCACGCCCCACGGCGACGGACGCTTCGAGATCCGCCACATTCCCGCTGCCTTCGACGCGACCGGCGTGGTGTAGGCCGCGCGTCGCCGCCCGGGGCGGCCGGCTCGCCCCCTCGTTTTTTCGGGTACAATCACGCTCCCGTGACGATTCTCTGGGACACGTACCGCAGCGCGCTCGGTTCGATCGCCCAGGCTGTCGGGCGCACCCCGCTCGTCACGCTCAACCGGGTGACCGCGGGAATCACGCCGCCCGTTCACGCCAAGCTCGAGTGGTACAGCGCCACCGGCAGCCTCAAGGACCGCATTTACCTGCACATGTTCGAACGCGCCGAGGCGCGCGGCGATCTGCGAGCGGGCGTGCGGGTGCTCGAGTGCTCGACCGGGAACGCCGGAATCGCCTGCGCGTTCGTCGCGGCCGTGAAGGGCTACCGCTGCACGATCGTCATGCCCGAGGGGATGAGCGACGAGCGCAAGAAGATCATGCGCGCGTACGGCGCCGATCTGGTCTTCACGCCGGGCGGTGAGAGCGACGTCGATCTCTCGCTCCACCGCCTCGAAGAGATTCGCGCCGGCGATCCGACCGGGTACTGGGTGCCCGGCCAGTTCGACAACGCCGACAACGTGGAAGCCCACTACCGCACCACCGGCCCGGAGATCTGGGAGCAGTGCGGCGGTGTCGTCGGCGCGTTCGTCGCCTCGCAGGGCAGCGGCGGGACGCTCACGGGGGTGGGGCGCTACCTGCGCGAGCGCGATCCGCGCGTGCGTCTCTACGCCGTCGAGCCCGAGGAGTGCGCGCTTTTGGCGCGGCGCGAATGGGGGCCCCACGGCATCGAGGGCATCGGCGACGGATTCATCCCTGAGAACCTCGACGTGGCGCTCCTCTCCGGCGTCATCACAACCACGACCGACGAGAGCTTGATGATGGCGCGCCGACTGGCAGCGGAGGAGGGCATCTTCTGCGGCATCTCCACCGGCTGCAACGTCGCCGCCGCCTTGAAGCTGGCGCGGCGTCATCCGGACCTGCCGTCCATCGTGACGATGGTTAACGACACCGGTCAGCGCTACTTCACGACCGCGCTCTGCGGCGAGGACAAGAAAGTCGAGATCCCGGAGCGCGAGCATCCGATGGACCCGCGGACCCGGCGCGAGCTCGACCGCTACCAGCCGAAGTGGGAGATTCTCACCTGAACCCCCTCGAGTACGACTTCATCGGAGCGCGCGAGCGCACCGAGGCCAAGCGAAAGTCGGCGGGCGAGAAGCTCACGAGCCTCGAGGACGCGGTGGCCCGGGTCAAGGACGGCGATCACGTGAGCGTCGGCGGCTGCCTCTTCTCGCGCACGCCCATGGCGCTCATGCGCGAGATCCTTCGCCACCGCCGCCGCGGGCTCACGCTCTCGCGCAATCTCACGTGCAACGAGGGCGAGATGTTCATGGCGGCCGGGGCCGTGAGCCGCGTCGTCACCGCGTGGATGTCGATCGGCCTGCCGTGGGGCGTGTCGAAGATCCTCCGCCACTACGTCGAATCGGGCGCCGTCGCGCTGGAGGAATGGAGCCACCTGGCCCTCGGGCTGCGCTTCCGCGCGGGGGCGATGGGCGTGCCGTTTCTCCCGGCCCTCACCATGCTCGGCTCGGATCTGGTCGGCGTGGGCGGCCTGAAGACCGTGCAGGACCCGTACACCGGCGAGACCCTCGCGGCGGTGCCGGCGCTCTTTCCCGACGTCGCGGTCCTGCACGTGCATCGCGCCGACCGGTTCGGCAACTGCCAGATCGACGGCTACCCGCACATGGACGCCGACATCGCGCGTGCGGCGACGACGGTGCTGGTGACGACCGAGGAGATCATGTCCGAGGAGGAGACGCGCCGCTATCCGGATCGCACCGTGATTCCGGGCTTCGTCGTCGACGCGCTCGTGCACGTGCCGTTCGGCTCCTTCCCGCACGAGTGCTATGCGCTCTACGAGGCCGATTACGATCATTTCGCGGAGTACACGGCGGCCATCGACGCGCGCGGCCCGTCGGCCGTCGGCGAATATCTCGAGCGCTACGTCTACGGACCGCCGGCGTGGAGCGACTACCTCGATCTCTTCGGCGGCGAGCGCCTGGCCTTGCAAGCGAAGCGCGCGAAGGAGCTCACGAGGTGACCTTCAACGCCTCCGAGCTCCTGGCGGTCATCGCCGCCCGCCAGCTCCACGACGACACCACGGTGTTCGCGGGCGTGGGCGTGCCGCTTCTGGCCGCCGCCCTCGCCAAGCGGCGCCACGCGCCGCGTCTGACGATGGTGATCGAGGGCGGCATCATCGGGCCCCAGATCGCGCCCGGGCGGCTGCCGGTCTCGACCAACGAGATGCGCGCCGGCCATCGGGCGACGATGCTTCCCGGCATCACCGACGCCTTCCTCTTCGCCCAGCGCGGCTTCGTCGACGTCGGCTTCATGGGCGGCGCGCAGATCGACCAGTACGGCAACATCAACACCAGCGTGCTCGGCGCCGACTACTGGAAGCCGAAAGTCCGCCTGCCCGGCACGGGCGGCGCGAACGACATCGCCTCCCTGTGCCGCGAGGTCATCATCGTCACGGCGCACGAGAAACGGCGCTTCGTCGAGCGCGTCGACTTCGTCACGAGCCCGGCGTGGCTCCGGGGCGACGGCTCGCGCCGCGCGGCCGGCCTCCGCTTCGGCGGCGTCTCGCGCGTCGTTACCACGCTCGGCATCCTCGGGTTCGACCCGGACAGCAAGCGCATGCGGATCGAGGCGACTCACCCGGGTGTGTCGACCGACACGGTTCGCCAGAACACCGGCTTTGCCCTGCTCGAGGCGCCGCGGGTCGAAGTGACCGAGCCGCCGTCGGACGATGAGCTCGCGATGCTGCGGGCCCTCGATCCCGAGCGCCGGTTCCTGGGCACGTGAAGGGAGCGGCCAGACGATGCCCGCAGCAGCTTCGATGAAGCTCGGACTGGCGATCAAGAACTTCGTCGGGCCGAGCGAGCAGCCCGACATGGATGCCCTCTACGCCTACGCGCAGCGCGCCGAGGCGCTCGGCTTCGAGTCGCTCTGGGCCTGGGATCACGTCATCCTCGGCGTGGAGCCCGCGTTCCCGATTCTCGATGCGGTCGGCACGCTGACGGCGATCGCGGCGCGAACCAGCCGCATCAAGCTCGGGACCGGCGTACTGGTGCTCCCGCTGCGAAATCCGACGGTGGCCGCCAAGGCGCTCGGCACCCTCGACGTCATCTCGAAGGGCCGGCTCATCCTCGGGCTTGCGGCCGGCTGGTACGCGCGCGAGTTCGACGCCGTGGGCGTGCCGTTCAAGCGCCGCGGTCGTCTCTTCGAGCGGAACTTCGACATTCTCACGCGCCTCTGGACGGACGACCGCGTCTCGCTCCAGGCCGACGAGTTCAATCTTCGCGAGGCCCGGATGCTGCCGCGGCCCGTCCAGCGGCCACGCCCGCCGATCCTGATCGGGGGCTACGTCGACGCCGTCCTCAAGCGCGTGGCGACTCGCGGCGACGGCTGGCTGACCTACTTCTACACGCCGGAGAGCTACCGCCGCTCGTGGGACAAGATCGTCGCGTTCGCCCGCGAGGCGGGCCGCGATCCGTCGGCGCTGACCGGCACCAACCAGCTGGCGATCTACGTCGGCCGCTCGCGCGAGGCGACCGAGGCCCCGATGCGCCACTGGCTGCAGACGGAGTGGGACGTCGCTGCGTGGAGCGAGTCGACGATCGAGCACGCGATCCGCGGCAGCGTGGACGAGTGCGTCGAGCAGCTCCGCGCTCACGTCGAGTCGGGCGTGGACCGGATCATCCTCATTCCCTATCGCTACGAGCCGGAGCAGGTGGAGCTGATTGCGCGCGAGATCGTCCCGCGTCTGGCCCAGGCCACGGCCGGACGCCCGGGCCGCTAGATGGCCGACCGGCGCGAGACCTTCGAGCGCAAGCTGGCGCCCGAGCCCGGGCGGACGGCGCTCGTCGTGGTCGATATGCAGCGCGGCTTTCTCGATCCCGGCGAGGCCATGGAAGTGCCGCCGGCGCGGGACACCGTGGCGGCCATCCAGAGCCTGTTGGCGCTCTTCCGGGGTAAGCGGCTGCCGGTGGTGTTCACGGAGTTCGTGTACTCCGAGGAAGTACCGCTCCTCGTCGGCCGTCTCCACCCGGAGCACCAGCCGGCAAAGCCCGGCGCGCCACGCGGCTTCGGGTTGCCGTCTTCCTCGTGTCTCGAGGGCACCCCGAGCGCCGACACCGTGCCCGACCTGGCCCCGCGGCCGGGCGAGCTGGTCGTCCGCAAGCGCGGATACGACGCGTTCGCCGGCACGGCGCTCGACCCCGCCCTGCGCGTCCGCAACGTGACTTCGCTCGTCGTGGCCGGTACGATGACGGATATCTGCGTGCTGGCGACGGTGATCGGCGCGTTCCATCTGGAGTATAGAGTCACCGTGGTCGAGGACGGGGTGTCGACGCTCTGGCCCGAGATGCAGCGAGCGACGCTCGACATCATCGGCCGGGCGTACGGCCGCATCGCCACGGCCAAGGAAATCGCCGATCAGATTTCGAGCTGGAGCCAATGAGGAGGGCGCGATGAGTCAGCCGCTCCGCTTCTCGGGCGTGATGCCCGCCAACGTGCTTCCCTTCACGTCCGACCTCGCGATCGACGAGCCGGCCTACCGCCGGCACCTCCGCTGGCTCACCGACACCCGCGGCGTCACCGGCATCGTCGCCAATGGCCACGCCTCGGAGGTCTCGTCGCTGAACCGCGAGGAGCGCAAGCGCTCCCTGGCCATCGCGCTCGACGAGGTGGCCGGGGCGTGCCCGGTCATCGCCGGCGTCTACTCCGACGGCACGCAAGAAGCGGTCGACCTGGCGCGCGACGCGCGGGCGGCAGGCGCCGCGGGCGTGCTGGTGTTCCCGCCCACGCTGTTCATGTGGGGCGCCCAGCTGAAGCCCGACATGGTGCGGCGCCACTTCTCCGAGATCGCGGCCGGCGCCGACCTGCCGAT
>DASRIY010000390.1:0-12020 GCA_035649755.1 Candidatus Methylomirabilota bacterium
TTTTTCAAAAACAAACCGAAGACGCCGAACTCCACGCTGTAGCGATGCACCTTCTTCGGGCCGATCGGTCTGCCCATTCGACACCTCCCAGCGTTAGCTAGAAGTGTCTACTTTTTCGAGGGAGGTTCTCGGGCCGAAGGGAAAGGGAAGTTATCCGCAAGTGCGCCCAGGGGTGTCGAAGGAAGGCAGTACCCCAGGATATAGCGTGGCCCGGCCCTTTCGGCGGAAGTCGCGGGGGATCAACCTGCCCTCGGGAGCGGACCTCGACCGGAATCAGGTCGCGCGCGTCGTCCAGGCGCTGGGCGAAGCGCTCGACGGCTAGCGGGCGCTACAGGTACTGGCCGGGGGTGCGGCTGCCGCCGGCACCCTCCGGCGCGCCGGGGGGCAGGCCGCGGCGCCGCATCTCGTCGAGTTGCGCGCGCGTCTGCATGTGCTGGGCCCAGAGCGCCGCCTGGATGCCGTGAAACAGCCCTTCCAGCCAGCCGACCAGCTGAGCCTGCGCCAGGCGAATCTCGGACTCGCTCGGCGTGCCCTCGAGCGGGATCGTCAGCGTCTCGAGCTCCTTCTGCAGATCGTCCGAGAGCCCTTCCTTCAGCGCGTCGAGCGCCTTGCTGTGGATCGTGCGCAGACGCTTACGTCCGGCTTCGTCCGGAGACGACTTGCGCACCTCCTCGAGGAGCTCGCGGATCATCGAGGCGATGCGCAGCAGCTTCGCGGGTTGCGCGACGAACTCTCCGCCCTCGGACGGGCCGCCGTCCGTGGGCATCAGAATCTCTGGCTCTTGATTGCTCATCGTCGTCTCCTGCCCGGTGGGCTCGAGGCCGTCTCGGGGCCAAGCGTACCACGCCGATCGGAAGTCGACCTGCTATCATGCGGCCGTAACCACGATGCGTCGATCTTCATTCCTTCCGATCGCGCTCATGCTCGCCCTCGTGATGGCGGCGCCGGGCGCGGCGCAGATCGCGGTGCCCGCGACCTTGCGCGTCACCCACAGCGTAGACCGAACAGGGCCGAGCTTCGCTGAGCTGTCCGGCCTGGTCTACAACGACGGACCGGTTGATGTCGTCGACGTGTACGTCAACGCCGCGGCGGTCGACGCCTCCGGCAAGGTCGTCGCGCAGGGAATTCCGTTTGTCGGCGCGGTGCCGGCTCGCGGCAGCACGGCCTTCAAGGCGCGGGTGCCGGTGGTGGCGGGCGCGACGGGCTACCGCGTCGGCATCAACAGCTTTCGCTTCGGGATGGGCCGTAGCGAGTCACCCTGATCTTCGCGGGCGTATAATCCCGGGTATCCGTCGAACGGGTCGGTTCGCACCCAGAAAGGAGAGGGTGATGACCACTCAGACCGGCGCGACCACCGGGCACGCAGCCCACATCGAGGAAACCCCCTCAGCACCGCTCGACGTCACCAGGCTCTACCAGGAAGGGCTCATCGCCGGCCTGGTCGGCGCCGCGACCGTGGCGCTCTGGTTCCTGATCATCGACATGATCCAGGGCCGGCCGCTCTACACGCCGACCGTCCTCGGCGCCGCGCTGTTCGGCCGTGGCGCCGGATTGCCGCCGCCCGACGCCGGGCCTGACCTCGGCATGGTGCTGATGTTCACCTGGGTCCACGGCCTCGCCTTCGTCATCGTCGGGGGCATCGTCGCGCGCCTCCTGGCAGTCGCCGAGCGCCAGTCGAGCGTGGGATTCGGGATCCTCATGCTGTTCGTGCTGTTCGAGTTCGGGTTCATCGCAGTCGCCATGCTGTTCGCGCAGCCGGTGCTGCGCGCCCTCGCATGGCCGGCGATCCTCGTGGCCAATCTGCTCGCCGCCGCGACGATGGGGGGCTACTTCAAGCTGCGCCACCCGCACCTGAGCGTGCAGCCGTGAGGGCGCATCCGTGGAGCGGGCCGCCGTGGGTCGGGTATACTGACCGTCGCTGACCCCGTCGTCTAGCCTGGCCCAGGACGCGACCCTTTCAAGGTCGAGATCGCGGGTTCGAATCCCGCCGGGGTCACCATTTTAGAACTGCCCCGCCGGGCGGGCTCCGCACGGAGCGCTGCCCGGTGGAAGCGATAGCGTCCTGGCAGTGTGCGCCAGAGATGCGGCGATCCACGCCACCATCCTCTCCTTGTCCCCCACCGGCGCGGTAACGCTTGCTCCCGTTCCCGGAATCCAGTAGTTTCATATAGCGCGCATGCGGGATCCGGCCACGGTGCCCTGCCGGCTCCATCGGACGGCGCCAGCCCGTGAGCGCCCGGCCTCTCGGACGTCGGCCCCCGAGGTTCCATGCTCGGGAGATCGAGCCGATCGGCTATTCTCGACATCAATGACAATCGCAAACGCGCCGCTCGAGACTGAGGTCATCGCGATCGTCAAACGCGTCAGCCGGCGGCCCATCGAGCCGACTGTCGACAGCGACCTGGCTCTCGATCTGGGCTTTGATTCGCTGCTGGTCTTCGAGCTGATCGCCGAGCTCGAGGACCGCTTCGACGTCTCGATCCCGCTCAATGACATCGAGAAGATCCGCACCATCGCGCAGGTCAGCGACCATCTTCGCGACCTGATCGACCAGCAAGGCGGCGCGCGGTGAGCCGCACCATCGCGCAGGCGCTCGACGACGCCGCGGCGGGTCCGGGCGCGTTCGTCTTCGTCGGCCCGGACGGACGCGACGCCCAGCAGCCCTTCAAGGTGCTGCGCGACACGGCGCTGGACCTCGGCGGCGCGCTCCGCGCGCGCGGGCTCGACCGGGGCGACTACGTGGCGATCGTCATCCCGGACGCCGACGGCTTTCTGACGGCGTTCATGGGCGTCTCGGCGGCCGGCCTGGTGCCGATGCCGCTCGCTCATCCCTACGACGTGACCCAGCTCGACGCGTACCTCGACACGGTCGTGCCGCTCTTTCGTCTCGCCCGCGCGCGCGCGGTCGTCACGACACCGCGGCTCTACCCGCTGCTCGAAAGACTGCCGGAGGCCGCGCCGACGATCCGCTTCGTCGCGTCGTGGACCGAGCTCACGGGACCGGCCCTGCCGAAATCAGAGCATGTCGATCTCGAGGCCCCGGCGCTGCTCCAGTTCACCTCGGGCTCGACGTCGCAGCCGAAGGGCGTGGTGCTGACGCAAGCGAGCATCTCCGCCAACGTGGAGGCGATCGGCGGCCCCGCTGGCCTGGAGTTAGGCCCGGACGACGTCGGCGTGAGCTGGCTGCCCCTCTTCCACGACATGGGACTGATCGGCCAGGCGCTCTGCACGCTGTACTTCCGCGGCCAGACGGTCTTCCTCTCACCCATGGCGTTCCTGAAGCGGCCGGTGGAGTGGCTCCGGGTCATCTCGCGCCACCGCGGCACCGTCAGCTTCGCGCCGAACTTCGCCTACGAGATGTGCCTCCGCCGCGTCAGGGACAGCGAGCTCGACGGGCTCGACCTCTCGTCGTGGCGGGTGGCCGGGTGCGGCGCCGAGCCCATCCAGGCCGCCACGCTCGAGGCCTTCGCCGCGAAGTTCGCGCCGGTCGGGTTCCGCGCCGAGAGCCTGCTGCCCGCGTACGGTCTGGCCGAGCACACGCTCGCCGTGTCGCTCTCACCGCGTGACCGCGGCCTGCGGGTCGACACCGTTCGCGCCTCCGGACTGGCGGTGTCCCGGCGCGCCGAGCCGTGCCGGCCCGACGCGCCGGATGCCTCGCGCCTGGTCGCCTGTGGCGGCCCGTTCCCGGGCCACGCCCTGCGCGTGGTCGACGACCGCGGCCGCCCCGTCGGCGAGCGTGTCGTCGGCGAGATCGTCGTCTCCGGGCCTTCGGTCATGCGGGGCTATCTGAGCGGGCCCGAAGCAACCGCCGAGGTCCTCCGCGACGGCTGGCTCGCCACGGGCGATATCGGCTACATGGCCGGCGGCGAGCTGTATGTCTGCGGCCGTCGCAAGGAAACGATCATCGTGGGTGGGCGGAACTACTTCCCTCAGGACCTCGAGACCGTGCTGGACGGGGTGCCGGGCGTGCGGACCGGCGGCGTCGCCGCGTTCGCGGCCACGGCCCCGGGCCATCCCGATCGCGCCGTCGTCGTCGTCGAGACCTATGCAGGGGTGGCTGCCGACGCAGTCCAGGCCGAGGTGCGTCGCCGCGTGCTCCAGGCCACCGGCCTGGCCGTCGACGACATCGTCCTGGCTCCGAAGGGAACGATCGCCCGGACTACGAGCGGCAAGCTCCGGCGGGCCGAGCTGCGCGAGCGGTACGTCGCCGGCACGCTGGTCCACGAGAACGGTCACGTGAACGGCCACCCGTGATCCCCCGCGCCCCCGGGTCCGACCTGCTCGACAAGCTCCGCGCTCTCGCGGCGCGCCGGGCGGAGGTCGACGCGGAGGCCGCCTTCCCGGGCGACACCATCATCGACGAGGTGCTGAGCGCCTCCGAGGTCGTCATCCGGGGCCGCCGCACCCTGATGCTCGGGTCGAACAACTATCTGGGGCTCACGTTCCACCCGGAAGTGCGGGCCGCGGCGCGCGAGGCCGTCGATCGCTGGGGAGCCGGCACCACCGGCTCGCGCGTCGCCAACGGCACGCTGGCGATCCACACCGCCCTCGAGCGCGAGCTCGCCGCTCACTTCGGCAAGCGGCACGCCGTCATCTTCACCACCGGCTATCAGGCAAACCTCTCGGTCGTTGCCGGGCTCTGCCGCTCGGGCGACGTCGTGATCGTCGACGCCGACAGCCACGCCAGCATCTACGACGCGGCCCGGCTATCGGGCGCGACGACGATCGCCTTCCGCCACAACTCGCCGGAAGACCTTGCGCGCAAGCTGGCGCGTCTGCCGAACGCGCGGCGCGATCGCCTGGTCGTCATCGAGGGCGTGTATTCCGTGCGGGGCGACGTGGCGCCGCTCAAGGAGATCGCGGCGGTCTGTCGCGAGCACGGCGCCTACCTGATGGTCGACGAGGCCCACTCGTTCGGGGCCTACGGCCCGCGGGGGCTGGGCCGGGCCGAAGCGGACGGCGCCCTCGACGCGGTCGACTTCGTCGTCGGGACGTTCTCGAAGGCTCTCGGCAACGTCGGCGGATTTTGTGTCTCGGATCGCCCGGAGCTCGACAGCCTCCGATTCCTCGCGCGCAGCTACGTCTTCACCGCGTCCGGCTCGCCGGCGACCATCGAGAGCGTTCGCGCCGCGCTCCGCGTCATCGCGAAGGATCCGTCGCTGCGCGAGCGGCTCTGGGCTAACACGCGACGGCTCCGGGCCCGCCTCGAGGCGGCCGGCTGCCCGGTGGAGCCGATCGACTCTCCGATCGTGTCGATCCTCGTTGGCGACGAGCTGCCGGCAGTGGCGTTGTGGCAGCGCCTACTCGAGGCGGGCGTGTACGTGAACATCATGCTGCCGCCGGCCTGCCCCCACGGCGCGTGCCTGCTCAGAGCGAGCTGTTCGGCGGCCTACACCCCTGAGGAGATCGACCGGGCCGCCGAGGTGATCGCCCGCGTGGTCCGAGAGGCCGGCGTCAGGAGGGCGGCCGGCGCGGAGAGCCCGGTCGACGGTGGTTAAACGCCCGCGTGCGCTGGCCCAGAGCCGCGCCGCGGTGCTCGCTACGCTCTTCGTTCTCGGCTGGGCCTTGCGGGTCGGACTGCCCGGCATCGACCTCACCGGGATCCGCTTCCATCATCAGGTTCATTCCCTCCGCGTGGCCGAGATGCTCGCGATTGTGGCGGCCCTGCTCTTCATCCGGGCCGGCCCGCTCGGCCTCCCGAAGCTTCGGAGTAGCCTGGGAACGTTCGCTGCGGCCGCCTTCCTGCTGGCCGGTGTCGCTGCGGGATCCTCGCTGTGGGCTCTTCATCCCCGACTCGCGCTGCTCCAGGGCGCGCATCTCGCGATCTGGGTCGCGTTCGCCATCGTGGTCGCGATCGTCCGGGTGCCGCCTCGCCAGATGGCTGCCACGTTCGTGCTCGGGCTCCTGGTCCACGTGGTCGTCGGTCTCGCGCAGGCGGTCACGCAGCGGAATGTCGGCCTGTGGGCGCTCGGCGAGCTACAGATCCGGCCCGGGCCACCCTGGAGCACCATCCACGAATGGGAGTTTCTGAGGGTGTACGGGCTGAGCTCCCACCCCAACGTGCTGGCCGGACACTTCGCGATCGGAATGGCCCTGTGCCTTGGCCTGGCGTCCGGTCGACGCCCCGCTGACCGGGCGCTCGTCGGGGTTACCTTGGCCCTGCTCTTCGTCACGCTGTTCCTGACCTTCTCCCGTGCCGGACTGCTGGCTGCCGCCCTCGCGTTGGCGGTGAGCGCGATATGGATGAGCTGGACGGGTGCCGGCCGGATCTCCGGGCTCGCGTTGCGCCTCGCCGCCGGCGGAGCGGCCGCGATCGCGATCTTCGCGTGGGCGCTGGAACGACATCGGTTGTCCGCCAGTGCGCTGGCCGATCTCGTGCTGAGGCCGGCCGGCGCGACCGAGCGATTCGGCCTGATCCACGCCGCCGTGCGTCTGATGGCCGCCCATCCGCTCGGCGGCGTGGGCGCCCGAAACTTCAGCGCCGCCACGCGAGCGGTCACGCCGGATCAGGCCATGCTCGACTCGGTCCACAACGTGCCTCTCCTCATCGGCGCCGAGCTGGGTCTCGCCGGCCTGATCCCGGCCGCCGTCGTGGTGGCCGTTCTGCTCGCCGTCGGGTGGCGTCACTGGAGCGCACGATCCGCCCATCTCTGGCACGGCCCGGTCGCCGGGGCCCTCGCGGCGCTCGCCCTGGCGAGTCTGCTCGATCACTACCCGTGGACGGTCCCGCAAGGCGGGCTGCTCGGCGCCTGGCTCGCGGGCTGGTGGCTCACCGAGGACCCGCGAAGTCTCGAGGACCGACCGCAGCGACCCGCAGAGCCAGGGCCCCCAGAACGAGCAGCATCGCGTTCCGCGTGAGCAGCATGCCCAGAGCGAACACGCTGCCCGGCTGCTGGGAAGCGCGGTGGAACCCCGCCCCGATGAACAGGTGCGTGAGCACTGCCGTGAGAAGCGTCAGCGCGAAGATCCGGCGCCCCTGCCGATCGGGGAACACCGCGCACAGCGGTAGCAGCCAGATGAGGAACTGGGGCGAGAGCACCTTGCTCAGGCAGAGAATCGCGACCAGAGCCGCGAACACCCAGCCGATCACGGCCGACGAGCGTTCTTCGTCGCTCGCCCCACGGAGCGTTGCGCCCGTGCGCAGCGCGACCGCGGCGATGGCCAGCATGCCCACAAGAAGTGCGAGGTCGGCCAGTCGGCCGAGCCAAACGGGCGTCATCACATTGCTTGAGCCGTACGAGCGCACGAGTGCCGCCGGCCCCCGCATCGCCAGCACGATCGCGCCGAGCTGAGACTCGAAGTGGAGTGGGCGCTCGCCGTAGAGGCCGACCGCTCGCAGGAACGGCTCGGGCGCCGTGAGAAGGAACGGGGCCGCCACCGCCAGCGCCGCCGCCGCGCCGGCTCCGGCCAGCACCAGCGCGCGCCGGCGCTCACCGCCGCCAAGAAGGAACGCGAGAAGGGGAAGGAAGAGCAGGAGCGGATAGAGCTTCGTCATCACCGCCAGGCCCAGCAGGGCGCCCGCGATGAGGTCCCGGCGACATGCGAAGGCGTACAGCGCCGCCCCCACCAGCGCCGCCGGGAGCAGATCGAAGCGCGAGCACAGCAACGGACCGATCGCCAGGGCCAGCCAGGCCATCCGCCACCACACAGGATCGGGGCTCCCGGACATCGCCGTGACGACCGAAAGCCGCGCGCCGGCCCAGCACGTCACCAGGAACAGCGCGCCGAGCAGGAGCCCGAGGACGACCCGGTAGGCGGCCAGCGAATCGACGGCCAGGCGCGGCACGAGCATGAGCACGAGCGGCAGGGGCGGATACTCGACCGGGAAATCGCGATAGGGCAAACGCCAGCCGGGCCCGGCGCGCACGGAGAGCTTCAATCTGTCCAGGGCCGTCGCGGGCTCGTTGCCCGGAGACTTCCGCGCGATGAACGGGAGGTCGCCCGCGCCGCCGACCATGAGCTCGGCGTACTCGTAGTAGAGGTGGTCGTCGCCCTCGCGCGAGACGTAGGCGCGCAGCGCCTGGAACGGACGCGTGAGCAAAACGCTCGGCCGCTCGCCGATCTCGCCCCAGTTGCCGCGGCGCCAGGCTTCGACGCCGCTGACGTACCAGACGAACAAGGCCACGATCAGCGCCGGAGCGAAAAGACGCGGTCGCGAGCGCGGCATGCGGAGGGAGGCTACCATACGGAGCCGTGAGTATCCCGCGGATCATCCATCAGACCTGGAAGAGCATGGAGGTGCCTGCCCGTTTCCAGGCCGCCGCGCGGTCCTGGCGCGACCGGCATCCCGGCTGGGAATACGTGCTGTGGACCGACACCGACATCGACCGCTTCGTGCGCGACCACTTTCCCGGGCTCGTGGCGCTCTTCCAGCGGTATCCCGACCAGATCCAGCGCGTCGACGCGTTCCGCTACCTGCTGCTGCAGCGCGTGGGCGGCGTCTACGCCGATCTCGACATCGAATGCCTGCGGAGCTTCGAGCCTTTGCGCGAGCACCGGGTGGTGCTGCCGCGCACGGCGCCCGTCGGCCTCTCGAACGATCTGATGATGGCCGCGCCCGGGCACCCCCTGTTCCAGGCGCTGATCGACGGGCTCCCGGCCGCGTTTCGCGCCTGGCAGCACTGGTGGATTCCGCGTCACTTCCGGGTGCTGCAGACCACCGGCTCGCTCTACATCACGCGCATCCATCGGCAGGCGGGGACGCCCGACGTCTACCTGCTCCCTCCCGATCTCTACAGCTCGCAGGATCGGAGCCGCGCGCTCGTCTTTCATTTACCCGGCGACACGTGGGCCGGCTGGGACACGCACGCGCTCAAGTTCCTCTACGCTCGCTGGCGATGGCTTGCTGGCCGGCGCCGCGGTAGTCTGACGTGATCGTGCACCCGGTCGCCGACGTGATCGTGATCGTGGCCGCCTACCTGTGGGGGTCCCTGTCGCCGGCCGCCTTCATCGCGCGCCGCGCCCGCGGCGTCGATCTGAGCCGCTACGGCTCCGGCAATGTCGGCGCCTCGAACCTCGGCGCGCTGCTGGGCGGATCCTGGAAGGTCGTGGGCTTTCTGGCCGACGTCCTCAAGGGCTGGGCGGCGCCAGCCGCGGCGTCCCTCTTGGGGTTCGACACGACGGTTGTCGCGCTGGTCGGGCTGGCGACGGTCGCCGGCCACTCCTGGTCGATCTGGCTCGGCTTTCGGGGTGGCCGCGGCATCGCGGCCGCAGCCGGGGTCCTGTGCGCCTGGGACGTGCGGTTCATCGTGATCATCCCGCTGGTCCTCGGCGTGGGCTGGATCACGGGACGGGCCGCCCTGACGACGATAGTCATCGCGCTGTTACTGGGGCCGTTCGCCTGGCTGCTCAGCAATCCGGCGCCGATCATCGTGGGCGGCGCCGTCCTGTCGCTGTTCATCGTCTTGAAGCGGCTCGAGGCCAACCGGCTGCCGCTTCCCCGCGACCCACGGGATCGGCGCGCGGTACTGTGGCGCCGACTCTGGTCGGATCGAGATCTGTCGGGCGAGCATCCGTGGGAGAAGCGCGGGACGTTTTGATTGAAGTCCGCGCATCCGGTAGTGTCTGGTGAGGATGCCCTTCCGGGTTATCGACCGCTACGTCTATCGGGAGCTGCTGCCCATCTTCAGCCTCGCCGTCGGCATCGTCACGTTCCTGCACGTGATGGACCGCCTTCAGGATTTCAGCAACATGATCGTGAACGGCGCGCCGTTCGGGCTCGTGTTCCGGACGTGGGCGCTCCTGCTCCTGTCGTTCATGAGCCACACGCTGCCGATGGGATTGCTCCTGGCGATCGTGATCGCGGCCGGCCGGCTCGCTTCCGACCTGGAGGTGGTCGCGCTGAGCGCCGGCGGCGTGAGCCCGCTGCGGCTCTTCCGGCCCTTCCTGGTCGCGGCGCTCGTCGTGACGACGTTGATGGCGCTCTTGACCATGTGGATCAACCCGTGGGGCGCCACGGCGTTCTTCCAGTGTCTGCGCGAGCTGCGCGCGCACGTGGCGGCCCCGATGATCGAGGAGCGCACCTTCACGCGGATCGGCAACGTCATCATCTACGCCGAGCAGATGGACCTCGCGACCTCCGAGCTGCGCCGGGTGCTCATCGCCAACGAGCGTGACGCCGACTCGCTGCAGATCATCACCGCGCCGCGCGCACGGATGATCGACGATGCCGGGCGCCAGCGGACCGTCCTCAAGATGACGGACGGCGCCATCCACGAGTCGCGCCCCGAATCGCCCGACTGGTACCGGGTGACGCGGTTCGAGGACTACGAGACGTCCCTCGACGTCTCGTCCCAGGTCGAGGAGGTCGAGAAGAAGATGGGCCCGCAGAAGCGCCTCACCGCGTGGGACCTGCTCCAGAACACGCGCGCGCTGGACGCCTCGCGGCGGGCCGACGAGGCCCAGACGTTCGTGCTCGAGTTCCACAAGCGGCTGGCCTATCCGCTCGCTCCCATCGTCTTCGCGATGGTGGCCTTTCCGCTCGGCATCCGGCTGCATCGCGGCGGCCGGGCGGTCGCCGCGGTGGGCGGGATCATCGTCTACCTCGTCTACCACGTCTCCCAGGAGGGCCTGGGCCGCGTGACCGCGCTGAAGTCCTGGGGCGGCGGGCGCTGGATACCGATCATGGGATTTGCGCTCGTGGGCGCGGTCCTTCTCTACTTCACGGTCAGGCCGACGCCGCGCGTGTGGCGGCATGCCTGGGACCGGCTCGCCGATCTCGTGCCGACCCGGCTGCCGGTGCTGCGACGCCGCTCACCGGCGGGCGTGCGCCGACGCGAGATCCGCCGCCGCCATCTGAGCTCCCTGGTCGACCGCTATCTGGCCCGCCAGTTCGCGGTCTACTTCGCGTACGGCCTGGCGGTGGCCACCGCCATCTTCATCGTGGTCGATCTGGTCGAGGTGCTGAGTCGCTACGAGCCACCGCTGCACGCCGTGCTCGAGCACTTCGCGTATCGCCTGCCGTCGGCGCTGCACCAGGCGCTGCCCATCGTCGTGCTCGTGGCGACGGTGTTTCTCTTCATGGAGCTCGAGCGCCACCACGAGCTGACCGCCCTGAAGGCGGCGGGTCTGAGCCTCCACCGCGTGAGCGTGCCCGTCCTCATCCTGGCGGGCGCGGTGAGCGTGGCTGCGTTCGTCTATCAGGAGACCGCCGCGCCGGTTTTGAACGCGAAGGGCGACGAGGTCGATCGCGTGGAGATTCGCAAGGTCTCGGCGCCCGGCAGCCAGCCGCGGCTTCAGTGGTACCGTCGCTCCGACTCCGAGTTCGTCCGGGTCGACCGGCTCGATCGGACCCTCGGACAGGTGAGCGGCGTCACGCTCGTCCAGACCGACGCGAATTTCCGGGTGGCCAAGCGAGTCGACGCGGCCGAGGCGGCGTGGACGCGGAACGGGCTCCGCTTCGGCCGGAGCGTGCTCCGGGAGTTCGGCCCCGACAATTCGGTACGAACCGAGCGGCAAAACGGCGCGCCGGTCTATCTGGCCGATTCGCTCGACGCGCTCGGCGCGGTGCAGGCGCCCTCGGCGATGACGTTCCTCGAGCTTCGCTCCTACGTGCGCCACTTGCGCGAGCGGGGCCAGGCGGTCGGCACGCAGCTCCTGTACTTGCATTCCAAGCTCTCGTTCCCGCTGATGAGCTTCGTGCTGGCGATCCTGGCCATCTCGTGCGCGGCGCGCTGGCCGCGCGGCGGGCGCCTCATCGGCGGGGCGATCGCGATGATCATCTCGGTTGCGTTCTGGGTGGTGAACTCCGGGGCCCTCTCGCTCGGCCGCGTCGACCTCCTGCCGCCGGTTGTCGCGGCGTGGGCCGCCAACATCGTCTTCGGCGGCATCGGGGTCTCGCTCTTCGTCCGCACCCCGACGTAGGCGAAGCTTCAGGGAACAGGCTCGCGCGCGCCGACCGGGCCGAGCAGCTCGCGCACGAAGCGCGCTGGATCGAGCTCGCGCGACGCCCACTCGCGCGCGGCCTCCGCATAGCGTTGCCGGCGGCGCGCGTCGCCCACGAGCGCCAGCAGCTCCGCGGC
>DASRIY010000391.1:0-5557 GCA_035649755.1 Candidatus Methylomirabilota bacterium
TCACCCGGAATCACGCGGCCCTCCGTCGCTAGCGAATGGGATGATGAATGGTGACGAGCTTGGTGCCGTCAGGGAACGTGCCCTCGACCTGAACCTCCTCGATCATCTCCGGCACTCCCTCCATCACGTCGTCGCGCCGGAGAATGCCGAGCCCGGCCTCCATCAGCTCCGACACGCTCCGCCCGTCGCGAATGCCCTCGAGGATTTCCGCGGTGATGAGCGCGAGGGCCTCGGGATGATTGAGCTTGAGACCGCGTCCGCGGCGCCGCCGCGCGACTTCGGCCGCGGTGAAGATGAGGAGCTTCTCCTGCTCACGCGGAGTGAGGTGCATCGCCGAGCCTCCTGATATTCGCGCCGCAGGCCGTCGCGGAGCTGGGTCAGACCGCCAGGTGCTGTCGGACCATCTCGACTCTGAGGTCGCCGGTGGAGCCCGCCGCGACCACCGCGCCCTTGGCCATGATCACGTACTTGTCGGCAAGACGTTCGGCGAAGTCAAGGTACTGCTCGACCAGCAAGACGGCGAGGCCGATTTCCTGCTTGATCCGGCGCAGCGCGGCCTCGATCTCGAGGATGATCGACGGCTGGATGCCCTCGGTCGGCTCGTCGAGCATGAGGAGCTTCGGCTTGGTGAGCAGGGCGCGTCCGATCGCGAGCATCTGCTGCTCGCCGCCCGAGAGAACGCCGCCCTTGCGCGCCAGCAGCGGTCGTAGCGCCGGAAACAGCTCGAGCGGCTCGTCGAGCGAGGCCGCGCGCCCGCAGCCGAGCAGCGCCATGCGGAGATTCTCCTCCACGGTGAGGTGCGGGAAGATCTCGCGCCCCTGCGGGACGTAACCGACGCCGGCGCGCGCCCGGCGATCGGACGACCACGCGGTGATGTCGGTACCGTCGAACGTCACCGAGCCGCGCCGTGCCGAGAGGAGCCCGATGGCGGTCTTGAGCAGCGTCGTCTTGCCGACTCCGTTGCGCCCCATCAGGCACACGAGCTCGCCGGCGCGGACGTCCAGATCCACACCCCAAAGCACCTGGGACTCGCCGTAGGCGACGTCGAGCGCCTTAATGGACAGCATCGGTCGCCTCGCGCCGCCGCCCGAGATAGACCTCGAGGACGCGCGGATCGTTCTGGACCTGCTCGACCGGCCCCTCGCAGAGAACGGTCCCCTGGTGGAGCACCGTCACTTTGCGCGCGATCTGCCGGACGAACTCCATGTCGTGCTCGATGACGAGCACCGAGCGGTCGGCCGCGATCGACTCGAGCAGCTCGCCGGTCCGGGCAGTCTCCTCGTCGGTCATGCCGGCGACCGGCTCGTCGACCAGAAGCAGCTCCGGGTCCTGCGCGATCACCATGCCGATCTCGAGCCACTGCTTCTCGCCGTGCGACAAGGAACCGGCCGGCGCATCCGCCTTGGCCGCCAGCTGGACCGTCTCGAGCGTCTCGGCGATGCGATCGCGCTCCTCGGGCGGATCGTGGCGGCGAAGCGCGGCGAAGACGCCCTTCGACGCCCGCCGCAGCGACAGCTCCACGTTGTCCCACACGGTCAGGTTCACGAAGACGGAGGGCGTCTGGAACTTCCGCCCGACGCCCAGGCGCGCGATGTCGTTCTCGCGCAGCGGCAGGAGATCGGTTTCATGGCCGAAGATGACACGCCCGCTCTCGGGCTTCACGCGCCCGGAGATGACGTCGAGCAGCGTGGTCTTGCCGGCGCCGTTGGGGCCGATCACCACGCGCAGCTCGCGGCGGTCCATGAAGAAGTTCAGGCGGCTCAGCGCCTTGAACCCGTCGTAGTTCACCGTCACGTCTTCGAGGTAGATGATGGTGCCGGCGCTGATCATCGATCGGAGCTCGGAGGCCGGCTCCCACCGCGGGTGCCCCGAGACAGATGCGGCGCCGTCGTCATTGATCGGAGCTCGGAGGCCGGCTTGCACCCGGGGTGGCCTGAGAAAGGTGCGACGCTTCCAGGATCGCCCGATCCTGGGGCCCTGCGAGGAAACGGCGGGTGCGCCCGATCAGACGACCGAGGGCGCCCACAATACCGTCAGGGAAGAACAGGACGGCGCCCATGAAGAGCCCGCCCAGGAAGAGCAGCCACACATCCGGGTAGCTGGTGGTCAGCCAGCTCTGGATCCAGTTGACGCCGAAGGCGCCGATGACCGAGCCGTAGAGCGTGCCGCGCCCGCCGGCGGCGACCCACACGACCATTTCGATCGACGGCAGCACGCCGATCTTGGCCGGCGTGATGATGCCCACCTGCGGCGCGTAGAGGGCACCGGCGACGCCGGCCAGGATCGCCGACACGACGAACACGAAGAGCTTGTAGGCCGCCGGCGAGTAGCCCGAGAACAGCACCCGCGTTTCGCTGTCGCGAATGGCGACCAGCACCTTGCCGGCGCGGGTCAGCGTGATCCAGCGGCAGACCAGATAGGCGGCGACCAGCGTCGCGGCCGTGACGGCGTAGAGCCCACGCTGCGTGCCGGGCTGGTTCAGCGGGAAGCCGAAGATCGTCTTGAAGTCGGCGAGCCCATTGGTGCCGCCCAGGTTCATCTCGTTGCGGTTGAAGACGAGCCACACGCTGAGCGCCAGCGCCTGCGTGATGATCGAGAAGTACACGCCGCGAATCCGGCTTCGGAACGCGAGATATCCGAACGCCAGGCCGAAGAGCGCCGGCACCAGCACGATGGCGGCGAGCGTGAACGCGCCGCTGTGAAACGGCTGCCAGAAGAGCGGCAGCGCCTTGACCTGGTTCCACACCATGAAGTCGGGCAATGCGCTCTGGTAGACGCTCTTGGCGCCGATCTCGAGCATGAGGTGCATGCCCATCGCGTACGCCCCGAGGCCGAAGAACACCCCGTGGCCGAGCGAGAGAACGCCCGCGTAGCCCCACAGGAGGTCAAGGCCCAGCGCGAGGATCGCGTAGGCGAGGAACTTTCCAAAGAGGTTCAGCGTGAAGTTCGAGACCGAGAAGGGCGCGTCGACCGGGAGCGTGTTGCAGAACGGCAGCACGACCACGAGGAGAACCGCCGCCAGCCCGACCGCGATCGCCTCACGCTTCGGCATTCCGGCCCCGCGTCGCGAACAGCCCCGCCGGCCGCCGCTGGAGGAACAGGATGACGCCCACGAGGATCGCGACCTTGCCGAAGACCGCGCCGAGCGTCGGCTCGATGCCCTTGGTGAGCCCGCCCAGCCCCGCCGCGGCGAGAATTGTCCCGGCGAGCTTTCCCACGCCGCCGGTTACGACGACCATGAACGAGTCCACGATGTAGTTCTGGCCGAGCGACGGCCCGACGTTGCCGATCTGGGTGAGCGCACACCCGGCGAGCCCCGCCAGGCCGGCGCCGAAGGCGAACGTCGTGGCGTCCACCACCCCGGCGCGCACGCCGAGACAGGAGCTCATCGCCCGGTTCTGGGTGACGGCGCGGATCCGAAGCCCCGCGCTGCTCTGGAAGAGGAGCCAGTAGGTCGCCGCGACCGACACGGTGGCCAGGCAAATGATGAACACGCGGTTGTACGGGAGCGTCACGCCGACCATCACCGGGTAGCCGCCCGACAGCCACGAGGGCGAAGCCACATCGACGTTCGCGGCGCCGAACCAGAGGCGCAGTCCCTGCTGGATGATGAGCGAGGCGCCCCAGGTGAGCAGCAGCGTCTCGAGCGGGCGCCCGTAGAGGAACCGGATGACCCCGCGCTCCATGACGAGCCCCACCGCCGCGGCGACCAGGAACGAGATCGGCAGCGCGGCGACGAAGTACAAGTCGAGGCGATCGGGCAAGGCGGCGCGAAACCAGTTTTGCACCACGAACGTGGCGTAGGCGCCGAGCGCCATCAGCTCACCGTGGGCCATGTTGATCACGCCCATGAGACCAAAGACGATCGCCAGACCGAGCGCCATCAGAAGCAGGATCGAGGCGAGCGAGGCGCCCTGGAAAAGCGTCTCGACGGTCGTCGTCAGGAGGCTCCACCGCTGGAGCCGGCGGATCGCGTGCGTCGCGGCCTCGCGCTCGGCCGGCGACGCGGTCGGGTCGCCGGCGAGACGGCCGAGTGCGTCGCGCGCGGCGGCCGAGTGAATCTCGCCGAGCGTACGAGCCGCGTCGGTGCGCTCGTCTCCCTTACCGTGCGCCAGCCGGATCAGCCCGAGCGCCTCGGTGAGCGCGTGGCGCACCCAGCGATCGGTCTCTTTCTTGAGCGCTTCCTCGATGGTCGGCACGGCAGCCAGGTCGGCCTGGTTACCGAGCTTCACGGCGGCACCCTGCCGCACGGCCGGGTCGGAGTCGGCGAGCTGCGCCCGAGTCTCGTCGGCGTCGAGGAACGGCTTGATGGCGAGCCGGAGACGCCGATCGGTGGGCACTTCTTTGAGATCGGTCAGGGCGACGGCGCCGAGCGGCTCCTGCTCGTAGGCGCTCGCGATGTCGATGACGTCCTGGTCGCCGCGGGTGGCCTTCGTGCCGCCGATGACCAGCTCGGTCGCGCCCGCCTTGCTCCGCGCATAGACGCTACCGTCGCGGAGCGCGCCGAGGAACCGGATCCACTTCGGATCGCGTGTCTGGCCGATGACGGTGACGGCCGCCTCGCGCTTGTCGGCGTCGTCACCGGCCAGATCCGCCAGCGCACGACCGATCTCGGGTGATTGTGGGGGCGGAGCCGCGTGGCCCGCCGCGGGAGCGGCGAGCCACGCGAGCAGCGACAGGAGAGCAACGAGACGGTATCTCACGCCTTCTTCTGATACGTGCCCTGGTGCTTGACCCAGTCACAGCCCTTGTCCGGGCTCGTGTACTTGCTCCACGGCTCCGGTTCGACCGTGCCGTTCGGGCCGGTGCCCTTAACCCGGCTGATGATCTTGAACTGACCGTCCTTCATGATCTCGCCGATGAGAACCGGACGGTACGTGTGGTGGTTGTACTCGTGCATCTTGATGGTGCCGCTGGGCGCGGCGAACGTCTGGCCGTACACGGCCTTGCGCACGGGGTCGACGTCGAAGCTCTTGGCCTTCTCGACCGCCTGCTTCCAGATGTAGACCCCGAAGTAGGCGGCCTCCATCGGATCATCGGTGACGCGCTTGTCGCCGCCGGGCAGGTTGGCCTTCTTCGCGTAGGCCTTGAACGCCTGCACGAACTTCTTGTTGTTGGCGTTCTCGACCGACTGGAAGTAGTTCCACGCGGCCAGGTGGCCGACGAGCGCCGAGGTGTCCATGCCGCGCAGCTCGTCCTCGGCCACGCTGTAGGCCATGATCGGCGCGTTCTCGGAGCGAAGCCCCTGGTTGCCGAACTCCTTGTAGAAGGGCACGTTCGAGTCGCCGTTGATCGTCGAGAGCACGCAGGCGCCGCCGCCCGACGAGAACCGTTTGATCTTGCCGACGATCGTCTGGTAGTCCTGATGGTTGAACGGCGTGTACTCTTCCTCGATGTTCGCGGCCGGCACGCCCTTGGCGACCAGGAACGCGCGCAGGATCTTGTTGGCCGTACGCGGGAACACGTAGTCGGTCCCGAGCAGGTAGAACTTCTTGTAGGACCCGCCCTCCTTCGACATCAGGTACTCGGCGCCGGGAATCAGCTGCTGGTTCGGCGT
>DASRIY010000392.1:0-4059 GCA_035649755.1 Candidatus Methylomirabilota bacterium
AACATCTCCTCGATCGACGTGGAGATCGCGCTGAATCGCCATCCGGCCGTGCTCATGTCGGCGGTGGTCGCCCGGCCCGACGAGAAATGGGGCGAGACGCCGTGCGCGTTCGTCCAGCTCCGCCCGGACGCCACGGCCACCGAGGAGGAGCTGATCCGCTTCTGCCGGGACAACCTGCCGCACTTCGCGATTCCCAAGACGGTCGTGTTCGGCGCGCTGCCGACCACGTCGACCGGCAAGGTCCAGAAGTACACGCTGCGCGAGCGGGCGCGGGCGCTATGAGCCTCGAGTTCTTCCGCCCGCCGCTCGAGTATCCGCGGATCCCGTACGATCAGATGCTCTCGCATGGTGCCGCTCGCCATCCCGAGAACGTGGCGGTCGTCTTCCGCGACGTGAGCCTGACGTACCGCGAGCTCGAGGCCATGACCAATCGCTTCGCGCGCGCCCTGGCTTCGCTCGGCGTGTCGCGCGGCGACCGCGTCTGCCTGCTGACGCCGAATTGCCCGGAGTACATCATCGCGTTCTACGCGATCGCCCGCGTGGGCGCGATCGCGAGCCCGATGAATCCCTCGTACCGGGAGCGCGAGATCGAGTACCAGCTGAACGACACCGAGGCGGTGGTGATCGTCGCGCACACGAGCCTGGTGCCGCTGGTGGAGGCCGTTCGCGCGCGCACCCCGGGGCTGCGCCACGTCATCGCCGTGGGGCCGGGTCAGGCGCCGTCGGCCGGCGTCCGGAGCTTCATCGAGCTGGTCGCGAACCAGCCGGCTGCGCCGCCGGCGCCGGTCGAGATCGGCGAGAACGAGCTGGTGGCGCTGCCCTACTCGAGCGGGACGACCGGACTGCCGAAGGGCGTGATGATCACCCACAAGAACCTGGTGATCAACAACATCCAGTTCGTCGCCTGCATGCGCATGCGCGAGAGCGACCGTCTGATGCTGTTCCTGCCCTTCTATCACATCTACGGCACGATGCTGATGGGCGCGGCCGTCCACACGGGCGCGACGTGCGTGCTCATGGAGCGGTTCGAGCCGGTCGAGTGCTTGGAGCTCGTGCAGCGGCACCGCGTCACGCTCTTCTTCGTGGTCCCGCCCGTGCTGCTGATGCTCTCGAACTGGCCGGAGCTGACGAAGTACGATCTCTCGAGCCTGCGGCTGACGATGGTGGGCGCGGCTCCGCTCGCCCCCGAGCTCTCCCGTCGCTTCCGGCAGCAGAGCGGCGTCCCCGTCATTCAGGGGTACGGCATGACCGAGGCGTCGCCGCTGACGCACGTGAACCCCGTCCACGACGAGCGCCTGAATGTCGTCGACTCCGCAGGCCTCCTGGCGCACGACACCGCCCACAAGGTGGTCGACATCGAGACCGGCGAGCGGATCCTCGCACCGGGCGAGGTCGGGGAGATCTGCATCCGCGGGCCGCAGATCATGCAGGGCTACTGGAGGGCTCCTGAGGCGACGGCGGCGGCCCTTCGCGATGGCTGGTACCACAGCGGCGACATCGGCTACGTCGACGAGCGCGGCTACCTCTATATCCGCGACCGCAAGAAGGAGATGATCAAGTTCAAGGGATTCGGCATCGCGCCGGCCGAGATCGAGTCGCTCCTGGTCGAGCACCCGGCCATCGCCGACGCGGCGGTGATCGGCAAACCGCATCCCGAGGCGGGCGAGATTCCCAAGGCCTTCGTGGTGCGAAAGAAGGGGCAGGACCTGACGGCCGGCGACGTCGTCGCCTTCGTCAAGGGCCGTCTGGCGAACTACAAGATTCCCGGCGAGGTCGAGTTCGTCGATTCGATCCCGAAGACGCCCTCCGGCAAGATCCTCCGCCGCGTGCTCAAGGAGCAGGAGCTGGCCAGGGGCTGACGCGCCCCGTTCACTCCGGGCGCATGGTGTAGGTCCAGCACTCGCCCTCGAGCAGAACCGTCCCGTCTTGATTCTTGATCGTCGCGCGAAGCTGGCACACCGGCTTGTCGGCCTTGAGCGAGAGCACCTCGACCTCGGCGGTCAGCGTGTCGCCGAGATAGGTCGGCGCTAGATATTTGAGCGACTGGCTCATGAAGACCGTGCCCGCGCCGGGCAGGTCCATCGCGACGAGCGCGTTGAGCATCCCGCTGGCGATCCCGCCCTGCGCGACCAGCCGCTTGAACCGTGTGCGTCCGGCGAAATTCGGGTCGAAGTGCAGCGGATTACGATCGCCGGTGATCTCGGCGTAGAGCTCCACGTCCTTCGCCGTGACGGTCTTGGTGCGCTGGGCGCGCTGGCCCACCGAGAGCCCTAGCGGGCCGATGCGCTCGGTCGGGCCGGTCATGACGCCGCTGGCAGGAGCGGGCAGCCCGCCGGCATCGCCGCCTTCTTCTTCTCGATGATCTGGGCCGCGTACTTCTCCAGGTAGTGCGTGATCGTCTCGACCCGGATCTTCACCGACCCGGCGGGTTTGGTGGAGTCGAGGTCCTGGAACGAGAAGAAGAGCGTGCCGGAGCGCTCGACGATCTGCTGCACGGGCGTGTAGGTCGGCTGGTCCATGCCGCACTCGTAGGACGACATCCGGACGACGCACGCGACCCAGGGGATGCGCGCCGCCACCTTGGCGCCCCAGAGAATTTCGTTCGTATTGGAGCTGTAGGACGACGGCCATACGTCGCGGATGTCGAACGGCGATTTGATGTGGCCGGCGCGGATGTCCTCGCCGAACGCCCAGTCCATCAGGTCGGCGTCGATGGGGAAGTACTGCATCCAGAGAATCGGGTAGCCGTACGCCTGCAAGTCCACCTCGATCTCGTGGCCGATCCCCGGATCCATGTGGTACGGCCGCGCGATCACCATCAGACACGCGCGGTTCTCGCGTGCGCACCACTCGAGCACCTCGCGCGACTTCTTGCGCAGACGCTCGCTGAACTCGCGCAGCGCGCGGAATCCGGCGTCGGCCGCCTTCGCCGTCTCCTCGTACGTGAGCCCGGGGATCGCCTCGCGCAGCCCGGTGAAGAGCTGCTTGGGCACGAGCAGCGGCTCGTCGAGCGAGACGAACGGGGTGGCGTAGGTGATGCCGGCCTCGGCGAACGCGTCCTGCTCCTTGATGAACCCGGCCTTGATGTTCTCGGGGGCGGCCATCACGCGCGGGCAGGTGAGCGTCTTGGCCACGTGGCCGGAGAGGAACGACGGCAGGTTGTAGATCATCGGCGAGAGCAGGATATCGAGCTTCTGCTTCTGGCCGAACACCAGCTCGCCGTAGTGGCCGGAGATGCACTTCACCGGGTAACAGCAATCCACCGTGCCGCGGCCCTTGCCGAACTGCCGCCCCTGCTCCTCGGAGGTGTCCGAGGAGAAGACGACGTTGCGGGGGTCGACGCCCAGCGTGGTCAGGAACCCCATCCAGAACTGATGGGTGTTCCAGAGGTTCAGGACGCGCGGGATGCCGACCCGGAGCTTAGTCCGCGACGGCGGCGGGGGCGACCCGGCGGAACGCGTCCTTGCGAACCATCTCGGCAACGTTAGGGTACTCACGCTTGACCTCCTCGAGCTTGGCCTTCACCACCCTGAGCTCGTTGGCGTCCTCGACGAGCCCTTTGGGGCAGGAGTTCCCGCTGATGACCCGCTCCCAGCCGGGCGCCAGCGGCAGCTTGCTCCACTCGCGACCCTTGGCCCCGGGCAGCTGGACGTCGATGAACGTACGAGTGCAGTTGATCGGGCACCACTTGCAGACGGTCGCCGGGCTGGTCGTGCTGGTATAGGTCAGCGCCGCGATCGTGTCGAAGCCGCGGAAGTGCGTCGGCTCACCGCGCTTGCGCCAGTCGCCGGCGCAGAGCGCGGCGCCGATCGCGCCGGCCTCGCCCGAGTAGGGGTGCAGCACGACCTCGGCGTCCGGCACCTTGCCGCGGATGAAGTCGACCTGGGCCTTGACCACCGCCATGTTGCGGTGCGTGCCACCCTGCAGGATGAACTTGCGCCCGGCCGCTCGGAGATTCTGGAGCTGGCCCGCGTAGATCCAGACGTTCACCGGCAGCACGGCGGCCAGCGCGGCCATGATCTCGTCGGCCGACCAGCCCTTGCGCTGCTGGTTGACGAT
>DASRIY010000393.1:0-2814 GCA_035649755.1 Candidatus Methylomirabilota bacterium
GCCGCAACGCTGGTCGCCGCCCTGGTGCCCGGCCCGCGCTCGCGAACGGCTCTGTATGTCCTCCTGACGCTCGGCGGGCTCTTTCCCGTGGGCTATCTCGTCTACGGGGCCGCGGTGCTGGAGCTCGGGCGCGACGCCGGGATCGGCCTCGCCGAGCGCTGGGTGCTCGCGCCGCTCGGCGTCGCGGCGATCACCGGGCTCGTCGGTCTGATGGTCGTGGCCGCGCGCCGGCGCGCATGAGCGCCGCCGCCGACACAGCGGTCTGGCGCCTGCCGCCGCGCTGGGTGCTGCTGGTCGCCCTGCTCTCGATCGCCTGCGCCGAGATCGGCGGTGCGTCCATGGCGCGCTTCAAGGTCGAGCTGACACGCTGGGCGCGCGAGAGGATGCTGGCGCGCCCTGCGGTGCACGGTCTCGTCGGCGTTCGCGACGTGGACGAGCGCATTCTCGACGAGGCGCTCGTGAAGTTCGACGCGGGCCTGCGCCTCTTTCACATGCACGCCGAGGGCATGGGCCTGGTCATCATCGCCACGACCATGGTCGCCGCCACCGTGGCCCGGTCGGCGCCCGTGCGCCGGGCGATCACCGTGCTTCTCACGGCGGGCGGGGCGGGCTATCCTGTCGGCTACCTTTTATGGAGCGCGTTGATTCCGTCGTACGGTCCGGACGGCGCGAAGGCGATCGCCGAGTGGCTCGTGTGGGTGCCGTTCGGCTCCGCCACCATCGCCGCGCTCTGGTGGCTGGCCGGTCTAGTCGCGCTCCGCATGACAGGGCGATGACGCCCATGATCGGACGTGTCAGAAGGGTGTTCGGGCGACCGGAGCCGGCCCGCTCCTTTCTCAGGCCACCCTCGGTGGTATCCGTGCTCACGGCACTCGCTACAACAATCCTCGCTACAACAATACTCGCTACAATAATCACGCCCGCTGCCGCGCATCACGTCGGCTCTTACGTTCCCCGTGACAACGCCGTCACCACGAACTTCAAGCAGATCAAGTTCTCGGTGCAGGCCAAGCGGTTCGACGTGGCGCTCCAGCTCTTCGAGCAGGGCGCCGTCCGCGCCGAGATGCGCGCGCAGGCCGCGACCCTGCCCCCCGGGCTCGAAGACGGCACGCGCGCCGCGCTGCGGGCGAGCGATGGCCTCGAGGCGGAGCGGCGGCTCATGATCTTCTTCGCGGCGCTCGCCCGCGACCTGGCCATCGAGGCCGATCGCCAGCTCGGCGAGCCCGGGGTCACGCCCGAGACTCGCGCCGCCACTGGACGCAAGTTCCTCGAGGCGATCTGGCGCTACTACAACCTCGTGGACTTCGCCGTCGCGATGCGCGACAGCAAGTCGTCGGTCGCCGTCCGGCTGGCGTTCGACGAAGCAGAGGGCTACGTGAAGCCGGCGACCGGCGGCGCCGCGCCCGACGACCCGGCGAAGGCCCGCCAGCCGATCCAGCGAATCGCCCAGGTCCTGTCGACCCTGATCGAAACGTCGTCAACGTCAGCCAGGAGGAGCTCATGAAGCGTGTGATGTGGGGATTCGTCGCGCTCGTCGCCGTCGCCGCGCTCGTCTGGGTGTCGGCGCCAGCCGTCTCGCAGCCGAAGGTCGTGAAGATCGGCGACCTCGGCTCCAAGGTCGGCGTCTTCGAGGGCTACGGCAAGTACCAGACGTGGGGCATCCAGATGGCGGTCGAGGAGCTGAACGCCAAGGGCGGCGTCCTCGGCCACAAGATCGAGGTGGTCTCGGAGGACGACGAGACCAAGCCCGCCCCGGCCGTCCGCAAGGCCGAGAAGCTCATCCTCCAGGACGACGTGAAGCTGCTGGTCGGCGCCGTCTCCAGCGGCGCGACGCTGGCGGTGATGGACGTCACCAAGAAGCACAAGACCATCCACTGGAACTCGGTCTCGTGCGCCGAGTTCATGCGCACGACGAAGTTCCACAAGTACTACTTCTCGAACCAGCCGGACTCGCGGATGCAGGCGACCGGGCTCGCCAAGTACATCGTCGACAAGATGGGCAAGAAGGTCTACATCTTCTATACCGACTACGCGATGGGCCAGTCCGACGGTCGGCAGTTCAAGACCGCGCTCGAGAAGCTCGGCGGCGAGGTCGTCGGCGTGGCCGGCGCGCCGCTCGACACGAAGGACTTCAGCCCCTGGTTCGGCGCCATCAACCAGTCGAACCCCGACGTGCTGTTCCTGGCCTTCGCGGGTACCGACTCGCTCCGGCTCATGACCCAGCTCCACTCCTTCGGCATGACCAAGAAGTACAAGCTAGCCGGGATCGACTGCTTCCTCCTGCAGCAAGATTTGCCGTCGATCGCCGAGCCGATGGAAGGGTTCGTCCAGCTCAACCATTTCTCACCGTACAACCCCGACGCGAACATGCAGGCGTACAACGCCCGCTTCAAGAAGAAGTTCGGCACCGACGCCAACATCGCCGCCGGCTCCTACGACGCGGTCCTGTTCTGGGCGGCGGCGGTCGAGAAGGCCAAGTCGTTCGACTCCGACAAGGTAGCGGAGGCTCACGAGGGCATGTGCGTCGACAACACGCACATCGGCCGCCAGTGCATCCGCAAGGAAGACCACCAGGTCATCATGGACATGCACCTCTATCAGGTGAAGGGCGGCAAGAACCTGCCGATCGCACGGATCGCCGGCAGCGACACGATCGGCGAGTCGATGGTGGGTAAGGACCCCGTCGAGGGGTTCACCTGGGAGATCAAGAAGAAGTAGTTGGACTATCTCGTCGCGGTCCTGCTGCCGCAGCTCCTGCACGGCCTCGTCTTCGGGGCCGCGCTGGGGCTGCTGGCACTGGGCCTCACCGTCATC
>DASRIY010000394.1:0-2321 GCA_035649755.1 Candidatus Methylomirabilota bacterium
CGGCATTGGCTTCACCAGAGCGTCATGCAGGGCGTAGAGCACCATGAACGGCGTGGCGATGCCCTCGGCGTCGGCGGGGTCGAGCCACCGCGACGGCACCGTGACGTGGACTCCGTAGGTCAGCGTGCCCTCTGGGGCCGCAACCGCACGGCCCGTGAGCACACCGAGGGTGAGCGCAGCGAAGACGACAACGCGCGAGGTGAATGACCTCATCGGCGCCTCCCAGTGGATCGGTGCCGGGAGGGTCTCACAAGTGTGTCTAGAGCGCGACCGAAAGCCCCGCGTCGACGGTCAGGACCTGGCCGGTGATGTAGGACGCGGCGTCGGAGGCCAGGAAGATGGCGGCGCCGACGAGCTCGTCGGGCCGCCCGAAGCGCCCGAGCGGAATGCGGCGCGCCAGCTCGGCGATGCGCGGCTTCGCGAAGAACGGGGCATTGCCGTCGGTCGCGAAGAATCCCGGGGCGATCGCGTTGGCCGCGATGCCCTTGCCGCCGAGCTCTACCGCCAGCGCGCGCATGAGCGCCTCGAGCCCGCCCTTCGACGCCACGTAGGCCGGATCGCCCTGGAACGATTGCGGCCCCACCATGGAGCTGATGAAGACGAGCCGCCCTCCGCCGCGCGCGGCCATGTGCCGGACGGCGACGCGCGAAAGCGCATACTGCGATACCAGATTGGTCTCGATCAGCCGGCGGAAATCCTCGGGGCTGATTTCCTCAAGGGCCCGGCGATCGCGCACGGCCGCGTTGTTGACGAGGCAGTCGAGCCGGCCGTGGCGCGCCACGATCTCGTCGATGACCGTCGTCGCCGCGTCGAGATCGGTGATGTCGAAGGACGCGGCGAACGCGTTGGGAGTGTTTTTGGCGATCTCCCGCGCGCGCTCGGCGTCGCGTCCGTTGATCCCGACCACGGCGCCCGCCGCCGCCATGCCGCCGGCGATCGCCAGGCCGAGGCCGCGCGTCGAGCCGGTGACCAGCACGATCTGCCCCGAGAGCGAGAAGCGCTCGAGCCCTGCCGCGTTCGCCGTGCGCGTCATTGACAGGCGTCTTGCCGGTTCACACAATAGGCGAGTTTTTCGAGGAGTGAAAGCCCGGTAGCAAGGAGTTCCTCATGGCTATGAGCGTGCGCAAGGACTTCCCGGTGTTCGACTGCGACAGCCACGTCGTGGAGCCGCCGTCCATCTGGGACGAGTACGTGCCGAGCAAGAGCCGCGCGTGGATCAAGACCCAGTTCTGCTTTCACACCGACAGTGACCTCCTCTACATCAACGGCCGGGTGGTCCCCGCCGCGCGCGAGCGCTCGAACGCGGCCGAGGTGGGCTGGGCGCGGTGGGACAAGAAAGAGGTGGGCAAGCTCACCCCCGGCACCGTGGCGTGGCAGGAGAAGTTCGGACGCCTGCTCGGCTGCCGCGATCCGCACGCGCGGCTCAGCGACATGGACGCGCTGGGCACTGATCAGGTGATGCTGTTTCCGACGTGGTTCGTCCGCCTAGCGCTGGTGCGGAGCGCCGAAGCCGCGGCGGTGCTGGCGCGCGCCTACAACGATTGGGTGCTGGACTACTGCGCCGCGGACCGGCGGCGGCTCTTTCCGTGCGCGGTGCTGCCGCTGCAGAGCGTGGAGGCGTCGGTGGCCGAGCTCAAGCGCGTGGCCGCGCTCGGTTTCAAGGCGGCGGCCGTGCGTCCCTGCTTCTGGAACGGCCGCTATCCGACCTTGCCCGAGTTCGATCCCCTCTGGCGCGAGTTCGAGTCGACCGGCGTGGTGCTCGCCATGCACACCTTTCCCTCGCGCGAGGCGCTGACGCCCGACTGGGGCCAGCGCATGGCCCAGGCGCGCGGGCACTCGGGGCAGGGGCTCCTGTTCACGGACGAGGCCGTCGTGTACTCGCCCGGGCAGTTCGTCTCGAACATCACCGCGGCGATGGACCCGGCCATCGACGCCTCCGAGACGCTGGGATTCCTGATGGAGGCGATGACCTGGGTGACGGTCGTGGTGCAGACGGGCTGGCTCGAGCGATTCCCCCGGCTCAAGGCGGCGGTGCTCGAGTCGAACGCCTCGTGGCTGCCGCTGATCCTGTCGCGCAGCTCGAACTTCTCGAACCTGTTCGCATTCCAGCGCGACAACCGGCTCATCCGGGATCCCGTCGAGGTCTTCCACGAGCGGTGCTTCATCGGCTTCGAGTCCGACGAGACGATGGTCTACCGGCTCTGGGACGTGTTCCAGGACATCGCGATCTGGTCCTCGGACTATCCGCACCACGACGCCGAGGACGCCTGGGAGAGCCTGCACCACATGGCCGAGCTCGGCGTGCCGGCCGAGGCTCAGCG
>DASRIY010000395.1:0-7172 GCA_035649755.1 Candidatus Methylomirabilota bacterium
GGCCCAGCGAGGGTTCGCGGGTCGAGCGATCGCCGTCGGGCAAGAGCCCCATGCTCTCCGGCGAGCGCCGGATGACCAGCACCAGCGGCAGCAGCAGGAGCACGACGAGCCCGGACAGGACCGCGGCGATCCGCCAGCCGAGCTTCAGCACCGCGAGCGCGACCAGCGGGAAGATCAGCACGCCGCCGATGGCCTGGCCGGTCTGCACGATGGACATCGCTAGCCCGCGCTTGCGGCGAAACCAGTGCGCCACCACCGCCAGGGTGGCCTGGTTGAACCCGGACTGGAAGCCGAAGCTCAGCGGGCCGATGAAGACCAGGACGAAGAGCACGTAGCTATGGGTGAGGGACAGGAGGATGAGCCCCAGGCTCGCCAAGAGCGTGCCGGCGACCAGCATCACTCTCACGTCGAATCGATCGATGAGGTATCCCACGAGCGGCGCGCCGAGCGCGGCCTCGAGCCGCGACAGCGAGAACGGCAGCGAGGTCGCGGCCCGGCTGAGATTGAGCTCGGTGAGGACCGGCAGGAAATAGAGCGTGAACCCGGTGTTGAACAACCCGCCCTTCACGGCGTCCTGGACGCAGCCGATGGCGACGATCCACCAGCCGTAAAAGACGCGCCCCGGGCTCTGCGAGAGCGAGCGTCGCCGCATCACGGCTTGTAGTTGACGCTCTTCGGCTGGACCTTTTTCAGGAGGTCGGGATAGACGAACGCGCCCAGGTCGAGGGGCTTGGTGAGCTTGCCCTGCTGCTTCAGCTGTGTCTCGGCCAGCCGGAACAGGCTCACGGTGAAATCGTCCAGGACCATCTCGAAGCGGAGCTTGGTCATGAGCTGCTCGACCATCGGCGGATCGAGGCTCTTGAGAAAGTCCGACACGTCCTTGGCGGCTCGCTTGCGGTCCTTGTTGATGAGGTCGGTCGCCTCCACCAGGGCCCGCATGAAGCCCTCGGCCTGCTCCGGGTTCTTCTTGATCCAGCCGAGGTTCATGTAGATGTAGACGCCCTGCTCGAGGATGTTCTCCTGGTCCTTCAGCACCTTGGTGTTTCGGACCGCCGCCAGGCCGCGGCTGACCCAGGGCTCCCACACCGCGTAGGCGTCGATGTTGCCGCGCTCGAGCGCCGCCACCATCTCCGGCGCCTCGACGTTGACGACAGTGTAGTCGGCCGGGTTCAGCTTGAGCTTGTCGATGAGGGCCAGCCAGAACACCTCGCCGCCCGAGCCGCGCGCCACCCCGATCTTCTTGCCCTTGAGCTGATCGAGATTGTCCATGTTGCGGCCGACGATCGCGATCCAGCGCACCAGGCGCGTCGCCTGCGCGACCACCACCACGTTGGGGTCCAGGTTGTGATTGCTGACGCCGGCGATCTCGGAGCCGAAGGCCGACTCGATCTGGCCGTTGATCAGGAACGACACCATGGCCGATCCGGACGGCCCCGTGTTGATCCGGACGTCGAGCCCGTGCTTCTTGAAGAGCCCCTCCTGTAGCGCCACGTAGTAGGCGGAGAACACCGGATCGACTCCGGTCGCGATGGTCATCTTCGTCTGCGCCACCGCGGTACCGCCGCAGATCAGGAGACTCAGAACGAGGAAAGCCTGCGCGCCGCGTCTCAGCATGAACGCTCCCCTCCCGGCCGGCCGTCAGGTCGCCGGCGAGTATTTGCCCGCGAAAGTATAGATGCTCCATCGGAACATGCGGTCGGTGACGAAGCCCAGGAGTCCCAGGGTGACCAGGGACACGAAGATGTCGTCGACCAGCATGAACAGGCGCCCGTCCCACAGCATCTTGCCCAGCCCGTCGTTGGCGGCGATCAGCTCGGCGGCCACGATGGTCGTGAAGGAGTTGGCCATCGCCAGCCGCATCCCGGTCAGGATGTAGGGCACCGTCGCCGGCAGCGCCACGTGGAAGAAGATCTGCCCGCGTGTCGCGCCGAGCGATTCCGCGGCCCGGATCTTGTTGGGGGCGATCGCCGACACGCCGGCCGCCGTGTTCAGGATGACGATGAAGATCGTCGTGTAGATGATGAGAAAGATCTTGGAGGCCTCGCCGATTCCGAACCAGATGACCGCGACGGTGATCATGGCCACCGACGGGATGAAGCGCAGGAACTCAGTATACGGCTCCAGGAGCTTGCGCACCGGCCGGAACGAGCCCATCGCCAGGCCGATCGGCACGCCCAGCAGGGAGCCGGCGATGAATCCGGCCAGGATCCGCTGCAGGCTGGCCGCGAGGTTTTCCAGCAGCACGCCGTTCTTCAGGAGCGTCAGGCCCTTCTTGAAGACGATGGTCGGCGGCGGAAACAGCACCGAGCTGACCAGGTAGAGCGAGGCCCATTGCCAGAGCAGAAACAGGCTCACGAACCCGAGCGCGTAGCCTCCGTACGCGCCCCACAGACGCCGCGCGGTGTGATCGCTAGTCGGCACGAGCTATCGATTTGGCGACTTCGTCGCGGATCATCTCATAGACCTGCTTGTAGTAGCGCAGGAACGCGTCGTCGGTGCGGCGGCGCTCGCCGTCGAGCGCGACGTCGACCACGCCCTTGACCCGCGACCGCGGCCCGGCCTCCATCACGCCGATGCGTGTGCCGAGCGTGACCGCCTCGTCGATGTCGTGCGTGATGAACAGAACGGTCGTGCGTGTCGCTTGCCAGATGTTGGCGAGCTCCAGCTGCATCAGCGATCGGGTCTGCGCGTCCAACGCCGCGAAGGGCTCGTCCATCAGCAGCATCTGCGGCTCGTTGGCCAGCACGCGGGCGATCTGGATGCGCTGCTTCATGCCGCCGGAGAGCTCGGCCGGATACTTCTGCTCCTGCCCCCCGAGGCCGACCAGCTTCAGGTAGCGCATGGCGCGCTCGCGCCGCTCCCCCTTGCCCACGTGTCGCATGCGCAGGCCGAACTCGACGTTCTCGATCGCGGTGAGCCAGCCGTAGAGCGAGTCGTCCCCCTGGAAGACGACGGCGCGATCGCGGCCGGCGCCCGTCACCGGGTGGCCGTCCATCAGGATCTGTCCGGTCGTCGGCGGTTCGAACCCCGCCAGCAACTTCAGCACGGTCGTCTTGCCGCAGCCGCTGGGGCCGAGCAGGCAGAAGAACTCGCCGACCTCGATCTCGACGCTGAAGTGCTCGACCGCCTGGTAGTCGACGCCCTGCAACGACCGGTAGGTTTTCCCGACGTCGTGGAACGACACCAGCGACATGACCGGCGCCAGCGTAGCAATCCGCACTCGCGCGGACAACCGCTAAAGCGGGCCGGCGGCCGACTTCGCGTCGAGCGGAGACTCTATGCGTAGCCGCCGAAGAGCGCCCGGCGCAGATCCTTCCAGAAGCAGTCCACGTCCTTGAAGCCGGCGGCCCTCAGCGCCGCCAGCTGCTGCGCGAGGTCGGCCGGAAACGGGCCCGAGGTCCCGGGCGCCGGAGGCCGCTCCGCCCGGGGCGCCATCGATTCGACGCCCGCGCGGGAGCCCTCTTCGCGTTGCCGTCGCGCGGCCGCTGCCGCGACGTAACGCTGCTCCAGCTCGGGGCTGGGCGCGTTGACCAGATCCACGTTCAGGAAGACGCCGCCCAGCTTGAGCCGCCCACGCACCTCGCGATAGATCTCGCTGATGCGCTCGAAGCTCCGGAGATTATGCAGACAGATCGACGACACCACCGCGTTGAAGACGCCCGGCTCCGCCGGCAGCCAGTCTTTGGCAAAGAGGTCGGAGTGATGGGCTCGAAAGCGGGCCCCGTACTTCCCCAGGAGGCTCCGCGCGCGCTTCAGCATTGGCTCGGAGCCGTCCTGACCGATGCACGTCGCGCGCGGGTACCGGTCCAGAATGAACATGCTCACCGGTCCGTAGCCGGCGCCGATGTCCAGGATGCTGACCGCCGCGTCGCGCGGGAACGGGAAGAGATCGCACATCAGCGCGAACCGCTCGGTCCGGTTCGGGTCTTCGGCCTGCTGTCGCCGCACCCACTCGTCGACATAGGTCTCGGACGCCCAGTCGTGGTGATCGCGCCGCTCCATCGGTCGTTTCCCCTGGCTAGTCCAGCCAGTCCTGCTCCTTGAGCTTGCGGGGCAGATAGCGCTTGGTGAGGTACTGGAAGTCCTTGTTGGCGAGCGCGTCGAGCTCGTACTTGAGCCCGCTCGTGATCATGCGCTTGATCTCGGCCTGCCAGTCCTTCTTCTGGAACCACGTGTAGGCGAGCAGCTCCTTGGCGCGCGCGATGTCCTTGTCGTTGAGCTTGATGCCCACGTTACGCGGGAGCTCGTACGCCTCGGGGTCGGCGCTGGAGAGCCCGATGAACTTGGCCTTCGGGATGGCCATGCGCTGGCTCTCGAACGCGAGGTTGATCGAGCCCTGCTTGACGACCGAGTAGGTGTAGTAGCCCCACGGATCGTTGTCGACCAGGACGTAGACCGGAAGCCGATGCTCCTCGTGGAGCCGGCGCGCGAGGCGTCGCACCCCGCGGGGTGGCTGGCCGTTGCCGGTCAGCAGCACGCAGTTGTAGCGGCGCCAGAACTTGTCTTCCGAGAGCCGGTTCCACTGGGTGCCCTTCTCGATCAGCAGGACGAAGTCGGCCGTGCATCGGCGAATCTGGAGATACTCCGGCTCGACGATCGAGGGCACGGAGTAGCCGCCCTTGCCCAGGCGCGCGCAGTTCACGGTGTCGCCGTCGTCCGCCAGCACCAGCGGGCCGACGACCGAGCCCCGGTTCTCGGCGCGCACGTGCAGCTCCTCGCGCAGCGCTTCGAGCGTGACCTCGAGGTCCTCGATGAGGGGATCCGACTCGTCCTGGGCGTCGAACGTGTTCTCGTGCGAGTTCTTGATCGTGTGCTTGGTGCGGTAGTAGATCTCGCGGAGCGACGTCGTGAGATTCGCGCGCTGCAGCTCCGACAGGGCGTCGGCCACCAGCACGGTCTGCATGAACTTCTTGGCCATGCCGACGTTGAAGAACGACCGCGCCTGCTTGCGCTTGCCCATCTCGATCAGGCCCCTGCGGTCGTTGAACGTCACGTTGGAGAGCGAGCGCACCGGGATTGTCAGTGTGGGATCCTTGCGCCGCTCCGCGGCGTGGATGACCAGGTCGGCCACCCCGACCAGCTTCTTCTCGACCGCGGTCGTCCGCTGCTTCTGAGCCATGCTTTCTACTTTCTCCTGCGCGCGGGCTTGACCTTCGCGCGCGCCTTGATCTTTCCCTTCTGCGCGGAGCGCCGGCCGCCCTTCACCTTCTCGGCGGCCTTGCCGCTCGGCGAGGGGCCGCCGTTCGTCGCGGCGGCGCCGTTCGTCGAGGACACCGCCGCCGCGGTCTCCGCCACCAGCGCGGGCACCTCGCCCTCGACGCCCTCGGGCGTGACGATGATCGAGTGCGGCAGACCTTCGGGGCCGCTTCCGTTCTGGCCGAGGAGCTCGTCGGTCTTGGCGCCGCCGGTGAGCTTCATGGCCATCTTCTGCAGCTGATCCTTCAGCTTCGCGGTGGCCAGCTTGCCGCCCTTGAGCCGGTTGCACGAGGCCACCACTTCCTCGATGTAGAGCTCGAAGATGTTGCGCCGGCGGAACTCGCTGTGGGCGCGCTCGCGCCGTCTCAGGAACGCGCCCAGGCGCCGGCCGCACTCGCGCAGCGCCAGCGTGATCTCCTTGTGGATCTCGTCGTACTCGGCGATGGCTTCCTTGGATTCACTGGTGAACGGAACCCACACCGAGGCCATGTGGACGAAGATCACCATCGGGCCGGCCGGCACCGCGCCGCGCGACTGCGTGATGCCGTAATTGCGCCACGTGGTGTCGAGCACGGCCTTGTAGCTCGCGCACGACGACTGCTGGTAGAGGAGCGGCACCCGGTTCGCGTAGCGGATCACCCGCGCGAGCTCGCGGTCGCTCTCCGCCTCCTCGCCCTCGGCGAGCGGGACGTCCTTCTTGGCCTGAGTCTCCTGCGCCTGCTCCGGACCCTTGCCGAACGCCAGGCCCGCCTCGATCACGAACGGATTGCCGCGGTAGACGGCCGGCGGTCGCGTGACCGCGGTATAGAAGTCGCCCTTGATCTGCTGGTAGAGGCCGGCCAGGATCGCCTTCTCTCCGATCGGCGACAGGCAGTTGGTGGGCGGCGCCATGATCTTCGTCGCCTGGATGCCCTTGTAGAGATTCTCGGCGGCCTGCCCCCGGACGTCGCGAGGCCGGGCGCGCGGCGAGACCCCCGCGGCCTTGCAGATGTCCTCGGCGAGCCGCGGCGACACGCGGCTGAAATCGCCCGACAGGAAGCCTGAGAGCCAGTGGCTCTTGGTGTCCTGGAGCATCTTCAGGAGCATCCCGAGCTCGATGCCATACGGGTGCGGCTTGATCTCCCGCGGCGACGCCGGCAGCTGGTCGTACGTCCGGCGGAACTCCTTGGTCTCCGCTTCCGGGGTGACGTACGTCATCTTCACGTGCGGGTTCGCGATGATCGTCTGCTCGACGTACTCGTCGACCGACGCGCGCCCCTTCTGGTAGCGGCCCTCGACCTCGAGCGTCACCTCGGTGCCGCGCGGCGCCTCCCAGTCGATCTGCTTCTTCTCGAGGATGAGCGGCTCGTTCTTCTTGGTGTCGATCTGGACTTCGAAGTAGTGAGCCTGAGTCCTGGCGCTCGTGCGCGAGATGATCGTGACGGGCTTGCCGGTGGTCAGCTGGCCGTACATGCCGGCCGCCGAGATGCCGATGCCCTGCTGGCCGCGGCTCATTCGCAGCCGGTGGAACTTGGAGCCGTAGAGGAGCTTGGCGAAGATCGGCGGGATCTGCTGCCGGACGATCCCGGGGCCGTTGTCGGTCACGGTGATCCGGAAGCGGGTCGCCTGGCTGGCCGCCGGCGGCGGTCCGCCGTTCGCGACCGCCTCGAGCTTCACGACGATATCGGGAAGGATGCCGGCTTCCTCGCACGCGTCGAGCGCGTTGTCGACCGCCTCCTTCACACACGTGAGGAGCGCCTTGCGCGGATTGTCGAACCCGAGAAGATGCCGGTTCTTGGTGAAGAACTCGGAGACGGAGATCTCGCGCTGGCGAGCGCCCATCTCGACGGCGGACACCGTGGGGCGCGGCGGCGGCGCCGGCTCCGGCGGCGGCGCCGTTGGTGGCGGACTGGTCTTCGGAGCGGTCTTCGTCCTGCTCTTCATATGCCCCATACAGACACAGTCGTGCTGGCATACTCAAGTTTTCTGGCGGGGAC
>DASRIY010000396.1:0-38573 GCA_035649755.1 Candidatus Methylomirabilota bacterium
CGTGAGCACGAGGGGCCGATCCTCGAGGTACGGCAAGAGCCAAGGCGCCACCGCATCGTAGTACTCGATCAAATCCGACTTCGTATACCCCTCGTCCGGCCAGAACACCTTCCTCGGATTCGTAACATTAACCGTCCGCTCTGCCACCCCGTCCGCACCGCGCTCCTCCCCCACACCGGAGCGCCGAAGCCCGCGCGCACCCTGCCCGGCAGCGGCAGCGTTCGGAGCCTCGCGCGTCGAGCGCCGCGAACCGTGGCTGCGCGTCCGAGCGCGACCGCCGGAGGCGGGAGGGGCGGGGGCGGCGGGAGGTGTCGCCGGGACCCGTTCCCGTGAACCGTCCTCGGACGAAGAGCGCCCGGATGGAGCCCAGCCGCGATGGGGAAGCGCACGCGTGCCGCGTGGTCCCGCGACCCCTCCCGCCTCCCCCGAGCCCGCCTCGGGCCCGCGCGCCGACAAGGGAGAGCGCACGCAGTCCTCAGGACGCTTGTCGTCGAGCAAACCGAGGAAGGAAGGCTGCCGGATACCGCCATCGCGCGTCCACTCGGTAAAACGCACGCGGCACACGAGCCGCGGCTCGACCCAGTGGTGCCCGCGTCCGGCCGGCGTTCCTTTCGCAAACGGCGATGTGGCGCGCGTCAGCGGCCGGAGCTTCTCGCTGACGAGCACGAGCGTCTTGTCGTCGAAGCCCGTGCCGACCTTCGAGACGTAGACCAGCTCGCCGCTCTCGTGGAGGCCCAGGTGGAGCGCGCCGAAGTGAGCGCGTGTGCCCTGGGGTACGGTGTAGCCGCCGATGACGAACTCCTGCTCGAGCTGGCACTTGATCTTGAGCCAGTCCCGCGAGCGCCGGGCGACGTAGGGGCTGCCGCGCTTCTTGGCGATCACGCCCTCGAGCCGCTGCTCGCGGGCGGCGTCGAGGAATTCGGCGCCGTGGCCCTCGACGTGATCGCCGTAGGCGATGACGCCGCGCGCCGGCACCAGGAGCCTGAGACACTCCTTGCGCGTCTCGAGCGGCAGGCGGCGCAGATCGCGGCCGTCCAGCCCGAGCGCGTCGAAGGCGACCATGCCGACCGGCACCTCGGCGCGCGCCCGCTCGACGTCGGCCGGGCGCGTGAGGCCCATCCGCTCCTGGAGCCGCTGAAAGCTCGAGCGGCCCTCGTCGTCGAGCGCGACGATCTCACCGTCCAGGAGGAACCGCGTGAGCGGCAGCGCGCGCAGGGCGTCCACGACCTCAGGGTACTTGGTGGTGAAGACCTGGCCGCTCCGGCCGCGCAGCTCGACCTTGTCGTCGGCGCGCGAGGCGAGCACCCGGACGCCGTCGTGCTTGATCTCGAAGAACCAGTCCGGCTGCGTCGGCGGTGTCTCGACGACCGTCGCGAGCATGACCAGCTCGCCGCCCAGCGCGATGTCGGCGCGCGGGGCGCCGAGCTCGGTGAGGCGCCGGCGCAGGCTCTCGATCCGCTGCACGCCGTCGCGCAGCTCCTCGACCGTCAGGCCCGACAGAACCGACGCCGGGAAGCGCTCCGTGGGCTCCACCTCGCCCGCGTGAGCGTCAGCCTTCTTGAGGAGAAGCCAATCCTTGTCCTTGCCGCTCATGCGCGCGAGCGTCCACCGCCCGCGCAGCTTGAAGCCGAACAGCTCGAACTCCAGCTTGCCGCGCTCGATCTGCTCGCGCGCGGGCTCGGGCTTCACCAGCTCGAAGCGGCCGGCGTCCCATACGATCGACGGCCCCGCGCCGTAGTTGCCCTCGGGGATGACCCCCTCGAAGCTGCCGTACTCGAGCGGGTGGTCTTCGACGTGCACCGCGAGGCGCTTCTCGTGGGCGCGCACCGAGGGCCCCTTGGGCACGGCCCAGCTCTTCAGCACGCCGTCGATCTGCAGACGCAGGTCGTAGTGGAGCCGCCCCGCCGAGTGCTTGTGCACGACGAAGCGTCTGCCGCCGGCCGGGCGCGGCCCGCCGAACGGCTCGGGTGTCGCCCGCGGGTCGCGCTTTCGCCGGTATTCCGCGAGCTCGCGACTAGCCACGCAGGATCAGGATCACGCCGATCGACGCCATGAGGTTGTCGGCGGCGTGCGCCGCCATCGACGGCAGCAGGCTGCCGGTGCGTTCGTACGCGAGCGCCCACAGGAGCCCGCTCCAGAAGACGGCGGCGAAGCCGAGGACGCCGTAGCCGTGGGCGATCGCAAAGATCGACGCGCTCAGCACCGCGGCCATGCCGATGCCGAACCGGCGGCGCAGCGTCGCGAACAGAAGCCCGCGGAAGATGATCTCCTCGAACACCGGCGTGAGGACGACCGTGTCGAAGATCGTCGCAGCCACCTCGATCCGCGGACCCCACGCCAGGTCTGGATCGAACCATTCGGTCCAGTGCGAGGACAGGCCGAGCCAGCGTCCTGCGAAGTCCATCGCGCCCTCGCCGAGCTGCCCGACGCCGAGCAGCGCCAGCACCACGAGGCCGAGGCTTCGGACGCCGCCGGCGACGGGCACCAGCCCGAAGCTCTGGCCAAAGCGCATCCCCGCCGGCCGCACCAGTCGCTGGTGGGCGAGGATCAGCACGGGCACGAAAGCGAGGTTTGTCACCAGGCCGAACATGACGCGGTTGAACCACCGCGAATGCTCCGGTCCGAAGGCGGAATAGACGTACACGACGGCGAGCGTGATCGCCCCCAGCGCGCCGCCTCGCACCAGCACCACCACGCCCTGACGCCCGCGCCACGGCGGCGGCAGGATCGCCGCGCCAACGCGCGCGAAGAGGCTGCGCTGCCAGGAGAGCCGGAGCAGCACGAGCACGGCGATGAGGAGCAGCGCGGCCTCGAGCACGAGCAGGACGCGCATCCGCGCCAGGAGGCGGGCCGATCGCGCGGCCTGGCTCGCCGCGATCGCGGCCAGCGCGTCGGCGTCGCCGGCGCGCGCCGCCAGGCGCCCGGCGATCCGGTCGCGAAACCAGCCGGGTTGGAAACCGTGCTCGAGCGTCTCGGCGACGACCGCGCCTTCCATCGCCTCCGCCTCGGAGCCGAGGTAGGCCGCGACGACGAGACGTCCGAACGCGGGCAGCGGCTCGGGGCGCAGGGCCCACTCGGCGGCGCGACGGCGCACGCGGTCGAGGCGCCCGGCCTCGCCCTCGAGGACCGCCAGGTGCAGATCGACCGTTGGATCGACCGACACGTCGGCGAGCTCCTCGTACCAGCGGATTCCTTCCGCGAGATCCTCGGCGGGATCGCTCGACGTCAAACGATAGAAGAAGCGCTCCAGGCCCCTCGACCGAGCGATCGCGTCGTCCAGATCCATCGTCCGTCCGACGACCAGCGCGAGCGCGCGCTCGGGCTCGTCCACCGCCTCCATGCGGGAGCCGCTGTACTGAAACCACGCCATGAGCGCGAGGAACGCGACCAGGAGAACCGCCGACAGCGCGGTCAGAACCCCGACCCGTTGACGCTCGATGGGCGCGGGAACGCTATCCGTGGGTGAGTCCATGCCTGCGGGCATCATAGGGAGCAACGTGCTATCGTGCAAACCATGCCGCCACACTCACTCGGCTCGGGGACGATCTCGTTCGGGCTGGTCTCCATTCCCGTGCGGATGTACACCGCCGCGTCCTCGGCCAACGTGTCGTTCAATCTCCTGCACGCCAAGTGCGGCTCGCGGATCAAGCAGCAGACGTTCTGTCCGACCGACAACGAGGTCGTCGATCGCGCGTCGCTCGTGCGTGGCTACGAGTTCTCGAAAGACCAGTATGTCCGCGTGAGCGACGACGAGCTGAAGGCACTCGAGGGCGAGTCCTCGAAGGTGATCGACATCGCCGAGTTCGTGCCGCTCTCGTCGGTCGATCCGATCTTCTTCGAGAAGACCTACTACCTCGGACCCGACAAGGGCGGCGACAAGGCCTACCGCCTCCTCGCCGACGCGATGGAGAAGGACGAGCGGGTGGCCCTGGCCACGTTCGTCATGCGCGGCAAGGAGAGCCTCGTCCTCATCCGGCCGGCGCGCGGCGGCCTCATGCTGCACACGATGTACTTCGCCGACGAGGTGCGCGATTTCGGCGAGATCGACCGCGGCCAGTCGGCGAAGATCAAGCCGGGCGAGATGGAGCTGGCGCTGCAGCTCATCGACGGCCTGGCCAGCGACGAGTTCGCGCCCGAGAAGTACCGGGACGAATACCGTCACCGCGTCCTCGACCTCATCAACCAGAAGGTCGAGGGCAAGGAAGTGACCGCGGTCGGACCCCAAGTTCAGCGCGCCCAGGTGATCGACCTGATGGAGGCCCTCAAGGAGAGCCTCGCCAAGCGCGTCGCCTCCGGGGAGAAGAAGCCCCTGGCGAAGGCCAAGCGGTCCGAGCCCGCCGCCCCGGCGGCGCCGGCGAAGAAGGCGGCCGCAAAGAGGTAGCTCTCCGGCGTCCGAGGGTTAGAATGGATCTGGGCCTGCAATGCCCAGAATTGCCCTCGAGCCGCGATTCCAAGTTGAGCACCTGTCGGTCCTCGACAGCGAAGGCAACCTCGACGCTGCCCTCGAGCCGAAGCTGTCCGCCGACGAGCTGAAGTCTCTCTACCGCGCGATGGTGCTGGGCCGGCGCCTCGACGAGCGCATGGTGCGCCTGCAGCGCCAGGGACGCGTCGGGACTTTCGCGCCCATCAAAGGTCAGGAAGCCTCGCAGATCGGGAGCGTGTTCGCCCTCCGGAAGGCCGACTGGATGGTGCCGTCGTTCCGCGAGACGGCCGCGATGATCTGGCGCGGGTGGCCGATCGAGAAGCTCCTGCTCTTCTTCGCCGGCCACGTCGAGGGCGGGCGGCCCGCGGACGACCAGCACGACCTGCCGATCACGATCCCGGTGGCGACGCAGCTACCGCACGCGGTAGGCCTGGCCTACGCCGCTCAGTACCGCGGCGACGACGCCGTCGTCATGACGTACTTCGGCGACGGCGCGACCTCCGAGGGCGACTTTCACGAGGCGATGAACTTCGCCGGAGTCTGGCACGTGCCGGTGGTGTTCGTCTGCCAGAACAACCAGTGGGCGATCTCGGTGCCGCTGAAGAAGCAGACGCACTCGCGCACAATCTCCCAGAAGGCGCTCGCCTACGGGCTGCCCGGAATCCAGGTGGACGGCAACGACGTCCTCGCCGTCTACGCGGCCGCGCGCGAGGCGGTTGATCGGGCGCGCGCCGGCGACGGGCCCACGCTGATCGAGTGCGTGACGTATCGGCTCGGCGTGCACACCACGGCCGACGATCCGTCGAAGTACCGGAGCGAGGAAGAAGTCACGATGTGGGAGAAGAAGGATCCGCTCACCCGCTTCCGCGCCTATCTGGAGCAGCGGAGCCTTCTCGAGAGCGACATCGAGTCGCAGATCGACGCCGAAATTGCCGACGCCGTGCAGCGCTTCGAGGCGACCCCCCCGCCCGATCCGCTCACGATGTTCGATCACGCCTACGCCGAGCTCACGCCCGACCTCGAGGCCCAGCGGGCCGAGCTGGCCGAGCGCGAGGCGGCGGGCCCGCCGCGAGTCGGCGAGCCTACCCCATTACCCCCGCGCGCCACGCCGATGCGCGGCCAGCGGATGACGAGGCGCTGACGCCATGCCCAAGCTGAACATGGTCAAGGCCCTCAACCTGGCGCTCTTTCAGGAGATGGAACGCGACGGCGACGTGCTCGTCCTCGGCGAGGACGTGGGCGTCGACGGCGGCGTCTTCCGGGTGACCGACGACCTGCAGCGGAAGTTCGGCTCGCAGCGTGTCATCGACAGCCCGCTGGCCGAGGCGGCCATCATCGGGACGGCGGTCGGCATGGCGCTCTACGGCCTCAAGCCCATCTGCGAGATCCAGTTCTCGGGCTTCGCGTTCCAGTGCTTCCATCAGATCGAGAACCACTGCGCGCGTTACCGCGCGCGCTCGCAGGGACGCTTCCACGTGCCGATGGTGATCCGCATGCCCTACGGGGGCGGCGTCCGCGCGCTCGAGCACCACTCCGAGTCCGAGGAGCAGTTCTACGCGCATGTGCCCGGGCTCAAGATGGTCATCCCGTCGGGCCCGCGCAATGCCCGCGCCCTGCTGGCCGCCGCCATCCGCGATCCCGATCCGGTCATCTTCTTCGAGGCCAAGGCGCTCTATCACGCCGCCAAGGAAGAAGTCCCGGAGGAGAGCGAGACCCTGCCGCTCGGCCGCGCGCAGGTGGTGCGCGAGGGGAACGCGCTGACGCTCATCGCGTACGGCGCCATGGTCCGCGTCGCCCTCGAGGCCGCCGACGTCCTGCAGGACGAGGACGGAGTCGAGACCACGGTGATCGACCTGCTCACCATCGCGCCGCTCGATCGGGAGACGCTGATCGACTCGGTCAAGCAGACCGGGCGTGCCGTCGTGGTCCACGAGGCACCGCGGAGCTTCGGCCCGGGCGCCGAGATCGCCGCCTCGATCATGGACGGCGCCTTTCTCTCGCTCGAGGCGCCGATCAAGCGGGTGACCGCCTACGACGTGCCGTTCGTGGGCTTTGCCCGCGAGAAGGCGAACGTTCCCGATGTAACCCGCGTCGTCGCCGCCGCGCGCGAGACCCTCGCGTTCTGAAGCATGCCCCGGCCGTTCGCGCTGCCCGACCTGGGTGAGGGCCTGACCGAGGCCGAGATCGTCAAGGTCTTGGTGCGCGAGGGCGACGTCATCTCCGAAGACGCGCCTCTGCTCGAGGTCGAGACCGACAAGGCTACCGTTGAGATTCCTTCTCCTTTCTCTGGGCGTGTGGCTGGCATTCATGTTCAGCCCGGGCAGACTGTGAAGGTCGGGCACGTTCTGGTTACGTTCGATGACTCCGCTGCGGCTTCGGCTCCGGGCCGGGGGGCCGGAGGGAGCCTGCCGAAACCTGATAACTACGACAGGTTTCGGCAGGCTCCCCCCGGCCCCCCGACCCGTCGGCAACCCGCTTCGGCCGCCGAAGCGCAGCCGGCCCTCGCCGCCCCTACCACCGCCTCGGCCGCCATCCGACGCGGGCCTGCGTCGGGGACGGTGGCGGGTTCTCGCGGTGCGAATGTCGGGTCGGCTTCGGGTTCAGGCGGCGCGCTTGCGGCTGACGCGAGCGGCGGAGCGACGCGGGTCGACTCGGCTGGCGGCGCGGCGGGGGCTGTGCGGGTGGGGCCGGTGCCGGCTGCGCCGGCTACTCGGCGGTTGGCTCGGGAGCTTGGGGTCGATCTCGCCAGCGTGACGGCTACCGGGCCGGGCGGGCGCGTCACTGACGATGACGTGCGGGCGGCGAGCGGCGGGGCTGAGCGGCGGACGGTGGCGCCGGTGGAGGCGGCACCCGAGCGCGGCGAGGCCAAGCCGCTCAAGACGATCGGCGCCGAGCCTCCCTTGCCCAAGTTCGAGCAGTGGGGCCCGGTGGAGCGACAGCCCCTGTCGCACCTGCGACGGACCATCGCCGAGCGCATGACGCTCTCGGCCACCGTTATTCCCCACGTCACGCACTTTGACCGCGCCGACGTGACCGAGCTCGAGGCGATCATCCGCCGCAACGCCGACGCCGCGCGCGAGCGCGGGCTCGCGCTGACGCTGACGAGCTTTCTCATGAAAGCCGCCGCGCTGGCGCTCGCAGAGCACCCGACGTTCAACGCCAGCCTCGACGCGGCGGCGGGCGAGCTGATCGTCAAGCGCTACTGCCATCTCGGGGTGGCGGTGGCGACCGAGCGCGGCCTGATCGTCCCGGTCATCCGCGACGTCGACCAGAAGCCGCTCGTCGAGCTGCAGAAGGAGCTGGCGACGCTCGCGCAGCGCGTGCGCGAGGGCAAGGCCACGCTCGAGGACCTGCGCGGCGGAACCTTCACGATCACGAATATCGGCGCGCTCGGCGGCACCGGCGCGATCCCGATCATCAATTATCCGGAGGTGGCCATCCTCGGGGTCGCCCGGGCGCGCGAGGAGGCGGTGGTGCGGGACGGCCGGATCGTGCCGCGCACGCTCCTGCCGATCTCGCTCACGTTCGACCATCGCGTGGCGGACGGCGCCGATGGCGCCCGGTTCGCGACGGCCATCGTTCGGCGACTCGAGCGCCCCGAGCAGCTGCTGCTCGGGTGGTGAGGTGAGGCACAGCTGGCCATGACTGACGAGCGCAGAGACACCTGGTCGAGTGGCGACGCCTACGAGCCGTACGTCGGGCGCTGGAGCCGGCTCGTCGCGCGGGAGTTCATCGGATGGCTCGCGTTGCCCGACGACCTGCGCTGGCTCGATGTCGGCTGCGGCACCGGCGCCCTGACCGAGACGATCGTCGCGCGATGCTCGCCGAATTCCGTCGTCGGCGTCGACCGGTCCGAGGAGTATCTCGCATACGCCCGCGCGCGCGTGTCGGACCCGCGCGCCACGTTCAGGATCGGCGACGCGCAGGCGCTGCCCGGCAAGGACGGCGAGCACGACGTGGCGGTGTCCGGTCTGGTGCTGAACTTCGTGCCGGACCACGCGCGCATGGTGGCCGAGATGAAGCGCTCGGTCTCGGCCGGCGGCACGGTAGCCGCGTACGTGTGGGACTACGCGGGCGAGATGCAGCTCATGCGCCGATTCTGGGACGCGGCGGTCGCGCTCGACCCGGCCGCGCTCGATCTCGACGAGGGGCGGCGCTTCCCCATCACGCGGGCGGCGCCGCTCGTGGAGCTCTTCGAGAGCGCCGGGCTGCGGGACGTCCGCATACTCGCGATCGACGTGCCCACCGCGTTCAAGGACTTCGACGATTACTGGGCGCCGTTCCTCGGCGGCCAGGCGCCCGCGCCCGGCTACTGCATGTCGCTCTCCGAGGAGCGCCGCGCCGCGCTGCGGGAGCGCATCCGGTCGATGCTTCCCATCGAGGCCGACGGTAGCATCCGGCTGATCGCGCGCGCCTGGGCCGTCCGCGGCGTCGTCGAGTAGCGCGCGGAAGTGCGCGCCGCAGGCCGTCGCGGGGCTGGGGCCCCGCCGGCCGAGGCGTGGCTAAAGACTAAGGAGTCGACAGCCATGGTCATGGGCGACCTCGTCGTCGAGGTGGACGTCGCCGTCGTGGGCGGTGGGCCCGGCGGCTATTCGGCCGCCTTCCGCTGCGCCGAGCTCGGGCTCGAGACCGTGGTCGTGGACGCCGCCAAGCGCCTCGGCGGCGCGTGCCTCTGGGAAGGCTGCATTCCGTCGAAGGCGCTCCTGCACGTCGCCGCCCTCATCGAGGACGCCGGGCGCGCCCGCGATCTCGGCGTCGACTTCGGCGAGCCGCGGATCGCGCTCGATCCCCTGCGCAAGTGGAAGGCCGAGCGGGTCGTGGGCCGGCTGGCGCGCGGGCTCGCCTCGGTCGCCAAGACCCGGGGCGTCGACGTCATCGGCGGCCGCGCGGTCTTCGAGAGCTCGCGTGAGCTGCGCGTGGAGGGCGACGAGCCGCAGAAGGTCCGCTTCAAGCACGCGATCATCGCGACCGGCTCCGCGCCGGCGGCCCTGCCCGGTCTGGCGCTCGCGAGCGAGCGCGTCATGGACTCGACGGCGGCGCTGGAGCTGGCCGACATTCCCGAGCGTCTGCTCGTGATCGGCGGCGGCTACATCGGCCTCGAGCTGGGCCAGGTCTACGCGGCACTCGGCAGCGCGGTGACGCTCGTCGAGATGACCGACGGGTTGCTGCCGGGTGTCGACCGGGCGCTCGTGCAGCCGCTGACGCGGCGGTGCGAGAAGCTCTTCACGAAGCTTCGCCTGGGCACCAGGGTGACCTCGCTCGCCGAGAAAGGCTCGGCGATCGAGGCGGGCTTCGGCGGCGACGACGACGTCTTCGACCGCGTGCTGATCGCGGTGGGCCGGCGGCCCGCGTCGGCCGGCCTCGGCCTCGAGAACACGCGCGTGAACCCGGATGCGCGCGGGTTCATCACGGTCGACGACCGCTGCCGCACGACCGACAAGGCGATCTACGCGGTCGGCGACGTCACGGGCGAGCCGATGCTCGCCCATCGAGCGATGCGCCAGGGCAAGGTGGCCGCGGAAGTCATCGCGGGCCGGCCGTCGGCGTTCGACAACGTGGTCGTCCCCGCGGTCGTGTTCACCGACCCGGAGGTGGCCTGGTGCGGGCTGACGGAGTTCGAGGCGGCTCGCGACGGGCGCGTGGTCAAGGTGGCCAAGCGTGAATGGGCGGCGGCCGGCCGCGCCCTGACGCTCGGGCGCACCGACGGGCTGACGAAGCTCATCGCCGATCCGGAGTCGGGCCGCGTTCTCGGCGTCGGCATCGTGGGCCCGGGCGCCGGCGAGCTCATCGCCGAGGGCGCGCTCGCCATCGAGGCGGCGCTGACCGTCGAGGATCTCGCGGCGACGATCCACACCCACCCCACCCTGTCGGAGACGCTCATGGAAGCGGCGGAGTCACTCCTGAAGCAGGGCTGAGGGCGGCTACCGCACCACCTTTCTCCCGTCGGAGAAGCGATAGGGCCCGTCGTAGTCACCAATGTAGCTCGTGTGGCTCACGAGGCCCGCGCCCGGGCGCCAGAGGTGGAGCTGGCACGCCGGCGGCTCCATGGTGAACATCAACGGGTTCCCCTTCTCGAGGTCGAGCTCTACCTGGTGCGCCGTGCTCGGCGCGGTGCTGGCCACCGTCCCGCCGACCCGCGCCTGGATCGGCCGGTGCAGATGGCCGCACAACACGCCCTCCACCTGGGGATGGCGGCTCACGACCTCGATGAACTCACGGCTGCGGGCGAGACCGTAGCCGTCCATGTGCTCGATCCCCGTCTCGAACGGCGGATGATGCATGAAGATGACGGTCGGGCGATCGGGCGCCTCGGCCAGGCGCGCCGCGAGCCAGCCCAAACGCTCCTCGCAGAGGAGCCCGCCGGCCTTGCCGGGAACGAGCGTGTCGAGCGCGACGAGCCGGACCGGGAAATCCTCGACGACGTACTGGATGAACCGTCCGCCACGCGGCAGGTACCCGTGGTGGGTGAACGCGGCGACGAGCGCGTCGCGATCGTCGTGGTTGCCGGGGATGAGGTACACGGGCATCGGGAGCGGCGCCAGCAGCGCGCGCAGCCGCGCGTATTCCCCGGCGCTGCCGGCGTCGACCAGGTCGCCGGTCGCCAGCACGACGTCGGGCCGCGGCTTGAGGCCGAGCAGATGCTGGACGGCGCGGGCCAGGTAGGGCGCCGTGTCGATGCGGCCGTAAGCCAGGACGCCCTCGGGCCGGATGTGCATGTCGGTGATCTGCGCGATGAGCACGGCTAGAGAATAGTCCCGCGCGAGGGCCAACAGGAGCACAATCCCCCCGGTGACGTCGCGCTGGCCGATTCTCGCCCTGGTGACGGTAGCCCACGCTCTCGGTGCATTGACCGCCCTGGCGGTGACCCCGCTCACCCCGTTCCTGCTCGACGCGCTCAGCCTGTCACGCGTGCAGGTGGGGCTGTGCCTGCCCGCGGTGTACCTGGGCGGCGTGCTGATGGCGTTGCCTGCCGGCTGGCTCACGGACCGCCTCGGCGTCCGCTTAGCACTCGGGCTCGGCCAGCTGCTCGTCGGCGCCATGATGGCGCTCGCGGCCTCGAGCTCGAGCCTCGCCACGCTGCTCACGTTCCTGATCCTCGGCGGCTTCGGCTTCAGCGTGCTCAATCCCGCGACCGGCAAGGCGGTCGTCGAGTGGTTTCCGCCGCGCGAGCGCGGCATGGCGATGGGAATCAAGCAGACCGGCCTCACGCTCGGCGGTCTTGTGGCGGCGCTCGCGCTGCCGCCCATCGCGCTGGCCTGGAGCTGGCGAGTCGCGCTCGCGCTGGCGGGCGCCCTGTCGCTCGCCTCGGCCGTGCTGGTCTCGATCCTCTACAACCCACACCCGGTCGCCGCGTCGGGGCCGGCGAGCGACCGGCCGAGGATCGCAGAGCTCGGCACGTTTCTCCGGCGCCCGCCGATCCTCGTTGTGTTCGGCTGCGGACTGGCGCTATCGATCGCCCAGTCGTCGCTCCTCGCGTACCTCGTGCTCTACACCAAGGAGACGTTCGCGGTCTCCGCGGTGACGGCGGCGCAGTTCCTGGCCCTCGCTCAGGTGGGCGGCACGCTCAGTCGCGTGGCGTGGGGCGTGACGTCCGATCGCTCCTTCGGCGGCCGCCGCCGGCCGGGTGTCGTGGCCAGTGCGGCCATCGGCGGCGTCGCGTATGCCCTGCTCGCCCTGGGCGCCCTGCTGCCGCTCCCGCTGATGGTCCCGCTCGCCCTCGTCGCGGGCGCCGGAGCGTTCGGGTGGGTCGGGCTCTACTTCGCGCTCGTCGCCGAGATCGGCGGGCCGCGCTACGCCGGCCTCCTGACCGGCGCGGCGACCGCCTGCTCGTGGAGCGGCACGCTCATCGGTCCGCCGATCTTCGGCGTGCTGCTCGAGGTCACGGGCGCCTATACCCTGCCGTGGCTCGTGCTGACGGCGGTCGCCGCAGTGGTCGTGATCACGCTGCCGCGCCTCGCGCCGCTCGTGCAGCGTGGCTGAAACCGCCGGATGTGGCAGACTACTGAGCGCATGATCCTCGTCACCGGATTCGAGCCGTTCGGGACGCACACCGCGAACCCCACCGAGGGGCTCGCCAAGGCCGTCGACGGACGCCGGGTGGGCGGCATCGACATCGTCGGCCAGGTGCTGCCGGTGCACCACGCCGACGCGGCCCGGCGCATGTCCGCGGCGCTCGCGGAGACGCGGCCGTCGGCGGTCGTGCACCTCGGGCTCGCCGCCGGCCGGGCGCGCGTCGCGCTCGAGCGCGTCGCGGTGAACGTGATGGACTACGAGGTGGCCGACAACGCGGGCTACCGGGCCAGCGGCGAGCCGTGCGTTCCCGGCGGGCCGGCCGCGTATTTCTCGACGTTGCCGCTCCCCGCGATGGTGAAAGCTCTCACCGACGAGGGCATCCCGGCGTACACGTCCAACACCGCCGGGACCTATCTCTGCAACCAGACGCTCTACTGGACGCTCCATGCCGTGCGCGACCTCGCGCGGCCGCCCGCGGTCGGCTTCATCCACTTCCCGCTTCTCCCGGCCATGGTCGCCGCCGCGGGGCTGGAACAGCCGAGCATGGACTTTCCGCTCATGCTCCGCGCGGTCGAGACGGTGCTGGGCGTCGTCGCGCGCGCCGATGCCCTCCGCTATTAATAGACGCGCCTCGGCCGGCGGGGCCCCAGCCCCGCGACGGCCTGCGGCGCGCACTTCCACTGCTAGAGCCGCCCGGCCTCGCGAGGCGCAGTATCTCTACCTGACGACGACGGGGGGGCGCACCGGCCGGCCGCGCGAGATCGAGATCTGGTTCACGCGCCGGGAGGAGCGGCTCTACCTGGTCGCCGAGCATCGCGAGCGCGCGCAGTGGGTGCGGAATCTCCGCGCCCTCCCCCGCGTCACCGTGCGGCTTGGGCGGCGCTCGTTCGCGGCCACGGCGCGGGTCGTCGACGCGCGGGCCGAGCCAGCGCTCGCGCGCGCAGTGAGATCGCTTTCGGAGAAGAAGTACGGCTGGGGCGACGGCCTGGTGGTCGAGCTGACGCCTCGCGAGGCCCGGGGGTGAAGGCGCTCCTGGTCGATCTCGACGACACACTGCTCGACTACTCCGGGGGGGCTGATCGGAGCTGGGCCGAGGCGTGCGCGGCATGCTGCCCGCCGAGCGGGATCGATCCAGCTGTGCTGGTCACGACGCTGATCGAGACGCGGCGCTGGTTCTGGGACGACCCGGTCCGCCAGCGGACCGAGCGCCTGAACATGGCGGGCGCCTGGCAGCACATCGTGGAATTCGCGCTCGAGCGCCTCGGCCGGAGCGCGCCGGGCCTGGCGGCGGCCATCGCGCGTGATTACGCGGTGCGACGGCGGGAGGCGATGAGCCTATTTCCGGAAGCGCTCGGCTGCCTCGCCGAGCTACGCCGAGGCGGCGTGCCGATGGCGATGGTGACGAATGGCGACGCGACGCAGCAGCGCGACAAGATCGAGCGACATCGCCTGGCCTCTTACTTCGACGCGATCCTGATCGAGGGCGAGTTCGGCGCGGGCAAGCCCGAGACGGCCGTGTATCGGCACGCGCTCCAGACGCTGGGTGCGGTGCCGACCGATGCGTGGATGGTCGGCGATCACCTCGAGTTTGACGTGGGCGCGCCGCAGCAGCTCGGGCTCAGGGGGGTGTGGGTGGATCGCGGAGGTCGGGGCCTACCGCCGAACAGCGCGGTACAGCCTCACCGAATTATCCGCTCGCTTCGCGAGCTAACTGCGCTCGCGAGGTGAACCCGCCCTTAGCGGCGGCCGTGAAGGATGTCGCACCAGCGCCGGTTGTCGTCGCCGCCAGCCTCGGCGCTCCCCGAGAGGTACGCGGACGCGGTCACCACTTCGTCGTCGGCTCCATCACGAGCCGGCGAGTGGGATTCGCACCAGCGCACGTCGAGGATCTCCTGGCTCGGGTCGGCGTCGGGCTCACAACCAGGACAATAGGCGCGGGCGACACACGGGGTGTCCGGAAGGTAATCCGTCACCGGTTTATGGCGAGAAGCATCGCCATTCCTTTCTCATATTAGACTCGTCCCTTACCCATGCAAAATTTAAACCGCCGGGAAGGCTCCGGAGACCCCGGCGGCCGCGGGCGACAAGGGCGTGTAAATTCACGGTGATGCATGGTGGACGAAATTGGCTCAGGTCTTATTCGTAGGGAGGAATTGCCGCGATCATGGCATTTCGGGACCTCCAACCCGGGGGGGTGACGGAAATGTCAGCAGGCCATGAGACTGACTGACATCGGCTGGCCAGTACCGACCGTATTGGCGTACATTCGATGCCGCCCATGAGCTCGCCCGCTGGCGATCGCTTCGTGATCGAGGGCGGACATCCCGTCGGTGGCGAGGTCACCCCGAGCGGCAACAAGAACGAGGCGCTGCCGCTCCTGGCGGCTGCGCTCCTCACGTCCGGAAGCGTCGGTATCGACAACGTGCCCCGCATCCGCGACGTGGGCACCCTGATCGAGCTCGTCCGCGCGCTCGGCGTCAGTGTCGACTGGTCAGGAGATCACACCGTCACGGTCGATGCCGCCGGCCTTCGCGAGTCGCGCCCCGACGCGGCGCTGGCCGCCGAGATCCGGGCATCGTTCCTGCTCGCCGCGCCGCTTCTCGCGCGGACGGGGCTCGCCGTGCTGCCGCGGCCGGGCGGCGACAAGATCGGCCGCCGCCGGCTCGACACACACCTGCTCGCGCTTCGCCAGCTCGGCGCGCGAATCAACCTCGACGACGCGTACTACCGCCTGGAGCTCCGCGGCCGCTTCCGGGGCGCCGAGGTGTTCCTCGACGAGGCCAGTGTCACCGGGACCGAGACCGCCGTGATGGCGGCCGCGACCGCCGAGGGGCGTACGCGCCTGCTCAACGCCGCCTCGGAGCCGCATGTGCAGGGGCTCTGCCACGCCCTGAACGCGATGGGCGCGCGCATCGCGGGGATCGGCAGCAACGTGCTCGAGATCGACGGCGTGCGGGAGCTCCACGCGGCCCGCCATCGCGTCGGTCCGGACCACATCGAGGTCGGATCGTTCGTCGCCGTCGCCGCGATGACCGGCGGCGAGCTGCGCGTGCGCGACGTGGCGCCCGACCACCTACGGATGATCCGGCTGGTGTTCGAGCGCCTGGGCGTCGAGACCCTGATCGAGGGCACCGTGCTCCGGGTGCCCGCGGCGCAGAAGCGGGAGATCGTTGCCGACATCGACGGCGCCATCCCGAAGGTCGACGACGCACCCTGGCCGGGCTTTCCGGCCGACCTCACGCCCCTTGCGCTGGTGCTCGCCACCCAGTGCGAGGGGACCGTGCTGATCCACGAGAAGCTCTTCGAGAGCCGGCTGTTCTTCGTCGACAACCTGATCGCCATGGGCGCGCGAATACTGTTGAGCGATCCCCATCGGGCGCTGGTGATCGGGCCCAGCCGCCTGCACGGCGCCACCATCGTCTCCCCGGACATCCGGGCCGGGATGGCGCTGATCGCCGCGGCGCTGGCGGCGCACGGCCGCTCGATCATCCGCAACGTCCAGCAAGTCGACCGCGGCTACGAGCGCGTCGACGAGCGCCTCAAAACCCTCGGCGCGCGAATCAGCCGCGAGTAGGACGCACCGGGCCACGCAACACACCACGACGACTCACGCCATCAGGAGGGCCTGCATGTCAGCCATTCGGAGACACGGACAGCTTCTCGCAGCGGTCGCCGGTCTGCTGCTGCTCGCGGTAGCCTCGCCGGCCGGCGCTGACGAGACGTGCAACTCCCCCTACATGGGCAATCTGATCAAGGGCCAGGAGGACTACCTCTACGTCTGGGCTCTCGGGGTCAAGGGCATGGGCGACGGCATGGACAAGCTCGTCACCATCGACGTGAACCCTGCGTCGAGCCGCTACGGCAAGGTCATCCACAAGGTGTCGGCGAAGAGCCGCGGCGAGGCGCACCACATGGGCTTCACAGACGACCGGCGCTTCCTCTGGGCCGGCGGCCTCGACAACAGCCACATCTCGATCTACGACGTCGGCACCGACCCGGCGCGGCCGAAGCTGGTGCGGACCATGACCAACATGGCGGCGAAGACCGGCTACGTCGGGCCGCACACGTTCTACGCGATGCCCGGCCGGATGCTCGTCCAGGGTCTCTCCAACACCAAGGACGGCGGCGGCGGCACCGGCATGGCGCTCTACAGCAACAAGGGCGAGATCGTCGCGACCTATCCGATGCCCACCACCGACGGCGGTGACGGGTACGGCTACGACATCGCAATAAATCCTCAAAAGAACGTCATGCTGACCTCGAGCTTCACCGGCAAGACGAACTACATGCGGCCGCTGGGCGAGCTGGTGAAGGACGCCGAGGCCATGAAGCACTTCGGCAACACGATGGCGGTCTGGGACCTCAAGGCCATGAAGCCGAAGAAGGTCCTGAGCGTTCCCGGCGCGCCGCTCGAGATCCGGTGGTCGCTCAAGGACGGGGACAACTGGGCGATCACGGCCACCGCGCTCACCTCGAAGCTCTGGCTCATCAAGCCCGACGCGGCCGGCGAGTGGCAGGCCAAGGAGGTCGGCACCATCGACGACCCGACGAAGATCCCGCTGCCGGTCGACATCAGTATCAACAAGGACGGCACCGGGCTCTGGGTCAACACGTTCATGGACGGCAAGACGCGCTACTTCGACCTCTCGAATCCCGAGCAGCCGAAGCAAACCTACGAGCGCGTCACCGGCAAGCAGGTCAACATGATCTCCCAGAGCTGGGACGGCACGCGCGTCTACGTCGCGTCGTCGCTCCTGGCCAACTGGGACAAGGGCGGCGCCGACAACGACCAGTTCGTGCGCGGCTTCCGCTGGGACGGCAAGGCCCTCACCCCCGCGTTCGAGGTCGACTTCAACAAGGAGAAGCTCGGACGCGCGCACCACATGAAGCTCGGCTCCAAGGCGATGAAGGCCGCGTATGGATCGGATCGCACCGCGGCGCTCCGCTGAGCCGCGGCGCGCGCGCGTCCTGATGGCCCTCGCCGCCGCCGCGGCCCTCGCGGCGGCGGCGGGCGCGGGCCTGGCGCACGAGCCGGACGACCGCCTGCCGGCGGCGGTCACGATGGACTTCGTGCCGCCGCCGCCCGGCAGCTATACGCTGAACGCGATCATGCGGGCGCCGGACGGCCCGGTGCTCGATCGCGACGGGCGGCGTCGGCCGCTCGCCCGCTTCACCGCGGGCAAGATCACGCTGCTCGGCTTCATCTACACCTCCTGCGCCGATCCCCGGGGCTGCCCCCTGGCGACGCAGGTGTTTCACACCGTGCGCCACCGCGTGTCGGAAGATGCCGACCTCCGCGCGCGCGTGCGCCTGGTCTCGCTCAGCTTCGATCCTCTGCGGGACACGCCGGCGGTGATGCGCCACTACGCGGCCGAGGTGCCCGACAACGGTGTGGAGTGGGCCTTCCTCACCACCGAGCTCCCGCGCACGCTCGTCCCGCTCCTCGACGGCTTCGGTCAGGACGTCCGCATCGAGCTCGACGCCCACGGACGGGCCGCGGGGCCGCTCGCGCACGTCCTCAAAGTGTTCTTGATCGACGTGCGCGGGAGGGTGCGCGAGATCTACACCACCTCGTACCTCTATCCCGAGGTGATCCTGAACGACATCAAGACGCTCCGTCTCGAGGACCGGACGGCGCGGCGGGCCGGTCCGTGACCAGGCGCCCGAAGCCGCCCGCGGCGTCGCCGCTCGTCAGCACCGAATGGCTCGCCGCCAACCTGGGCCGGCGCAACGTCCGGGTGGTCGACGCCTCCTGGCACATGCCCCAGCTCAAGCGAGACGCCCGCGCCGAGTTCGCGCAGGCGCACATCCCGGGCGCCGTCTTCTTCGACATCGATGCGATCGCCGACCGGCGCACGAGCCTTCCGCACATGCTGCCGAGCGCCGCGGAATTCGCGCGCAGCGTGGGCAAGCTCGGAATCGGCGGCACCGACCGGGTGATCGTCTACGACTCGCGCGGGGTCGTCAGCGCCGCGCGTGTCTGGTGGACCTTCCGCGTCTTCGGTCACGACCGGGTCGCCGTCCTCGACGGCGGCTTTCCGCGCTGGCGCGCCGAGGGCCGCCCGGTGGCCTCGGGCGAGGCGACGCCGCGGCCGCGCCGCTTCACCGCGCGCCTGCGCCGGCGCCTGGTGCGCGATCTGTCGAGCGTGCGCGGTAACCTCAAGACCCGGCGCGAGCAGGTGCTCGACGCTCGCTCACGGGGCCGCTTCACCGGAACCGAGCCGGAGCCGCGAGCCGGGCTTCGCGCCGGCCACATTCCCGGGAGCCTGAATCTCCCGTACGAGCAGCTCTACCAGGCCGACGGTACGCTCCTCGACACCGACGCTCTTCGCCGGCAGTTCGAGGCAGCGGGGCTCGACCTCGGCAAACCCATCGTCACCTCGTGCGGGTCGGGCGTCACCGCGTCGGTCCTGGCCCTCGGGCTGGCCGCGCTGGGTCGCGCCGACGTCGCGGTCTACGACGGCTCGTGGACGGAATGGGGCGGCCGCGCCGACACGCCGGTCGAGCAGTAGGAGAACGTCATGCCGATCGCACTCTCGGACGACATCAAGCAGCTCGTCAGCGGCCCGAACTTCGCGCATCTGGCCTCGCTCATGAGCGACGGCTCGCCGCAGGTGGCGCCAGTCTGGGTCGACCTCGAGCGCGACACGATCCTGGTGGGCACCGGCGAAGGCTCGCTCAAGGCGAAGAACACCCGGCGCGACGCGCGGGTCGCGCTCTCGGTGATCGCGATGGACAATCCGTACCGGGAGGCGCAGATCCGCGGGCGCGTCGTCGAGCGGAGGCCCGACGCCGACTTCCGGATCATGGATCGGATCTCGCACAAGTACACGGGCAAGCCGTTTCCGTTCCGCGACAAGCCGGCCCAGCGGGTCGTGCTGGTGATCGCCGTCGAGCGCGCTCGCTTCACGGCCCTGCCGTTCGTCCACGCTCCCGCGTGAGCTGAGCGGCCGCTAGCCGGCGCCGTCGAGCTCGGCGCGGACCTGCTCGCCCCACAGCGCCATGTCCATCGCGGCGTAGCGCGCTCCGGCGGCGCTCAGATGCTCGCGGCCGAGGTCGGCGCGGCCCGCTCTCAGGTGCAGGCGGCCCAGGCCAAGCAAGCAGTGCGCGGCGAGCGGACGCATCCCGAGCGTCTCGGCCAGGTCGCGCGCTTCACGAAACGCGGCGTCCACCGCCGGAACGTCGGGCTTCTCGCCCTCGGCCGCGATGGTGGCAAGAAGCCGCTGGACGTACGCGAGCTGGCCCCGTTCTCCGCGTTCGCTGGCGATCGCGAGAGCTCGCCGGGCGTGCTCGAGGGCGATGTCGCGCCGACCGGCGAGCAGGTGCGCCTGGCCGAGCCACGTGAGCCGGAGCGCCTCGTTGGCCGCCAGGCGCATCGAAGCGGCCCGCTCGATGCTCTGCTCCAGCATGGTGACCGCGGCGTCGATCCGTCCGGCCAGGAGATACGCGGCACTCAGGGGCCCCATGATGAAGGGCGAGAAGAAGGGAAAGCTCTCGAGCCGCGCCAGCACCAGACCCTGCTCCAGCGCCGGAATCGCCCGGTCGAGACGGCCCTGGATCACGGCGAAGATGCCGACACCGAAGAGCGCCTGCAGGCGGCTGGGCGCATGATTGCCCGCCGTCGCGATCTCCACCGCCTCCTCGCCGAGCGCGATCGCCTCGTCGAAGTCGCCCAGCTCGGCGAGTGACCACGCGAGCCAGGAGCGCGCCCACACCGACGAGAACGCGATCATGCCGAAGCTCTCGCGGGCCAGATCGCCGTCCAGGGAGGCGACCACTTGCCGAAGGAGCTCGACGGCGCGCGCGTAGTTGCCGAGGGCATGATTGGCCTGCGCCAGGCGGCAGATCGACACGACGCGCATGCCGAAGTTCGCGAACGAGGTCGAAACGGTCAGATCGCGCTCCGCCGCCCTGAGCGCGCGCTCGTGCTCGCCCATCCACCAGAGCTGCCCGGGGCTCTCCGGGCCCTTGCCCATCACATCGTCGATCTGCTCGGGCGAGACCACCTCGCCGAGGTCGCGCAGGTAGACGATCGCCTTGCTCCAGAGCTCGCCGCGGAAGGCGTGATGCAGGAGCCGGTCGCGATGCTCGACCAGCGCGTTCGGATAGAGGCCCTCGATCGCGTCGACCACCTGCCCGTGCAGCGCGCGCTGCCGCTCGTGCAGGAGGCTGGCGTAGGCCACCTCGTGCGTCAGCGCGTGCTTGAAGGTGAACTCGACCTCGGGAAACAGCCGCGCCTCGTAGATGAACTCCGCCGACTGCAGGTGCGCGAGGCCGCGCGTCAGGTCGTCCTCGGCGAGCCCGGCGATCGCCCGAAGCTGGGGCAGCGGCACGTTCTGACCGACGACCGACGCCGACTGGAGCAGGCTCTTCTCCTCGGGCGGGAGACGATCGATGCGCGCGGCGAGGATCGCCTGCACCGTGTCGGGCAGCTGGACGACCCGGGCGGCCTTCACCAGGCGATAGGCGCCGCGCTCGCCGGCGAGCACACCCGTTTCCACCAGGGCGCGCATGCTCTCCTCGAGGAAGAAGGGATTGCCCTGCGCCCGCGCGATCAGGAGCGATCGGAGCGGCGCCAGCTCTGGATCGCCCCCCAGGAGCACCTCGACGAGCGCGTCGGCCGACGCGGGCGCCAGCGGATCGAGCCGGACCTGGCCGTAGTAGGTCTTGCCACCCCAACCGTGGCGGTGCTCGGGCCGATAGTTCACCAGGAGCAGGACGCGATACGACGGCAGGCTCTCGACGAGGCTCTCGAGAAACATCTGCGTGTCGGCATCGATCCACTGGAGGTCCTCGACGACGAGCATCAGCGGCTGGGTCTGGCTCTCCCGGAGCAGCACACGCCTCACCGCGTCGAGAACGCGGTGTCGCTGCTGCTCGGCGCCGAGGCTCGACCACGCGGCGTCGTCCACCGGCAGACCGAGCAGCGCCTGCAGCGGCGACAGCGCGGGGCGCAGCGCTTCGTCGAGCGTCAGGAGCTTCCCGGTCAGGCGCTCCCGGACGCGGCGCGCGTCGTCCCGGTCCTCGACGCCGAAGTAGGTCCGGAGCAGCTCGACCACCGGCCTGAGCGACGCCGTCTTGCCGTAGGACACGGCGCTCGACTCGAGGACGAGCCAGTCCTCGGTCCGATGCGAGTGGACGAGCTCGAGCACCAGGCGCGACTTGCCGACACCGGGCTCCCCGACGACCGCGACGACCTGTCCGCGACCCGCGCGAGCGCGCTCGAGCGCCCGCCGCAGCTGATCCATCTCCGCCTCGCGACCGATGAAGCGCGTGAGCCCTCGGGCCGCCGACACTTGCAGCCGCGTCCGCAGCGGCGCCGCGGCGAGCAGCTCGAACACCTCCACCGGATCGGCGAGACCGCGCACCGGCACGGGCCCGAGCGATCGCACGCGCACGTAGCCCTCGGCGAGCCGCAAGGTCGGCGGCGTCAGGAGGCTCGAGCCCGGCTTCGCCATCTGCTCCATGCGGGCGGCGAGGTGCGTCGTCTGGCCGACCGCGGTGTAGTCCATGTGCAGATCGCTGCCGATCGAGCGGACCACCACGTCGCCCGAGTTGAGACCGATCCGGATCTGCACGGGCACGCCGTGCGAGCGCTGGATCTGGTCGGCGTACCGGGCGACGCGCTCCTGCATGCGCAGGGCCGCGTAGCAGGCGCGCACGGCGTGGTCCTCGTGAGCGAGCGGCGCGCCGAAGAGGGCCATGATCCCGTCGCCCATGACCTGATTGACGGTGCCCTCGTAGTGGTGAACGGCCTCCATCATGTGCTCGAGGACCGGGTCGAGGAGCCGTCGCGCCTCCTCGAGATCGCAGTCGACCAGGAGCTCCATCGAGCCCTTGAGGTCGGCCAGCAGTACGGTGACGTGCTTGCGCTCGCCCTCGAGCGCCTCGCGGGAGGTGAGGATTCGCGCCGCGAGGTGCCGGGGGGTGTAGGTCTGCGGGGCGCGAAGGGTGGCGGTCGCCGGCATCAGCGAAGCGCCGCAGGCGCTGCAGAACCGGCTTCCGGGGGCGTTACCGTGACCGCACGACGGGCAGGGCGCTTCGAGCGAGGCTCCGCAGCTGTTACAGAACCGGGAGGCGGACGGGTTCGCGTGTCCGCACTGCGGGCACGCCAGGCTACGATCCTTCCTTCACTTCGATGATCTCGTCCGCCAGCATGCCGTGGGCCTCGCGATGGACGGCGGCCGCCGCTTCCTTGCTGGGGGCCTCCACCAGGCAGAACACCTTGCCGGTCCCCTCGTCGTACCAGTAGCGAAGGTAATGAACGCCATACTTGTGCTGGACCTCGAGGTCTTTCTGGTGCGCGTGACCGAGCGCCTCGGCCTTCAGTCCGTCGATCTTGTGGTGGACATCGAGATAAAGCGGCATTTACGCCCCCTTGACCGCGAGTCGTGCTGGAAGTGTAGGCAATGCGTCCGGGAGGGTCAAGCGATCGGCGCCACCGTGCCGTAGACAAAGTGCCGCCCGCTGGCGCGAATCCACCCTGCCCAGCCCAGCGTCCGCAGCCGGCGCTCCAGCGACGTCGGCTCGTAGTACACCTTCACGATGTCGAACTCGCGTCCGTCGTTCAGACGCCGGCGCGCGACGCCCGAATCGTCGGGGGGCGCCTGATCGCGCGCCGTCGCGCCCTGCTCGGCGAGGCTGTCCACGAAGAACACCCGGCCGCCGGGACGGAGCGCGCGGCGCACGAGCGCCCAGAACGCCCCGAACCGCGACGGCGGCACGTGCGACATCCAGAACGCGAACAGCACGAAGTCGAACGGGCGCGCGGGACGCCAGGCGAAGATGTCGGCGACGACGTAGTCGACTCGGTCCGAACCCAGGCGCTCTCGGTTGAGGGCGATGACCTCCGGCGAGCCGTCGACCGCGGTGACGCGGTCGGCGAGCGAAACCAGGTGGCGCGTCCAGAGCCCCGTTCCACAGGCGAGCTCGAGCGCCTCGCCCCGAGGACCGGCCTCGCGCAGCGCGGCCTCGACGGTCGCGACCTCGGCGAACCATTCGGCGCGGTGCGCGGGCCCCCGGTCGTAGCGGCCGGTGCGCAGGAACCACTCGTCGTACTCGCCGGCGCGCGCCCGGTAGTAGGTCAGCTGCTCGTCGAGGAGCTTTTTCTCGTCCATGGCGGGCGCTCAGTCGCAGTACAGCTCGACCGTGTAGCCGTTCGGGTCCTCGATGTAGATGGCGCTACCGTCGCGGCGGCCGTGGACCCGGACGCCCGCCTGCTTCACGCGCGCGCAGACCTTCTTCCACTCGGCGCGCGAGAACCGCAAGCCGAAGTGGTCGAAGCCGCCGGCGGACGGGTCGAACCGTCCGCGGGTCTCGACGAAGTTCAGGAGATCGTGGCCGCCGGGCGTCTCGAGGAAGATCATGCCCTCATGGGGAAACGCGCGCGCGAGTCCGAGCACGTCGACGTAGAAGCGCTCGGTGCGCTCGAGATCGCGCGTCTTGAGGGCCAGGTGGCGCAGACCGCGGTCCATGCTTGCCCTAGCCGCCCGCGCCGAAGCCCTTGAACGTGAACTTCTGCGCGCGCTTGCCCTGGCCCACTTCCGTCGTGTAGAGGTTGCCCTTCGAGTCGACCGCGAGGTTGTGGATCGCGCGGAACTCGCCGGGTGCGCGCCCGCTCTGCCCGAGCTTGCCGGCGACCTGGCCGTCGTGGCGCGTGAGCGTCCACACATGGTCGTTCTCGCCGTCGGCGTCGTACAGCCAGGCCTGGGGCGTGTCGTGCGAGAGGTCGACGTCCCAGGCCGAGCCGCCGCCGCGCGTCGCGGCCGCGACGACGAGCTCCTTCACGAAGGTCCCCTCCTTCTTGAAGACCTGGATCCGATTGTTCGTCCGGTCGCATACGTAGAGCAGGCCGTCCTTCGCGAGCCGGACGCAGTGCACGGGGTTGTCGAACGGCTTCACGCCGGGCTCTCCCGGCGGACGGCCGTTCGCACCCCAGTGACGCTTGTAGGCCCCGGTCTGCGCGTCGAACACGATCACGCGATGGTTCTTGTAGCCGTCGGCGACGAACACCTCGTTCGTGGCCGGGTCCACGCTCACGTTCGCCGGGCTCCCGAGATGCGCGGTGTCGCCGTCGCCCCCGGTCACCCCGGCCTTGCCGATCTGCAGCAGGAACTTTCCGGCCGCGGTGAATTTCAAGATCTGGTGATCCTTCTGACCGCTGCCGGCGATCCACACAAAGTCCTGGTGGTCAACGAACATGCCGTGCTCGGTCAGGGGCCAGTCGTAGCCGGCCCCGGGTCCGCCCCATGATCGCAGCAGGTTGCCGTCGGCGTCGAACACGAGCACCGGCGGCGCCGGAGTGCCCGCGGTGATCGTGCGCGGGCGCTGGATGACCCACACGTGATCGTGGCGGTCCACGGCCACGCCGCCGGCCTGCCCCATGACCCAGCCGTGCGGCAAGGGCTTCGGCCACTGCGGAGCGACCTGGAACCGAGGCGCGTCGGCCGGTCGCTGCGCCGTCACGGTCCGGGTGTGCACGACGCCGAGCCCTCCGAGCAGCGCGAGGACGACGGCCACCGCGCCGATTCCCCTGCGACGCCGGCTCACGCGCTCGCCTCCGCGAGACCGAAGACCTTGGCGATCAGCTCGTAGGACCGGCGCCGCGCCTTCGGATCGTAGGCGATCGAGACGATGACGAGCTCGTCCGCTTCGTAGTCCGCGGCGAGCGCTTCGAGCCGCTCGCGCACCTGCTCGGGCGTGCCGGCGACCGTGCGCCCCTGCGCGTGGCGCAGGATGGCGAGCTCGCGCTCCGTGTAGGGGTACGCTTCAGCCTCTTCGATCGAGGGATAGCGCCCCACCCGGCCGGTATAGAGGCGCACGATGAAGAGCTCGCGGCTCTTCGCCAGACGCCGCGCCTCGGCCTCGGTGTCGGCGCAGACCACGAACACCGCCGCGCTCGAGCGCGGCGCGTCGAGCCACGCCGACGGCCGGAACGCCCGGCGATAGGCGCGGGTCACCTCGGCGCCGCCCTCCTGGTTGATGAAGTGCGCGAACGAGAAGCCGGTGCCGAGGTGCGCGGCGAGCGCCGCGCTCTGATCGCTCGAGCCGAGGAGCCAGACTTCCGGCGCCGTCGGCCCGGTCGGCATCGCCAGCACGTGCGCGTAGGGATGGCCCGGGGGCAAAGCACCGTGCAGATAGCCCACGACATCGGCGACCTGCTGGGGGAAAAATTCCGGGCTTCCGTCCTCGCGAAGAGCACGCGCGGTCAGCTGGTCGCTTCCCGGCGCGCGGCCGATCCCGAGATCGACGCGGCCGGGGAAGAGCGCCTCGAGCACGCGGAAGCTCTCGGCCACCTTGAGCGGGCTGTAGTGCTGGAGCATGACGCCGCCCGAGCCCACCCGGATTCGTGAGGTGCGGGCGGCCACCTGCCCGATCAGGACCTCCGGGCTCGAGCCCGCCAGCCCCGGCGTCGCGTGGTGCTCGGCGAGCCAGTAGCGGTAGTACCCGAGGCGATCGCAGATCTCGGCGAGCTCGAGCGTCTCGTGGATCGCATCGGCCGGGCCGCCGCCGCGCACCGGCGACTGATCGAGTACACCAAGCCGGAGCATCTAGTTGATCCGCTTCTCCCGGCCTTTCCACTCCTTGTCGCGCAGGACGAACTTCTGAACCTTCCCGGTGGACGTCTTCGGCAGATCGCCGAACTCCACGGCCGCGGGACACTTGAAGTGAGCGATGTGCTGGCGGCAGAACTCGATGATCTCCGGCGCGGTCGCGGTGCGGCCGGGCTTGAGCGTGACGAACGCCTTGGGCCGCTCGCCCCATTTCTCGTCCGGCACCGCGACCACAGCGCACTCGAGCACGGCCGGATGCCGGGCCACCGCCTGCTCGACCTCGATCGTCGAGATGTTCTCGCCGCCGGAGATGATGATGTCCTTCTTCCGGTCGCGGAGCTCCACGTAGCCGTCGGGGTGCCACACCGCGATGTCGCCCGAGTGGAACCAGCCGCCGCGGAACGCCTCGGCCGTCGCGTCGCGCTGCTGGAAGTAGCCCATGGCGGCATTGTTGCCGCGCATGATGACCTCGCCCAGCGTCTCGGCGTCGCGCGGCACGTCGTTCATCTCGGTGTCGACCACGCGTACGAGGTCGAACAGCGCGTAGCCCTGCCCCTGGCGCGCGGCCAGCCGCGACTGCTCGTCGAGCGGCAGCGCGTTCCACTCCTCGTGCCACGCGCACACCGTGTGCGGGCCGTAAGTCTCGGTGAGCCCATAGACGTGCACGGGCCGGAAGCCGAGCTCCTTCAGGCGGCCCAGGAGCGTCGGCGAGGGCGGCGCACCGGCGACACACACGGTGACCGGGCGCTCGAGCTTGTGCGCCTTCGGATCGTTCACGACGCCGATGTGAACGGTGGGGGCGCCGTTGTAGTGGGTGACGCCCTCGGTGTCGATCAGCTCCCACACGCGTCCGGGCTCGACGCGGCGCAGGCAGATGTGGGTGCCCCCGACCGCCGTCACGCCCCACGTGAAGCACCAGCCGTTGCAGTGGAACATCGGCAGGGTCCAGAGGTAGCGGGCGTCGAAGCTCATCTGCGACTCGATCAGCTCGCCGAGCGCGTTGACCCAGGCGCCGCGGTGCGAGTACATGACGCCCTTGGGCCGGCCCGTGGTACCCGAGGTGTAGTTGATGGCGAGCATCTCCTCCTCGTCCTCGAGCCAGCTCTCGACCGGCTCCGGCGAGCCGCCGGCGAGGAAATCCTCGTACGGATCGCCCGGCTTGCCGGTGTCGTCGACGCGCACGACGCGCATCTGGCCGAGATCGAGCGGCTTCACGAGCGGCTCGAGCTCGGCGTCGACGAAGAGAAAGCGAGCGCCCGAATGGCCGAGGATGTAGCCGATCTCGTCGGAGTTGAGCCGCGTGTTGATAGCGACGAGGACGCCGCCCGCGGCCGGCACGCCATAGTGCGCCTCGAGCATCGCCGGAATATTCGGGCAGAGGAACGCGACCCGGTCGTGCTTGGCGAGACCGGCCCGGCGCAGCGCGGAGGCCAGGCGATTCACCCGCGTCTCGAATTCGCGGTACGTGTACCGGCGCGCACCGTGGACGACGGCGACCTTGTCGGGGAACACATAGGCACTACGGGTGAGAAAGCTCACCGGCGAGAGCTCGGTGCGATAAACCTGGCGAAACTCGCTCATAACGCCCCTCCGAACGGGATGGCGCAAGTGTACCCCAGGACTCCCCGGGGTCGTGCCGTGCCTCCCGGACGGACGGTGGGGCGCTACGCTCCGGCGGTCGCGACCCTCACGATGTAGTCGACGAAGCGCGGGAACGGGTCGAACCCGAGCACCGCCGGCGCGTCGGCGACGAAGTTGGACGTGGCGTTGACGTCGTAGAAGTAGACGCGGCCGTCTGCGCGCCCCACGAGGTACTCGATTCCTCCGACGTCGATCGACGCCGCGCGCGCGAGGGCCCGGGCCTGATCGACGACCGCCTCCGGCGCGTCGTAACGGGTCACGCTGAGGCCGGGCTTCGCGTCGACCGGGCAGGCGCCGAGGTCGGCGCCCGGAGCGGCCGCGGGAACCTGGCAGATGTCGGCCGGGCAGAGGTTGAAATTGGACTCCGGGCGGACGATCCGGATCGCGTAGAGATAGCGATCGTCGAGCACCTCGACGCGCACGATCGCGCCGCCCTCGGAGTCGACGAACTCCTGGACGAGCACGGTGCCGTCAGGGCCGAAGTCGAGCGCCGCCGCCCGGGCCTCGAGATCGGCGCGCGAATCGAACCGCTCGATGAGCGCGCCCGAGCCGCCGATGTTCGGCTTGACCAGGAGCGGAAAGCGCAGCTCGCCGCTCGCCTTGAGTACCTGATCGCGATGATTCAAGACGACGGTCCTCGGATAATTCACGCCCAGGCGCTCGAAGAGCCCGATCTGCAGCGCCTTGGACTTCTCGAACCGGTACGCGTGGACGGGATTGATCACGGGAATGCCGAGGGCCTCCCAGTGCGCCAGGAGCGCCTCGGCGTAGAACAGAACGCCGCCGTGACCGCGCCGGTGCGAGGAGGGGCTCGTGCGATTGACGATGACGGAGTACCGCGCGACCCGGTCGCGCGGGTCGAAGGCGTGGTTCGAGTGATCGATCTTCTCGAACGGAAGCCGGCGATGCTCGAGCTCGGCGATGAGCCGGGCCGACCACTCCGGATGCTCGTCGAGGATGCCGATGGGAGCGGAGAGGCGAACACTCATTGAGCGATCTCCATGAGCACGTGATTGTCGGCGAACCACTGCAGGCGCTCGCGCAGCGCGACGACGTCGCCGACGACGGCCACGACGGGCGGCTCGAGCCGCGCGCGCGCCGCCCGGGCGGCAATGTCGGCGAGCGTGCCGACGACGGTTTCCTGGACCTCGGTGGTGCCCCAGCGCACGAGCGCCGCGGGCGTGGTGGCTGGGCGCCCGTGGGCGATGAGCTCGCGGGCGATGCGGGGCAGGCTCTTGAGGCCCATCAGGATCACGAGCGTGTCGACGGACCGCGCCAGCCGCGCCCAGTCCACGCTCGACCCGCGCTTGCCCGCCTCCTCGTGGCCGGTCACCACCGCGAACGACGAGGCGACGCCGCGATGCGTGAGCGGGATGCCCGCGTAGGCCGGGACGGCGACGGCGGAGCTGACGCCGGGAACCACCTCGAACGGAATTCCCGCCCGGCTCAGCGCGTCGGCCTCTTCCCCGCCCCGTCCAAAGACGAACGGATCGCCGCCCTTGAGCCGCACGACGCGGCGCCCGCGCTTGGCGTGCATGATCAGGAGCGCGTTGATGCGCTCCTGCGGCAGCGTGTGGTGGCCGGATTCCTTGCCGGCGAAGATGCGGCGCGCGCGCGGCGCCTCGTCGAGGAGGCTCGGATGGACGAGCCGGTCGTAGACGACGACCTGAGCGCGACGCAGGAGCGCGAGGCCCCGCACCGTCATGAGCCCGGGGTCGCCGGGCCCGGCGCCGACCAGCGCCACCGTGCCTACGGCGCGCACGTCTCGACCCCCAGGAGCTCGAGCAGCCGGAGCTTGGCGGTGTCGCGGCCGCGCTCCACGATGAGCCGGCGCACCTCCGGGCCGAGCGCGCGCCGCCACGCCTCGGCCGTCACGGCCCGCCCGGACGCGCGCAGCTCACGCCGCGCCTCGGCCGCCAGCGCGGCCAGCGTTGCGTAGTCCGCGGTCAGGTACGTCTCGAGCTCCTCGCGGATGGCGCGGGAGAGGGCGGGGCTGGTGCCGCCCGTCGCGACCGAGACGGTGAGATCCCCTCGCCGCACGATCGCCGGAAGGATGAACGTGCAGTGGGCCGGATCGTCGGCGGCGTTGATCCAGACCCCGCGCGCCCGCGCCTCGCGCGCCACCGCCAGATTCACCTCGCGCGCGGCGGTGGCCACGAACGCGAGCTGGGCGCCCGCCAGATCGCCCTCCTCGTAGGTCCGCGACTCCAGTGCGATCCGCCCCTCGAGCGCCAGCGCCTCCAGCGCCGGCGTCGCGCGCGGGCTGATCACCGTCACCTGCGCGCCCGCCTCCAGGAGCGAAAGGACCCGCCGCTCGGCGATCGGCCCGCCGCCCACCATCACGCAGTGACGCTGCGTCAGGTCGAGGAGCACGGTGAAGTAGCCCATCTCAGCCGTCGACACCCTGCGGCGGCCGCTCGGCCGCCACGTCACGGGTCACCGCTTCGACCAGCTCGCCGGCGAGCAGGCCGCGCAGCTCGTCGTCGGTGTGGCGCGCCGAGAACTGGCGGAAGTTCTCGTTCGGCCGCCGCTCGCCGAGGAACGTGCGTAGCAACCGCTCGATCGCCGGCGCCACCGCGGTCGCCGGCAGCCGGAGACCGATGGGCCGCGCCACCGCCTGATGGCGGCCGACCCCGCCGCCCACGCAGAAGTAGTAGGCGTCGACGAGCGCGCCGTCGACCTTGATCTTCTTGCCCTCGAGGCCGAGGTCGGCGATCCAGTGCTGGCCGCAGCTGTTCGGGCAGCCGGTGACGTTGATCCGCAGATGCTGCTCGAACCCGGGCAGCCGCTGCTCGAGCGCCTCCACGAGGCCGCGGGCGAAGCCCTTGGTCTCGGTGAGCGCCAGCTTGCAGAACTCGGTGCCGGTGCAGGCCACGGTCCCGCGCCGGAACGGCGAGGCGTCGAGCGCGAAGTCGGCCGCCTCGAGCTCCCGCACGAGGGCGCCGGCGCGGCCCGTCGGCACGTTGGGGATCACGAGATTCTGCATGCTGGTGGTCCTGAGGGCGCCGGTGCCGTAGCGGTCGGCCAGCTTCGCGGCCACCCGCATCTGCTCGGCGCTGAGCCGCCCACGCAGTACGGCGACGCCGACGTAGCAGGTGCCCGGCGCCTTTTGCGGATGAATCCCCACGTGGTCGCGGTATGCGTCGTCCGGCGCGTCCTCGGGCACGCCCCGCGGCAGCGGCGATCCCAGGCGCTCCTCGATCGCCGCCAGGAACCGGTCGGCGGTCCAGCCGTGGTGCACGAACAGGAACTTCAGGCGCGCGCGCTCGCGGTTCTGCCGGAGCACGTCGGACTCGCGGAAGATCTCGGCGATCGCGCGAACGACCGCCAGCGCGCGGGCCGGCGGCACGAACCCGTCGAGCCGCACGCCGAGGTGCGGATCGGTGGAGAGCCCGCCGCCGACCCTGACCGTGTAGCCGATCTCGCCGGCCGGATGGCGCGTCGCGGTGAGGCCGATGTCGTTGATCTCGGGATACGTGCACCACGCGCGGCAGCCCGAGATCGAGACCTTGAACTTCCGCGGCAGGTTGTAGAAGACGGGGTTGCCGTTCAGCATGCGCGTCGCCTCGAGCACGATGGGCGAGGCATCGATCAGCTCGTCGGCATCGAGGCCGGCGACGGGGCAGCCGGTGACGTTGCGGGTCACGTCCCCGCACGAGCCCATCGACGTCACGCCTTGCAGCCAGAGCGCGCGGAAGACCTCGGGCAGCGCGTCGAGGGTGACCCAGTGGAGCTGGAAGTTCTGGCGCACGGTGATGTCGGCGACGCCGTGACCGTGCCGCTCCGCGAGGTCGGCGATGGTTCTGAGCTGCGAGGATTCAATGATGCCGTTGGGAATGCGGATACGGACCATGAAGTGCCGGACCGCCTTGCCTTCCCCGCCCTTGCCGCCGACCGCGCCGACGCCGTCGCCCTGGGTGTAGATGCCCCACCAGCGGAAGTACGTCCCGAGCCACTCCGGCGGGACCGAGTCCCAGCCATCGCGGGCGAAGCGCTCGATCTCGGCGTGGGCCTCCCACGGATTCAGCTCGCGCTTGAGCCGCTCGACACGCTGCGCCTTCGTTTCCTTCACGGCTTCGCTCATCGGTCCCTCCAGAACGTAAAAGGCCGGGGGACGGGCGCGATTCTCAGCCCGTCCTCCCGGCCGATATCCTTTGGCTTCGTCGTCGCCTGGCCGAGGGTTACGTCATCCGAGACATCGCAGGGGTACGCCAACCCGCGCTTTACATCGCGCGTACTTGGATCCCGAGCGGCCTGGCTCGAGGGGGGTCATTCCAATGCTCGGATGGGAAAGTACCCATTGTCGATCGAGATTGTCAAGAGAAAGCTGCGGACCAGGGATCGAGGGCGCCCATTACCCGGCGCCCCGGTCGTGATAACGTTCGCCCGCCTGTGGATCAGGGAGGCCTGACATGACGAAGAGCGTCTACGGCGAGACATACGCGTGGTCGATGCGCGACCCCGATGGCTTCTGGGCGGCGGCCGCGGCGGACGTTCACTGGGATCGCCGCTGGGACCGCGTGCTGGACGATTCGCGCAAGCCCTTCTACCGCTGGTTCACCGGAGGCGAGCTGAATACCTGCTACAACGCGCTCGACCTGCACGTGGACCGCGGGCGCGGCAAGCAGCGCGCGCTCGTGTACGACAGCCCGGTGACCGGCACGGTGCGCGCCTACACCTACCGCGAGCTCCGCGACGCGGTGGCGCTCTGCGCCGGCATGCTGCGGCGTCAGGGCGTCGAGAAGGGCGACCGCGTGATCATCTACATGCCGATGGTGCCCGAGGCGGTCATCGCGATGCTCGCGTGCGCGCGGCTCGGGGCGATCCACTCCGTTGTCTTCGGCGGCTTCGCGCCGGGCGAGCTGGCCAAGCGCATCGACGACGCCAAGCCCAGGCTGATCCTCTCGGCCTCGTGCGGCATCGAGGTCAACCGCGTGATCGCCTACAAGCCGCTGCTCGACGGCGCCATCGAGCTGGCGCAGCACAAGGTGCCTCGCTGCGTGATCCTCCAGCGGCCGCAGCAGACGGCGACACTGGTGCGCGGGCGAGATCAGGACTGGGGCGAGGCGCTGGCCGGCGCGCAGCCGGTCGATTGCGTCCCGGTCGCCGCGACCGATCCGCTCTACATTCTCTATACGTCAGGCACGACGGGCATTCCCAAGGGCGTCGTGCACGACAACGGCGGCCACGCCGTTGCGCTCAAGTGGTCGATGGGCTCGGTCTACGGCATGGGCTCGGGCGAGGTCTTCTGGGCCGCCTCGGACATCGGCTGGGTGGTCGGCCACTCGTACATCGTCTACGCGCCGCTCCTCAAGGGCTGCACCACGATCCTCTACGAGGGCAAGCCGGTCGGCACGCCGGATCCCGGCGCGTTCTGGCGTCTCATCGCCGAGCACGGCGTGAACGCTCTCTTCACGGCGCCGACGGCCTTCCGCGCGATCAAGAAAGAGGATCCGAACGGGACCTACATGGCCAAGTACGACCTCTCGCGGTTCCGCACGCTCTTTCTCGCCGGCGAGCGCTGCGACCCGGACACGCTGCACTGGGCCGAGGAGAAGCTGCGCGTCCCCGTCGTCGACCACTGGTGGCAGACCGAGACCGCGTGGCCCATCGCTGCCAACTGCGTCGGGCTGGGCATGCTGCCGGTGAAGGCCGGCTCGCCCACCAAGCCCGTGCCGGGGTACGACGTGCACGTGCTGGGCGAGGACAATACGGAGATGGCGCCGGGTCAGATCGGCTCGATCGCGCTGCGCCTGCCGCTGGCGCCGGGGTGCCTGCCGACTCTCTGGAACAACGACGCTGGATACGAGAAGTCCTACCTCGCGAAGCATCCCGGCCACTACCTGACGGGCGACGCCGGCTATCGCGACGAGGACGGCTACGTCTACATCATGAGCCGCGTGGACGACATCATCAACGTCGCGGGGCACCGGCTGTCGACCGGCGGCATGGAAGAAGTCCTGGCCGCCCATCCCGACGTGGCCGAGTGCGCGGTCGTCGGCGTCGCCGACGAGATCAAGGGCGAGGTGCCCGTGGGGTTCGTCGTCACCAAGGCCGGTGTGGCGCGCAGCGATGCCGACATCGTCCGCGAGCTCGTGGAGCGCGTGCGCGAGCACATCGGCCCGGTCGCCGCGTTCAAGACCGCGCTCGTCGTGCAGCGTCTGCCCAAGACGCGCTCGGGCAAGATCCTGCGCGGCACGATCAAGAAGATCGCCGACGGCCACGAGTGGGTGGTGCCCGCGACGATCGATGATCCGGTCGTTCTCGACGAGATCACCGCGGCGCTCGGTACGAAGGGCTACCCGAGAAGGTAGGCGCCGTCACCCCCGGCGCCACTGCCACCAGAGAGCGAGCGCGGCCACGGCGGCGAGGCCGAGCGTGCCGTTGAAGAGAAACGCGGTCGAGACGCCCCAGCCCTCGGAGATCGAGCCGACGACGAAGGCGCCGATCGGGAAGACTCCGCCCGACACCCAGGTGTAGATGCTCATCACGCGGCCGCGCAGCGCATCGGGCGCCTGCAGCTGGATCGACGTGTTGCAGCTCGCCATGAGCATGATGCCCCAGTAGCCGGTCAGGAACAGGAGGGGCACGGCGAGCTCGATGCGGCGGATGAAGCCGAGCGCCGACAGCATGCCGAGCGCCAGGGCCGCCGCCACCAGCATGGAGCGCACCGACGGAAAGCGCGACGCGCGCGCGCCGACCGTCAAGGCGCCCCCGACCGCCCCGACGCCGAGCGAGGCCATCAGGAACCCGAACCCCTCCGCGCCGAGTCCCAGGACGTCCCTGGCCAGGAGCGGCACGTACACGCTGAAGTTGAAGACGCAGAGGCTCACCACGAACACCAGCCCGATCGCGAGCCGCAGGCGCGGCGTCCCGGCCGCGTAGCGCACCCCCTCGGCGATCTCCTCGAAGATCGACGCGCGCGGTGGACCCGGCGGCGGATCCGGTGTCTTCATCCGGAGCAGCGTGACGATGACGCCGGTGAAGCCGAGGCCGTTGATGAGGAACGTGGGCCCCACTCCGAAGCGCCCGATGACGACCCCGGCGATCGCCGGGCCGATGATCCGGGCGAGGTTGAATCCGGCCGAGTTGAGGGCGACCGCGCTCGACACGTCGTTCCGGCCCACCATCTCGATCAGGAACGACTGGCGCGCCGGCTGATCGACGACGTTGGCGAAGCCGAGGGCCAGCCCCAGCAGGGCCACGTGCCAGTACTCGACGTGCTCGGTGGCGACCAGGAGCGCCAGCAAGAGCCCCTGGCAGGCGAGCGTCGTCTGGGTGGCGATGAGCAGCCGGCGCTTGGGCAGTCGGTCGGCGACGGCGCCGCTGACGATCGAGAAGAGCAGCACCGGCGAGAACTGGAGCGTCGCGAGCAGCCCCAGGCGGAACGGCGAGTTGGTGAGCTGCAGGACCAGCCAGGCCTGTGCGACGTTCTGCATCCAGCTGCCGATCTGCGCCACGAACTGCGAGAGGAAGAAGTGGCGGAAGTCGGCGTGGTTCAGCGCGCGCAGGCCGTGGGGAAACGAGCCCACGGTCACGCCCGGCGGGTACCTCCGCGCGCGACCTCGCTCAGGCCGCGGCCAGGTTCGACGTGCAGTGCGGGCACCGCTTGGCTTTTTCGGGGATCATCGCCGCGCACCACGAGCATTCCTTCGTCGGCGCGGGCGCCGGCTTCGGGAACAGGCGATTCACCTGCTGGACCAGCAGGAAGACGGCGAACGCCACGATGAGGAAGTTGATGATCGCGTTGAGGAACACGCCGTAGTTGAGCGTCGGCGCCCCGGCGGCCTTCGCAGCGGCGAGCGTCGGGAACGACTGCCCGGACAGGCTGATGAAGAGATCCTTGAAGTCGACGCCTCCGAGGAACCGGCCGATCGGCGGCATCAGGATGTCGTTGACGAGCGAGGTGACGATGGTGCCGAACGCCGCGCCAATGATCACGCCGACCGCGAGGTCGACGACGTTGCCCCGCATGATGAACGTCTTGAACTCGCTCAGCATGGCTCCCCTCCTGCCCCGAGGTGCGATGCGCGCGCCAGGTGGACTCGGCGCGCCGACACTCTACAACGGGCCGCCGGGGAGCGCGAGCGGGGTGCGCGGCCGGGCTAGCAGCTGGCGATGTGGGCGTGCGCCGGCGCGCCCTTGGGGGCGCGGTGCACACGCACCCGGACCGCGGCCGCCCTGAGGCTCGGGCCGACCCGGTGCAGGAGCTCCTCGGTCACGAGCCAGAGCGGAACACCGAACACCACACCGTACGCGATCAGGTTCTCGAGTCCCATCGTCCGTCCTCCTTGGCCCAGAGCTAATGCGTGACTCGTGCCATCGCGGAGGACCCGTAAATTTGCGGTTTTTCGCATGGGGACCCCGTCGGAGCACCGGGCGAATCGCCCGATCGCTCGGCAAGCCCGCCCGAGCCGTTCCCTGGTATTCTCTAGGCTCTCGAAGACCGGTGGTGCGAGCCGCAGGATGCCGCGGGCTGGGGCCCCGCCGTCCGAGGCGCGCGATATTGAGGAGACTCTATGCGAGCCCTGGCGCTTCTGGCGGTGGCGATGCTGCTCTCGGGCTGTGTCCTCGACCTCCGCGGTACCGAGTGGAAGAAGCCCGGCGCGATGTTCCCGGAGGTATCGCTGGTCGAGACCGCGTGCGCCCGGAACGCCTTCCTCATCGGGCCGGGGCCCGATCTGATCCTCGGCGGTCCCCTCGACGTGGGGCGCCTGGCGGTCCTGGAATCGCGGCAGGCCAGCGCGTTCAGCGACTGCATGAAGCAAGCGGGATACGAGCGCAGCTAGAGCTAGAGGTCGCATGCGAGCCGCCTTCTATCAGGGTGCGAGGACGTTCACGACGGGCGAGATGGAGAAGCCCGCGCCCGGCGGCGATGAGGCGCTCCTGCGGGTCCGCCGCGTCGGCATCTGCGGGACGGACCTGCACATCTTCCAGGGACATCTCGACCATCGCGTCCCGAAGGGTGGCGTCATCGGCCACGAGACCTTCGGCGAGGTCGTCGAGGCGCCCGGGGCCAGCGGATTCACCTCGGGCGATCGCGTGGTGGTCGAGCCCGTCGTCTGCTGCGGAGCTTGCCGCGCCTGCCGCATGGGCGCCTCCTACCTCTGCTACCAGCTCAAGGTTCTCGGAGTCGATCTTCCGGGCGGGATGCGCGAGTACTGGGCCGTCAGTGCCTCGCGGCTCCTGCGCGTGCCGGATTCGATCAGCGACGACCACGCCGCGCTGATCGAGCCCCTGGCCGTCGCCGTGCACGACGTCAATCGCGCCGACGTCAAGCGCGGCGACGCGGTGCTCGTCTTCGGTGGCGGGCCCATCGGCACGCTGATCGCGCTGGTCGCCCGCCACCGCGGCGCGCGCGTCGCGATCGCGGAAGTGAATCCGTTCCGGCTCGACATCCTCGAGGCCTTCGGCCTGGAACGCGTCGGCCCCGGCACGGACGTGGTCAAGTGGACCGATCAGTGGACGGACGGCACCGGCGTGGACGTCGCCTTCGAGGTCACCGGCAACCCCCTCGCCGCGCGCGCCGTCGCCGACGTGGTGCGCGTCTGGGGCACCGTGAGCATCGTGGCGATCCACGCCGAGCCGGTTCCGGTGAACCTCTATCAGATGTTCGCCCGTGAGCTCGTCATGCACGGCAGCCGGCTCTACGCGCGCGCCGACTGGGAGGAGGCGATCCGCCTGGTCGCGTCGGGGGCCGTGCCGGTAGGGCCCCTCGTGAGCCGCCGCATTCCCCTCGAATCACTCCAGCGCGGGATGGAAGAGGCGCTCGGCGGAGGGCCGGTCATGAAGGTGCTCGTGGAGGTCTGATGCTTCGGTTGTCCGGCCGCGTCCGCAAGATCCTGGTCGCGGTCCTCGCGGGGCTGGTGGTGATCGTCGCGGTGGGCCTCGCGATCCTTCCGGAGATCGTACGCCGGGTCGCGGTCGATCAGGTCCCAAAGCTCACCGGACGTATCCTCGCTATCGACGACGTCGACCTGAACCTCTTCACCGGTCACGTCGCCCTGAAGAGCGTCAGGTTTCTCAAGCAGGGCGTGAACGAGCGCGCCCTCGAGCTTGAGCGCCTGGACGTCCGCATCGGCTATCTGCCCTTCCTGTTCCGCACGGTCCGGGTCAAGGAGATCTCGCTCGTCGGGGCGAAGGCGAGCATCCTGCGCCGCGGCCCCACCGAGTTCGACTTCTCGGACGTCCTGGACCGGCTCAAGGGCAACAAGGCGGAGGCGTCCAAGGAGTCCGCCTCGTCGGCCAAGTGGACGGTCCAGATCGACCGGATCTCGCTGCAGCGCGTTCAGGTACTCATGCGCGACGCGACGACGTCACCGGAGAGCGATTGGCGCGCCGACGAGGTGAGCCTCGAGGCGCGCAATCTTATGATCGGCGAGGGCGCGCGCCCCGGAAATCTCGACGTGAAGCTCAGGCTGAACGGCGCTTCGATCGCAGCGACCGCCGACTCGCTGGCGATCGTGCCCCTCGCCGTATCGGCGCGCGTCACGGTCGACGGCTTCGACCTGGCGCCCATACACCCCTATCTGGCGAGCGCGCCGGCCGCGCCGCGCGCGGGCAAGGTGAATGCCGCCCTGGCGCTGGCGATAGAGCTCGCCCCCACCGGCCTCAAGCGCGGCACCGTCAAGGGCGGCGTCGCGCTCAACGGGCTCGAGGTGCTCCAGACCGGGCGTACCGACCCGTTCCTCGCGGTTCCCGGGCTGAGCGTCAAGATCAACGACGCGGACATGGTGGCGCGCGCGTTCACGATCGGAGCGATCGAGGTCGACGGCCTGTCGCTTCGCGCCGTTCGGGACGCGCAGGAGAAGATCGATCTCGTCGCCCTCGGCGAGCGGCCGAAGACCGACGAGGCGCCCCCGGCGCCGAGCGCGCCCTCAGCGCCGAGCCCCGCGAACGATGGGAATCAGCCGGGTCCGGCCGCTCGGTCGGGGAACCCGCCG
>DASRIY010000397.1:0-6358 GCA_035649755.1 Candidatus Methylomirabilota bacterium
CGCGTGACCAGCGCGGCCTCCGCCAGATCGTCATCCGATGGCTGGCACTCCGGCGGCCGTGAGCTGGGCGCGGCACCAGGCGCGATCGGCCTCGCGGGCCGGGGCGACCGTGATCCCGGTGACATCAGGGGCGGTCGGGCCGTCGCCCGCGACGGTCGTCCGATGCATCACGCGGCGATAACGCCCGACGTCCCAGGGGCGGCCGCGGTGGAGGACGCAGCGGTTGTCCCACATCACGATGTCGCCCGGCTGCCAGCAGTGGGTGTAGACGAGATCCGGCGCGGTGGCACGATCCAGCAGATCGCGCAGGAGCGTGCGGGCCGCCTCGGTCGGCATGCCGACGACCTCGCAGGCGTGCGAGGCGACGAAGAACGCCTTGCGGCCGTTCACGGGATTGGCCCGCACCAGCGCCTGCGGTACAGGCGGCACCTGCGCGGCGTGCTCGGGCGCCAGGAGCCCGTCGCCGACCAGACCGCGTGAGTACTCGAAGCTGTGGATGGCGATGCGCCCCTCCAGGAGCCTCCGGGTAGCGTCGGGCAGCCGCTCGTACGCGACCCGCATGCTGGCGAACTCGGTCTCACCGCCCTCGGGCGGCACCTCGCGGCCCGAGAGCAGCGAGGCCAGCGCCGGCACGCGCTTGAACGAGCTGTCGGTGTGCCACATCTGATTGCCGGCGTTGAAGAGGATGCGCTTGTCGCCCGAGGGGATCAGACGGTCGTCGGCGTCGACGTTCGCGAGATTGGAAATCTCCGGCAGATAGCCCTGGTGCGAGACGACGGTGCGGATCGTCGCCTCGAGTGGCCCGAAGCGGCGGCTGAATTCGACCTGCTCGGCGTCGTCGAGCCGCTGGCCGCGGAAGAGCAGCACCGAATGCTCGTTGAACGCCTCAACGAGAGCCGCGAAGATGTCGTCGGCGACGCGCCGGACGTCGACGCCGATCAACTCGGCGCCGAACAGCGGATGGATTGGTCGCGTCCGGAGGGTCATTTGACCTTGAGATCCTCGTACGGCGCCGAGTACGGATGGAGCGCGATGAGGCCGAGCCCTGATTCCTCCACGCGCGGTCCGATCGCGTTCAGGAAGCCCAGCTCCCACAGCGGCGCGTGCATGACCCGGTCGTGGGCCAGCCGCTGGATCTGGTGCAGCAGCGTCTCACGGCGCTTCGGGTCGAGCTCGCGCGCCTGCTGAATGAACAGGTCGTCGATGTCGGGATAGCCGCCCCAGGTGTAGACGCCGTCCTTGACGAAGTAGTTCTGGACGCGGGTCGCCGCATTGCCGAGCCCGCCGGCGCCCGCCTGCAGGAGCCCGATGATCTTCTTGTCCTTCCACGCGCCGAGGAACGCCGCGCGCTCCATCGGCCGCAGCTTGGTGCGGATACCGACGGCGCCCAGATAATTGCCGATCGCCTCGGCCACGGTCGAGTAGGACGCGTCACACGCGTACTCGCCGGCGTCGAGGCCGTTTGGATAGCCGGCCTCAGCCAGGAGCTTCTTGGCCTGCGCCGGATCGTACGGATAGGGCGGGATCGCCAGGGCGTATTCGAAGGCCGCGGGGATGATCGCGCCGGTCGGCTTCGAGAACCCCAGCGTCTCGGCCTGGTTGATCGCGTTCTTGTCGAAGGCCAGCGCTGCCGCCAAACGCACGCGTCGATCGTGCCAGGGGGATTTCGGATCCCACTGCAGCGGCCCGAAGTTGAGCCACTGCGTGCCCGCGATCACGGTAGGCATCAGCTTGAGGCCGGGCGTGCGCCTGACCTCCTCACCGAGCGGCCCGCGCAGCGAGTACGCCACGTCGACCTCGCCGCGCTTGAGCATCGCCAGGCGCGTCAGGTCCTCGGGCACGGTCTTCCACACCATCCGCTTGACGGCCGGCGTCTTGCGCCAGTAGCGGTCGTGCGCCTCCAGCACCAGGTCGACGCCAGGATTGAACGACACGAGCTTGTACGGGCCCGCGCCGATCGGCGCCTTCTTGAAACCCTCGTCTCCGACCTTCTCCACGTATTTCTTGGGGACGATCCAGGCCGCGCCGCTGGCCGGCGTCGCATAGAACGTCATGAAGTCGGGCCAGGCCTCTTTCAGCTTGAAGCGGATCCGGTACGGGTCGACGATCTCGACGGACGCGACCTTGTCCTTCAAGAGCTTGGCCGCGGAGCCGCGGTAGCGATCGAACGAGAACTTCACGTCCTCGGCCGTCAGGGTGTCGCCGTTGTGGAAGACGACGCCCTTGCGCACGACGAACTCGTAGACGAGCCCGTCCTTGGACATGGTCCAGGACTCGGCGAGCGACGGCGCCATGGAGTTGCCGGGCATCGGCTTCACCATCGCGTCGTGGACCGCGTAGAGGACCTTCATGATCGTGATGATCCCGGTGTGCTCGGCGGGATCGAACCAGACGGGCGACAGCGTGATGTGCACCGCCCACGTCATCTGCGACTGCGCCGCCGCGGGCGCGGGCCCTTGCGCGGCGATCAGGGTCAGGGCCAGGGTCAGGATCGACACGAGGCGACGAGGGGTCATGGCCTCTCTCCTCTCGGCAGTGAGAAGGAAGTCCGTCAGGGTTGCGCAAGCTTACCACGGTGCTTCTTGACAGGATTGGCTCCGTCGCGATAGGAGGGGGCCAGGAGGAAACCGTCCATGAAAGTCAAAGCGGCCAACGGCTTCGCGCGCGCCTTGAAGGCCGAGGGCATTCCCTGGGTGAGCTGCTATCCAACCAACCACGTCAACAACGCGCTCGGGGAAGAGGGCGTGCCGATTTTGATGATGGGCGAGGAGCGGTTCGCGGTCGCCGTCGCCGACGCGTTCTCGCGCGTCACCTGCGGCAAGCAGATCGGCGTGTGCACGATCATGGCGAACCTCAACGCCGCTGGCATCCAGATGGCCTACGGCGCGATCGGGCAGGCGTGGGAAGACTCGTCGCCGATCCTGGTCATCACCGAGGGCGTGGGCCAGGGCGCGAGCCGCCACACGCACTTCGACATGGCGGAAGCGCTCAAGTCGGTCACCAAGTGGGTCGGCAAGGTCGACCGCGCCGAGCTCATCCCCGACTACGTGCGCCGCGCGTTCACGCATCTCCGGTCGGGGCGCCCCGGCCCGGTACTGCTCATCGTTCCGCGCGACCTCGGCGAGTACGACACCGACGAGCATCCCTACTCGCCCGTGAAGGGCTGGCGCTCGGGCCCCGATCCTGACGACGTGAAGTCGGCCGTCAAGGCGCTGCTGGCGGCAAAGGACCCGCTGCTCTACGTCGGCGAGGGCGTCTACTACGCCGACGCCACCGCCGAGCTCCTGAAGTTCGCGGAGCTCGCGCAGGTGCCGGTGCTCACGACGCTCAAGGCAAAGGGCGCCTTCCCGGAGAACCACCCGCTCTCGGTAGGCGTGCGCGGCTCGCTGGCCGATCACTTCCTCACCAAGTGCGACCTCCTGTTCTCGATCGGCTCGAGCCTCTTCCCCAACCGGTTCAGCCACGCGATTCCGAGCCCGGACAAGAAGACGATCATCCAGTGCACTGTCGACATCCTCGACCTCAACCGGAGCTACGAGACGCGCCACGCGGTGGTCGGCGACGCGAAGCTGACGCTGCAGGCGCTGATCGCCGAGCTGTCGGCGCGCGGCCCGAAGAAGCGGCCGGAGCTGGTCGAGGAGATCAAGAAGGGCAAGGAAGCGTTCATGGCGAAGTTCCGGCCGTGGATGGAGTCGAACGAAACGCCGATCAATCCGTATCGCGTGCTCGGCGATCTCATGAAGGTGCTCGATCCGAAGAGCTCGTTCGTCACCGCCGATTCCGGGAACACGCGCGACCAGACCAGCACCGTCTACGAGGCGCAGATTCCGCGCGGCCATCTGGGCTGGGGCAACGTGTCCACGCTCGGCTTCAGCCTGGCCGGCGCCGTCGGCGCCAAGCTCGCCTTCCCCGACCGCCAGTGCGTCCACGTCACCGGCGACGCGGGGGTCTGCTACATGATGGGCAACTTCGAGGCGGTCGCGCGCTACAAGATCGGCATCACCACGCTGCACATCAACAACGGCGGCTACTCGGGCTACGGTCCCGGTTTCTGGGGCGGCGGCCACGATCCCTACACCTGGAAGGTGTCGGATCACGCCACGGCGTGCATGGCCAACATGGCGAAGTCGGTCGGCTTCTACAGCGAGGACGTGACCTCACCGTCAGAGGTGATTCCGGCCCTCAAGCGCGCTCTCGACGAGAACGCCAAGGGCCAGCCGGCGTTCCTGGAGTTCATCTGCTCGCACCATCCGGTGCACGGCGGCTGGGTCAGAGCCGGCGGCGGGCACTAGGCGTCGATTCGGGGCGGCCCGGCGATCGCGCCGCGGCCGCCCCGAGCACTTTCACTTCTTGCGCGGATCGTCGGCCGCATTGACGAACGTGATGTCCGTCGGCCCGACGCCGTGAACCTGGATCAGCGTTTCCTCCGGGCCCGCGAACGCGAAGTGCCGATGCGTGGCGGGGATGCCGACGAACGAGCCGACCTTCATCTCCGTGGCGGCCTTCTGGTCGAAGACCTCGCCCATACCGATAAAGAACACGCCGGAGAGCACCGTGACGTTCTCGCCGGACTTGTGGAAGTGGGGCGCGATCTTGTAGTTCGCCGGGAGCTTCACGCGGTAGACGAAGAGACCCTCCTTGCCCGGATCACCCTGGACGATCGCCAGCTTCGCGCCCGGGAAAGTCGGCGGGTCGACCCACTTGAGCGCGTCGGGCGTCATCAGCACGTGCGACTGCTGGGCGAGGCCCGGCATCACACCGACGAGGAGCACGAGCGGCACGATCAACACGAAGCGGCGCATGGTTGATCCCTCCATGGGCACGATTCTAATCGACTCGGTCGTCTTCGACCTCGACGGAACGTTGTGGGACACCTCGGTGACGTGCGCGATGGGCTGGAATCTCGTGCTCGAGCGGCTCGGCATCGCCTTCCGGCCGATCACCGAGCACGACGTCCGGCGCGTCACCGGCACGCCGCACGAGCAGTGCATCCGCGACGTCTTCGCCGGACTCCCGGAGGCGCATCTGGTCGCGCTCGCGGCGGAGACCGCGGTCGAGGACGTGCGTCTCATCGGCGAGCGCGGCGGCGATCTCTTTCCCGATGTCGACGTCGGGCTTCGACGGCTGGCCGCGCGCTATCCGCTCTTCATCGTGAGCAACTGCCAGGCCGGTTACATCGAGACGTTTCAGCGATGGTCCGGGCTCGGCGGCTTTTTTCGGGACTTCGAGTGCTGGGGCAACACCGGGCTCACCAAGCCGGCCAATCTGAAGATGCTGATCGAGCGCAACCGGCTCCGGCACCCCGTCTTCGTCGGCGACACGCCCGGCGATCAGACGGCGGCGCGGGAGTGCGGCGTGCCGTTTCTCCATGCCGATTACGGCTTCGGCCGCTGCCCCGATGCCGCGCACCGCTTCTCCTCGTTCGACGCGCTGACCGGCTGGCTCCTGGCGCAGGCCTAGACCGGCCGGGCCGACTTGACGCCGGCACGGCTATCCCGTATACGGGCCTGACGGGCCGCGGGCCGGGGAGGAACGCATCATGGCGATGTACTGGAAGGAGATCACCGTCAACTGGGGCGAGTCGGATCCGTTCGGGCTCGTGTACTACCCGCGCATCGTCGCCTGGTTCAACGACACGGAGCACGAGCTGTTCCGGGTGATCGGCTATCCGATCGAGCAGATGATCAAGAACAACCGCACGACGTTCGTGATGGGCGAGATTCACTTCCGCTTCATCGGGCCGGCCGCCTACGGCGACCGCATCGTGAATACGATCACCCTCGCCGATGTCGGCGCTCGCACGCTGCACTGGAACTGCAAGGCCAAGAATGCGGTCACCGGCGCCCCGGTGAGCGAGGGCAAGGCCACTCGTGTCTACGCCCGCATCAACGAGGACGGCTCCCTCAGCTCGCAGCCGATCCCGGTCGAGATGGTGACCGCGCTCAAGGACCTGGGGAGCCTGACGCACCTCAAGACGAACAGCGGCGCGACCAAGCTCGGCGCCGATCGCTGATCGCGTCGCCCCGCGCGCCCTTCCCGGCTACCGGGCCGGCTTCGCTTTCTCGAAGAGCGTCTTGTACTGGCCGTAGCCGGCCTCCTCGAGCTTCGCGGCCGGGATGAACCGGAGCGACGCCGAGTTGATGCAGTAGCGGAGCCCGTCCGGCCCGGGACCGTCGGGAAAGACGTGGCCCAGGTGCGAATCGGCGTGCGCCGAGCGCACCTCGACGCGCTCCATCCCGTACGTTGTGTCGGCGTGCTCGGTCACGTTGGTCTTCTCGAGCGGACGCACGAAGCTCGGCCAGCCCGTGCCCGAATCGAACTTGTCGGTCGAGGCGAAGAGCGGCTCGCCCGACACGAC
>DASRIY010000398.1:0-2071 GCA_035649755.1 Candidatus Methylomirabilota bacterium
CGGCGAGGCGGTCGGCGGCGAGTCGGGCTACATCGGCTGCGGCGTCCTCATCGGCGTCTCCGCCGCGATGCGTCCCAAGCTCGAGGAGACCGTACGGCTTCAGCGCCCGCTCGGCGTGCGGGCGGAGATTCTCGAGCCCGGTGATCTCGCCCGCATCGAGCAACGGATCGACCCCGAGCATCTCGGCGCCGTCCTCTACGAGCCGGATTCTGGCTACGGCGACCCGACCGCGGTGACGATCGGCTATGCCGAGGCGGCTCGGCGTGGCGGGGTCCGCATCGAGCAGGGCGTCGAGGTCGTCGCGGTGCGCACGGCCCGCGGCCGCGTCACCGGCGTGGAGACCTCGGCGGGCGAGCGCATCGACGCGCCGGTGGTCGTCAACGCGGCGGGGCTCTGGTCGAAGGCCGTGGGGGAGCTGGCCGGCGTCACGCTGCCGATCGTCGTCGGCCGTCACCCCGTCTTCGTGGTCGAGCGCGACGCCGCCTTCGGACCGCCGCACCTGGTCTACCTCGACCTCGCGGGCGGTAGCTACGCGCGTCCCGAGAGCGGCGGCCTCACGCTGACCGGCTCGCTCACCGACGACGAGACCCAGCATCCGATGGAGCCCGACGCGCTGGGTGGTGATGTGAGCCTCGACGAGGCCACGGAAGTGCTGGCGCGCACCGGCCGCGCGATCCCGCGGCTCGGCGACGCGCGCTACCGGCGGGGCTGGGCGGGAGCGTTCGACATCACGCCGGACTGGATGCCGATCCTCGACGAATCGCCCGTGCGCGGCTTCTGGATCGCGACTGGCATGAGCGGCCACGGCTTCAAGCTGGCGCCCGCGGTCGGCGAGATGATGGCCGCGCTCATCACCGGGAGCCGGCCGCCGGTGAGCCCGGCGCCGTTCGCGCTCGGCCGCTTCACGGCGGCGCGCCCGCACGGTACGTTCGTCGCCTCGTATCTCAGCTGAGCGTCAGGAACGGGCGATCGGCAGCTCGACCGTGAACGTGGCGCCCGATCCCTCGACGCTGTCGACGTGGATCCGGCCGTCGAACGCCTCCACGATGGTGCGCGTGATGGCGAGCCCGAGGCCGGTGCCGGCGATCTCGCGGGTGGCCTTGCTCTTCACCCGGAAGAACTTGTCGAACACGTGCGGCAGGTCGCGGGCCGGGATGCCGATGCCGGTGTCCGTCACCCGCACCGTCACCATCTCCGCGCCGTCGGCGACGACCGAGCGCACCGCGGTAACGGTCACTCTCCCGCCGGGCGGCGTGTACTTGACGCCGTTGTCGATGAGATTGATCAGCACCTGGCGGAGCCGGATGGGCACCGCCTGCACGATCGCCTCGTCCGGCAGCTCGGCCAAGAGCTCGATGTTCTTGGGCTCGGCGCGCGGCTTCACCATGCGAAGGGCCTCGCCGATGGTCGCCACGAGGTCGACCGGCTCGCGCGCGGAGTCGAGGCCCGCTTCGATCTTGCTGATGTCGAGCAGGCCGGTGACGAGGTCGGCCATGTGCTGGGCGGTGTCGCGGATCTCCTGACAGCGCTCGACGAGGCTTGGATGCCCCGGGCCGGCCATGCGCATGAGGTCCGCCAAGCCGCAGATGACCGTGATCGGTCCCTTGAGGTCGTGGGAGACCGTGTTCACGAAGTCGTTCTTCATCTGTTCCATGTTCTTGAGCAGCGTGATGTCGCGCAGGACCACCGCCACGCCGACCGGCTCGCCGAACGGCGTCGTGACGCGCACGAGGCTCGCCTGGGCGATGCGTCCGTCGGGCAGGGGCAAATCGGAGATTCCCTCGCGCCCGGTCACGAACAGATCACGAAGCGGCGTGTACTCGATCACTTCGAGCAGCGGGCGCCCGGCGAGAGCCTCCGGCGCCAGGCCGAGCATCGACCGCACTGCCGCGTTGGCGAGCAGGATGAGGCCGGCCGGATTCTGCATGATCACCGCGTCGGCGGTGCTGGCGAGCACCGCGCCGAGCGTGCTGCGCTCGTCGGACGCCGCCTGGTACGCGAGCGACGTCTCGAGCGCGGCGGAGAGCCCGGACGCCAGGAGCTGGGCGATCTGCAGATCCTCGTCGCCGTA
>DASRIY010000399.1:0-9167 GCA_035649755.1 Candidatus Methylomirabilota bacterium
ATCCCCGGCTTCACCGCGACGAGCGGCTACGCGAAGATGTGGGCGGCCTCGGGCCTCACCTACACGGCGCTGCTGGACCGGCTGATCGCGTTGGCCCTGGAGCGTCACGCCGCCAAGGGCCCGACCGCGTGAACGCGGGCCCCGTCCACGTCGTCATCGCGGGCGGGGGAACGGGCGGCCACACGAGCCCGGGGCTGGCCGTCGCAACCCTCTTGCGAGAGCGATCGAAGACGTGCGCGTGGATCGGCTCGCGCACGGGCATCGAGGCCCAGCGTGTGCCGCCGACCGGCATCCGGTACGTCGCCATCTCCACGGGCAAGCTCAGGCGCTACTGGGCGTGGCAGAACGTGGCGGACCTCGCCGTCAACGTGCCGGCCGGCGCCGTCGGCGCGATTCGCGCCCTGCGCGCGCTGCGGCCGCGAGTCGTCTTCGGAACTGGCGGGTTCGTCGCGCTGCCGGTGGTGTTCGGCGCGGCGCTCCTCCGGGTGCCGGTCGTCCTGCACGAGCAGACCGCGGTCCCGGGGCTCGCGAACCGGATCTGCGCTCGCTTCGCGCGGCGGATCGCCGTGACCTTCCCCGATCGCGAGGGCAAGTTCCCGGCGTCGCGGGTCGTGGTGACCGGCAATCCGTTGCGGCCCGAGCTCCGGCAGGGCTCCCGCTCGAGCGTCATCGCCCAGTTTCAGCTGGACCCGGCGATGCCTCTCGTCTACGTCACCGGGGGCGCCCAGGGCGCCCACCGCATCAACCGGGTCGTCGGCGAGGCACTCCCGCGGCTCGTCGAGCACGCGCAGATCATCCACCAGTGCGGCGACAACCCGACGACGGGCGATCGCGCCTGGCTCGAGGAGCGCCGCGCGGCGCTACCGCCGGCCCTGACGCGTCGTTACACCGTCGTGCCCTACGTGGGGGCCGAGCTCGCCGGCATCTACGCCGCCGCCGCGCTGGTCGTGGCGCGCGCAGGTGCCGGAACAGTGAACGAATGCTGCCAGCTCGGCCTCCCGGCTCTCTACATTCCCTTGCCCGGAACCCGTGGCGACGAGCAGACCGAGAACGCGTGCATGGTCGAGCGGCTGGGCGGTGCGGTCGTCCTGCCGCAGTCGGCGCTGACCGCGGCGCGTCTCGCCGACGACATCCGCGGCCTTCTCGCTGATCCCGCGCGGCTCAAGCAGATGGGCGAGCACGCGTGCACGCTGGCGGTGCCCGACGCCGCGGAGCGCATCGTCGCGGTCCTCTCGGAGTTCTGCGCGTGACGGCCGTTCAGCCCGCCGGGGCGCGGCCCCGGAGGTCGGCGCGCAGCGGGCAGTCCCCGCAGCGTGGCGCGCTCCGGCAGTGCGATTTGCCGACCGCCACGAGCAGCGCGTGAAACTCGTTGAACAGAGCCGGATCGGAGGGCAGGTGCGCCTCGAGCCACGCGCGAGTCTCTTCATAACCCGCCGCTTGTCCGATCAGACGGTGGCGCCAGAGGACCCGGCGCGTGTACCCATCGGCCACGAAGACCGGGCGGCCGGCGGCGTAGAGAAGGATGGCATCGGCCGTCTCCGGACCGAGCCCAGGGATCTCCAGGAGGCGCCGGCGCAGCGGAATGAGCGGCGCCGTCCGCAGCCGGCGGAAAGTCCCGCCCATGCTCTCCACGAGCCAGCCCGTCAGCGCCTGGAGCCGGCGCGCCTTGATGCTGGGCGTCCCGGCCGGTCGGATCACGCCGGCCAGGTCAGAAGCGCCGAGCGCGGCCACCCGGGCAGGCGTCAAGAGCCCTCGCGCGCGAAGCGCCTCGATAGCGAGCGCCGCGTTGACCCACGCCGTGTGCTGGGTGAGGACGGCGCCCACGGCGACCTCGTACGGGGTTCGTCCAGGCCACCAGTGCTGGGTACCGAATCGTTCGAGGAGGGCTGCGTACAGGCGAATCAGGCGGGCTTTGACTCGATCAGGTGGCGGCCCGGGCGTGCGGCCCCACGCCGGCCTGGCGCGAGGCTCTGAGCCGGTGCTCGGGCTCATCGTCCTCCTCCAGACCCTGGTCCTCGCCGTGAGCGGCCCGGCCACGTCACCGGAGTACCTTCCCATCCGGGTGGCCGAGGCGGAGGGTTATTTCGCCGGCGAGGGCCTCGCCGTGACGATCAGGACCACCCGAGCCGAGTCGGGCGCCGCCGAGGCCCTGGCGCAGGCTCAGGCTGACCTGGCCGCGACGACCTTGGAGGCCATGCTGCGCTTCGGCCTTCGGGCCGCCAGCCAGGCGCCCCGGATCGTCTTCGGGCTCACGGCGGCGCCGCCGGTCGCGCTGATCGTCGGAGCCTCTCACGTCAACACGGTCCGCTCGATCGACGACCTCTCGGCGCTTCGAGTCGGGGTCACGACGCCCGGTGCCCCTGAGCACGCGTGGTTCGGGTGGCTCCTGGCCCGATCCGGGATGAGCGTCGCGCAGGTGAGCGTGACGAGCCTGGGAGGGCGCGGGGTCGTCAGCGCCATCGACTCCGGCGAAGTCCACGTGGCGCTGGTCCCCGAGCCGATGGCGAGCCAGCTTCTCGACCACGGCCGCGCCAAGCTGCTCGCCGATTTTCGAACTCCGCGCGCCGTCGTCCAGACGATCGGAGCCAGCACCGTCAACGCCGCCGTCTTCGCCCGCGCCGACCGGCGCCCGCCGGACCGAGACCTCTTCGCTCTCGGCCGCGCTCTCAAGCGCGCCGAGCAGCGCATCCGTTCCGGCGAGGCCACCGAGATCGCCGCCAAGCTCTCGACCCAGGTGGTCGGCTCGCCGGAGGACTTCGCGGCGCGGCTTGCCGCCTCGCGCTCCCTGTACCTGCAAGACGGCGTCGTGTCGGCCGACCAGCTTCAGCAGACGATCGCGATCATCCGGGCGCACACGCCCCTGCCCCAGTCCGTGAAGATCCCGCTCCCCGAGGACATGCTCCAGATCAAGGCTCCGTCCGCGCGCTGACCGGCACACCGAAGCCGGCCAGGAGCCGGCGCGTCTCCTCGACCGGCAAACCGACCACGTTCGTGTACGAGCCGACGACCGCGTCCACCAGCGCCCCCTGAAGATCCTGGACCGCGTAGGCGCCCGCCTTGTCGAGCGGCGAGCCCGAGGCGACGTACGCCCCGATCATGGCGTCGGAATAAGCGGCCATCAGCACGCGGCTCACGACCGCGGTGGCGACCGCGCGCCCCGACCCGGCGTCCACGAGCCCTACCGCGGTGAGTACCTGATGCTGGCGCCCCCGCAGCCGCGTGAGCATCGCACGCGCTTCCGCCGAGCCCGCCGGCTTCCCCAGCACCTCATCGTCGATGACAACGACGGTATCCGCCGCCACCACCACGCCCCGCCCGACCCGCCGCGACACCGCCACCGCTTTCCTCAAAGCCAACCCAACCACAGCCGGCGCCAGGGGCCCGGGTTCGAGAGTTTCGTCCACGCCGCTCGGCACGACCTCGAACTCCCCCCAAATCCTCCGCAGAAGCTCCCGCCGCCGCGGCGACTGAGACGCCAGCACGACCTTCACGGCAGGAGACGGAGCCGCGGGGCGCGGGTTGCGAGCGGGGGCGGGGTCCCTGCCGGGATCCGTGTAGTCAGCGCTGCTCGGGCCGTCACCGATGGAAGCCTTCGAAACGAGAGATCAGCAGTCGGATCCCGGCGGGGACCCCGCCCCCGCTCGCCGTCCGCGTCCCCGCCTCTGAGCTAGAGCCGGCGAAGAGTGAGAGCAGCGAGGACAACGCCCGCGACGCCCATCAAATTGATCTTGAGGCTCAATCCGAACGTCATCGCCAGGAATCGAAGGTCGATGGTGACCGGCGGGTTCAGGCCGATCGTCGGACCGCGGCTGATGAAATCCTGAGAACGGCCGGCCGGTAAGAGGCTGCCGAGAATCTCGCCGAGGAGTGAGCCGACCACGAGGCCTGCGATGACGACCAGGAAGATCAGCCCGATGCGGCGCTGGGCTGCCATCTGAAGACGGCTTCAGGAAAGGATCAGGGGTTTCGCGTCCGTGACGATCCGCGTTTGCTTGGCGATCGCCGTGCGGATGTATTTCGGAAGGCTGAAGGCGTGCTGGTGCGTCACGCCGTCCCAGTACTCCAGCGCGCCCTTGATACGCTCGGCGATGAGCTTGTCCACGGCCGCGACCGTGAGACGGACGGGGTCGACCTTCTTCGAAGCCACGATGAACCCCCAGGGCGTGCCGAAGCAGGAGACGAAGCTCTGATAGGCGGCCACCACCGGGAATACCTCACGAAGGGTCCGATGAATCGCGGAGTGGAAGGCGAGCTCGCCGAGCTTGGTCATGCCCGCCTGCATCGTCATGGTCCCGCCGGCCGTGAGCCGGTCCCGGACGAGGGTGTAGAACTCCTTGGTGAAGAGCATCCGCGCTGGGCCGTCCTCGAGGGGCTCGACCAGATCGACCGTGATCATGTCGAAGCGGTCCTTGGTCTGCTCCAGATACGCCCGGGCGTCCTCGTGCCGGACTTCCGTTCTCGGGTCGTCGAACGCTCCCCGGTGCATCTCGGGGAGATGGCTCTTGCACAGCTCCACGACCTCCTGGTCGATGTCGACCATGACGGCGCGCGTCACCGAGGGGTAGCGGAGGATCTCCCGGAGCGTCGCGCCCTCTCCGCCGCCGATCACCAGGGCGCTCCTGGGGGCAGCCTCGGCCGTCAGCATGCCCGGGTGAACCAGGGCCTCGTGGTAGATGAACTCGTCAACCTGGCTGGACTGGATGCGCCCGTCGAGCACCAGAGTCTTGCCGTAGGCCGCCGTCTGGAAGATCTCGACGTGCTGAAACTTTGTCTGGGCCTCGACCAGCGTCCGCGCAATCGCGTGCATGTGGCCTTCGAAGGGCGTCGTGGTCTCGAAGAACCACTTGTACGACTGCGAGTTGATCAACTGACGGGGACCGCAGCCCTATTGGTGATCGGCACCGACGAGTTGAGGAACAAGCCGCGTTGCATCTCGACGATCGAGGTGCGCTCGGCCGCGAACTGCTCGACCAGGTAGTTGGCTGCGACTTCCGGCTGGAGAACCTCGCCGCAGGAGAAGATGTCCACGGCCGCGTACCGGTACTCCGGCCAGGTGTGGATCGCGAGGTGGGACTCAGCGATGACGACTACTCCGCTGATTCCGAACGGGTTGAACTCGTGGAAGACGACATCGACGATGGTTGCTTGGGCCCGCTTCGCTGCCTCGACCAGGGCCCCCTTGACGGACTCGAGGCTGTTGATGGCGTCAAGGTCGCAATCGAACATCTCGAGCAAGAGGTGTCGTCCCAGGGCGTTCAATCCTTTAGTCCCCCTTTCACCGATCCGTTCATCTACCGCACCTCTCCTGCGACGCCAAACTTTGCGTCGCTATTATTCGAAAAAATTTCGCTTCCTTCACAAAACTTGTTTCACTGTAGGGTCCGTTTTGACCCATTGCAAGAAAAAAACGCATTTTTGACACCGCCGATGCTTCCGGAACGCGGCGGCGAGCGCTCACGGAAGCGAGCGTCGAGCGAAGGGCGAGCGCGGACGTCGAGCGGGTGAGCGCGACTGGGTCGAAGGGACCCGTTCCCTCCAAGCGGCGACGGACGCGGCGCACCTTGATGGAGCCCAGCCGCACCGGAGCAGCGGACGCGTGCCGCGTGGTCGTCTCGACCCTGGCGCGCTCGTCGCCGCGCGCTCCCGGACCACGCACTTTCTACTTGCAAACGCTCGTCGAGCGGCTAGAGTGACGTGGAATTCATGCGTGCGGTTTCTCCGAGCTTCATCGGCTGCACCCTGCCGTTCTCCGACGCCCGCATCGTCATCTTCGGCATCCCCTTCGAAGGGCGAGTGAACCTCCGGAAGGGCGCCGACGCCGGCCCGCGCGACGTCCGGCTCGGCTCGGAGTCGATCGAGACCTACTCGCCGGCCCTCGTGCGCGACCTGGAAGACCTGGCCATCACCGACATCGGCGACTGCGAGCTACCCGACGGCGTGTCGCCGCGCGAGCAGCTCGACGCCGCGCGCAAGCAGATCGCCGGCTGGTGGCGACCGGGGCTGATCCCGTTCATGCTAGGCGGTGACCACACGGCGACAGTGTCGGTGATCGAGGTCCTGGCGCCGGCGTTTCCCGACCTCCGCATCCTGCACCTCGACGCCCATCCAGACCTGCGCGAGGAGTTCCTCGGCGAGCGCTACAACTACGCCTCGGCCCTCGCCCGGGTCATGGACACCGTGCCGCCGGAGCGCGTCTATCAGGTCGGGATTCGCACGGGCGCCCGCGAGGAGTACCACCGGAAGCGGCCCCACTTCTTCCCGATGTACCCGATGGTCAGCGGCCACCCCGTCGAGGTCGTTCGCCGCCTGCTGCCCGAGCTCCGGCGCCACCCGCTTTACGTCACGATCGACATCGACGTGCTCGACCCGGCCGAGGCGCCGGGCACGGGCTCTCCCGAGCCCGGCGGGCTCCGGGTGCCGGAGCTGGTCGAGATCGTCCGATCGCTCGAGGGCTGCCAGGTGATCGGCGGCGATCTCGTGGAAGTCGCCCACGCCTGGGATCCGACCGGCCGCACCGGCATCGCGGCCTCCTGGGTCATCCGGGAGGCGCTCCTGGCCTGGTGGGGCGCGCCTCGTTGAGGCTTCGCGAGAAGAGCCGCATCCGCGAGTACAGTGCGCCGCGGTTCTACGAGATCGCCTTCGAGCTGAACCGCAAGGGCGAGGTCGACTTCCTCGTTCACTGCTTCAAGCGGTACTCGCGGCGGCGCGTGCGGAGCGTCGTCGACATCGCCTGCGGCACCGGACCTCACCTGATGCGGCTGGCCGACCGTGGCTACGCCATGTCCGGGCTCGACCTGTCACCCAAGAACATCGAGTTCCTGGGCCAGCGGCTGGCCGACAACGGCCACACGGGCGAGCTGGTCGTCGGCGACATGACGAACTTCCGCCTCGCCCGCCCCGTCGACGCCGCCATCTGCATGCAGGATTCGCAGGGGCATCTCCTGACGAACGAGCAGCTCCTGGCGCACCTGAAATCGACGGCGCGGTGCCTCAAGCGCGGCGGCCTCTACGTCTTCGACCGCTACGTGGCCTCGTCGTGGACCAACCCAGCGCGGAGCTGGTCGTGGTCGCGGCGGCGTGGCCGGCTCATCGTGCGGGCGTCCTTCTCGGCCCTGAACGACGTCGACCCGGTGAGCCAGGTGTTCCGCGAGCGCATGAAGCTCGAGGCCGTCGAGAACGGCACGCGCCGGATCTACCGTCAGACTCACCTGTCGCGCATGGTCTTCCCTCAGGAGCTCAAGGCCCTGGTCGAGCTGGCCGGCGGATTCGAGTTCGTGCAGTGGTTCTTCGGCTTCAAGCCCACACAGCTCCTCGAGCGCACCCGGCACCCGATCATCATGGTCGTCGTCCTGCGCAAGAAGTAGACGTGAAGCCGCCCGGCGCGGTCGAGGTCGGGCGCCGCGTCTTCATTCGCCCGCCGACGAATCGCGACCGCGACGCGTTCCTGGCTCTCGTCCGATCCAGCCGGTCTCGCCTCCGCCCGTGGGTCGATCCGCCGGGCAGCCGTCCGGCCTTCAAGGCCTACCTTCGACGCGCGCGACGTCCGACCGAGCGGGCGTTCCTGGTGTGCCGGCGCGAGGACGGGACGATCGTGGGCGTGATCAACGTGAGCCAGATCTTTCTCGGCGCGTTCCGGAGCGCCTACCTCGGCTACTACGCGGGCGCGCGCCACATGGGACAGGGCTACATGAGCGAGGGCCTCCGGCTGGTCATCCGGAACGCCTTCTCGAAGCTCGGACTGCACCGCCTCGAGGCGAACATCCAGCCGGCGAACCGTGCGTCGGTCCGCCTCGTCCGGCGCGCGGGATTCCGGCGCGAGGGATTCTCCCCGCGCTACTTGAAAGTTCTCGGACGCTGGCGCGACCACGAGCGCTGGGCCGTGACCATCGAGGACGTCGGGTGATGACGCGCGGCCGCTCGACGCTTCGGCTCAAGCGCGGGCACGACACGCCGCGCAGCCATCCCTGGATCTTCAAGGGCGACGTCGCCGAGGTGAGTGACGTCGAGCCGGGCTCCGAGGTCACGGTCATCGACTCGGCCGGCCGCTTCGTCGGTCGTGGGCTCTACAATCCACGGCCCGGACTCTGCTGTCGCATCCTGACCTGGACCGACGAGCCGCTCGACGCGGCCTTCTTCCGCCGGCAGCTCGAGCGCGCGCTGGCCCTGCGCGCACGCCGTCAGGCCCAGCCGCCGGCGCTCTGCCGCCTGGTCTGGAGCGAGGCCGACGGCCTTCCCGGGCTCGTGGTCGACCGCTATGGCTTCGTCCTGGTGATGCAATGCCTCACCCTCGGCATGGCGCGCCTGCGGCCCACGATCGTGGAGGCGCTCGGCGGGCTCTTCGGCGACGCCCAGGTCTTCGACATGGACGAGGAGGCGGCCGCCCGGCTCGAGGGGTTCTCGGCCGCCCGCGGATGGGCCCGCGGCTCCGGGCCCAGGAGCGTCCGGGTGAACGAGGGCGGCGTGGGCTTCGACGTGACTATCGGCGTTGGCCACAAGACCGGCCTTTACCTGGATCAGCGCGAGAACCGCCTGCTGGTCGGCGCCCTGGCCCGGGATCGCGACGTCCTCGATGCCTTCAGCTACACCGGGGGCTTCGCCTGCCACGCGCTCCACGGCGGAGCCCGGCGGGCCGTCTGCATCGAGTCCTCGCCCGACGCGATCGCCGGCGCGCGCCAGAATCTGGCGCTGAACGGCGTGGCCGCGCGAGCCGAGATTGTCGCCACGAACGCCTTCGACGAGCTGCGCCGGCTCGAGCGTACGGGCGCGCGCTTCGGGGTGATCGTGCTCGACCCGCCGCCATTCGCGCGCAACCGATCGGCGGTCGACGCGGCGGCGCGCGGCTACAAGGAAATCAACCTGCGCGCGCTGCGGATGCTCGAGCCGGGCGGGAGTCTCCTGACGTTCTCGTGCTCCCACCACGTCTCGGAGGCGCTCTTCGAGGACATCTGCCGCGGGGCGGCCGCCGACGCCGCCGTCCGCATCCGGGTCGCCGACCGCCTCACCCAGGCCAGCGACCACCCCGTCCTCCTGAACGTCCCCGAGACCCGCTACCTGAAGGGCCTCCTGCTCGAAGCTCTCTGATGCCTAGGAAGCGCCGGGGCGGGGAGAGGTGGGGCGGGGCCCCCGGCTCGCCCGACTGCTGCGTTTGCTCGGCGCCCGGAATCCCA
>DASRIY010000400.1:0-6910 GCA_035649755.1 Candidatus Methylomirabilota bacterium
CATGGTCGGCGAGCTGACGTGGCGCAAGCGACTCTTCGGCCTGTGGCTGCCGCTCGGAGCATTCTGCGTGATCGCGCTGTTTCCATTCACGTGGATGGCCGCCACCTCGCTGAAGACCAACGCCGAGCTGTACGACCCCAAGGCGAATCCGCTGACCATCCGGCATCCGTCCCTGGTGCACTACGTGAGCCTGCTCCAGGAGACGAACTTCCTGACCTGGGTCGCCAACACGATGATGGTGGCCGTCGTGGCGACGGGCATTTCGCTGTTGTTGGGAACCATGCTCGCCTACCCGCTGGCGCGTATGAGATTTCGCGGCGCGCCGCTCCTGGCCATCGCGGTGGCCGTGACCTATCTCGTGCCGCAGACGCTCCTGTTCGTCCCGATGGCCGATCTGATCGGCCGGCTGAAGCTCGGCAACACGCTGAGCGCGGTGATGCTGACCTATCCGACGCTGCTCGTGCCCTTCATCGCCTGGCTCCTGATGGGCTACTTCAAGACGGTGCCGAAGGAGCTGGAGGAGCAGGCGCTGATCGACGGCGCCAGCCGCTGGCGGGCCATGACCCGGGTGATCCTGCCGCTCTGCATGCCCGGCTTCATCTCCGCCGGCATCTTCGCCTTCACGCTGGCTCAGAACGAGTTTCTCTACGCCCTCCTCTTCCTCAGCCGCTCCGACGTGCGCACGGTCCCGATCGGCGTCGTGGGCGAGCTGATCCGCGGCGACGCGTTCTACTGGGGCCAGCTGATGGCCGGAGCGCTGCTCGGCTCCGTGCCGGTCGCCCTCATCTATTCGTTCTTCGTGAAGTACTACGTCGCGGGCCTCACGGCGGGCGCGGTCAAGGGCTGACGCCACCCCGCGGGGGCTCGAGCAGCCGAAGAGCGAATGTGATACACGCCTGGCACGACGTCGAGCTGGGCGACTCCATCGAGACCGGCTTCCGGGCCGTCATCGAGATTCCGAAGGGCTCGAAGGTGAAGTACGAGCTCGACAAGCCCACGGGCCTCTTGTGGGTCGACCGGATCCTGTACAGTGCGGTCCACTACCCCGCGAACTACGGCTTCCTGCCACAGACGTATTGCCTGGACGGCGATCCGCTCGACGTCCTGGTGCTCGGACAGGAGCCAGTCGTTCCGCTCTGCGTCCTGCGCGCGCGGGCGATCGGCATCTTGACGATGGTCGACGACAAGGGGCCGGACGACAAGATCATCGCGATTCACCTGGACGATCCGGAGTACGCGCACTACCGTGACATCGCCGAGATCTCGGCCCACCGCCTGCGCGAGCTGGAGCGGTTCTTCCTCGACTACAAGACGCTGGAGCAGAAGCCAGTGACCGTGGGAGACATGCGTGGGCGGGCGGATGCCGAGCGCGCGATCCGGGACGCGGCCGTGCTGTACCAGGAGAAAATCAAGCCGACTCGAGGCGCCGATCGATGAGTCACGAGAAGTCCGACGCGCTCGTGTTCTTCGGGGCCACCGGCGACCTCGCCCACAAGAAGATCTTTCCCGCTCTCCAGGCGCTGGCCCGACGCGGCCACCTCGACATCCCCGTGATTGGCGTCGCCAAGTCCGGCTGGACGCGCGATCAGCTGGAGGCGCGCGCCCGCGACAGCGTCGAGCGGTACGGCGGTCTCGATCCCGACGCGTTCGCTCGCCTGATCCGCGCGCTGCACTACATCGACGGCGATTACGCCGATCCGGGGACCTTCAAGCGCCTGCGCCAGGAGCTGGGGGACGCGCGTCACCCGACGCACTACCTGGCCATCCCGCCGAGCCTCTTCGAGACCGTCGTCGATCAGCTCGGCAAGTCGGGGTGCGCGACCGGTGGACGCATCGTGGTCGAGAAGCCGTTCGGTCAGGATCTGGCCACGGCGCGCAGACTGAACGCGGCCGTGCATGGCCGCTTCGACGAAGCCAGCGTGTTCCGCATCGATCACTATCTGGGCAAGAACACCGTCCAGAACCTGCTCTTCTTCCGCTTCGCCAACTCGTTCCTCGAGCCGCTGTGGAATCGGCAATACGTCGAGAGCGTGCAGATCACGATGGCGGAGAGCTTCGGCGTCGAGGGCCGCGGCAGGTTCTACGACCAGACCGGCTGCGTGCGCGACGTCGTGCAGAACCATTTATTACAAGTGCTGTCCAACATCGCGATGGAGCCGCCGCCCGGCCTGGACGCCGAGCTATTGCGGGACGAGAAGGCGAAGACGCTCAAGGGGATTCGCCCGCTCGCGCCGGGCGACGTCGTTCGCGGCCAGTTCCGCGGCTATCGCGACGAGCCGGGAGTGGCCCCGGGCTCGACGGTGGAAACCTTCGTGGCGCTCAAGCTCGAGATCAATTCGTGGCGCTGGAAGGGCGTACCCTTCTACATCCGCGCGGGCAAGTGTCTGCCGGTGACGGCCACGGAGGTCTTCGTGAAGCTGTGCCAGCCGCCGGCGGTCTTCGCGGAGCTGGCGCCCCCGGCCAACTACTTCCGCTTCCGCGTCACGCCCGATCTCATGATCGCCCTCGGCGCTCTGGTCAAGAAGCCGGGCGACGAGCTCGACGGAGAGCCGGTGGAGCTCGTCGTGAGCGAGGCGTCCGATCCCGCGGAAATGGGAGCCTACGAGGAGCTCCTGTACGACGCGATCCGGGGGAACTCGGCCCGGTTCGCGCGGCAGGACTACGTCGAGGAAGCGTGGCGGATCGTCGATCCGATCCTGGGCGCGGGCACTCTGGTGCACGAGTACGAGCGCGGTACCTGGGGCCCGCCGCAGGCCGACGCGCTGATCGCCCGCGACGGCGGCTGGTTCGATCCGACGCCGAGCCGATAGCCCGCGCTGGTCACGCGCGAGTCACGACCTGGGCCCCGCGCCAGCTCGCCCAGGACATGCCGATGGCCAGGATGCCGGCAACGCTGAACACCGCCATCCACGTGATGACCGTGAAATTCTCGCGGGGCAGCCAGCCGCGGCTGGCCATGAGCCAGTAGAGCGAGGCCAGGAGCCCGTTGGCGAGCAGCAGGCCGATGCCGCCCATCGAGCGAAGAGCCAGCCGCAGGCAGGTGAACCAGCCGATCAGTAGCACGACGCCCGCGAAGACGATCGGCGGCGACCACTGAAACCCGGTGCTCATCGCCCACGCGTAGTACGAGTACGGCGTGGGATTGTAGGTGGCACCGGTCACGAGCAGCGCGAAGACGTATCGGGCGATGAAACCGCCGAGCGAGAACCGCGCCGCCATCCTGGCGATTATAAGACGTCCGAAGCCCTAGCGCCGAGCGAGCGCGCGGTTCTCCAGCCGGCTCAGGAGCCGCACCACCGGCCAGAGCATCAGGAAATAGACGATCGCCGCCACCACGATGGGCGTGGGGCTGTAGGTGAGGCTCTGCGCCTGCCGCGCCTGGTAGAGCAGCTCCGGCACCGCAACGACGCTGCCGAGCGCGGTGAGCTTCACCACCTCCAGCGTGTTCGACAAGAGGTCGGGGAGCACGTTGCGCACCGCCTGCGGCAGCACCACGTAGGTCATGGCCTGCAGGCGCGAGAGACCCGTCGAGCGCGCCGCCTCGATCTGGCCCGCCGGCACCGAATCGATTCCCGCCCGGAGAATCTCGCCGTAGTAGGCGCCGGTGTTCAGAAAGAAGGCGATGCCCACGCAGACGAAGCCGCCCAGCTCGAGCCCGGCGAACGGCAGCCCGGCGAACAGCAAGATGAGCAGGACCAGCGGGGGAAACGCCCGGAAGAAATCGACCCACGCCATCAACGGCCAGCGCACCGCGGGAGTCTTCACGCTCGCCAGCAGGGCCAGGATCAGGCCGCCGATGAGACCCAGCGGCACCACCAGCAGCGAGAGCAGCACGGTGTTCAGGAGTCCCGCCCGCACGATCGGCCATGACGCGACGATGATCTCCGGGTTGAAGAAGGTCTGGATCATCGCTTCCACGCGAACCGGGTCTCGATGAAGCGTGCCGCCACCACGACCGGAAGGAACAGCACGAGGTACGCCGCGGCGCCCATCATCAGCGGCGAGGGATTGTACGAGTTCGACATCGCCGAGCTCGCCTGGCCCAGGATCTCGGTGACGGCGACGACGGTGCCGAGCGCGGTGCCCTTCGTGATGGCGATGGTGCGGTTGGTGAGAGGCGGAATGGCCAGGCGAAACGCCTGCGGCAGCACCACGTTCATCAGGGTCTGACCGAACGAGAGCCCGGTCGAGCGCGCGGCCTCCCACTGGCCCCGGTCGACCGAGGTGATGCCGGCCCAGAAGATCTCCTCGGAGAACGCCATCAGCACGAACGCCAGCGAGAGCCACGTGGAGACGAAGCCCGACGGCGCGAGGCCGGCGCTGGGCAGACCGAAGTAGATGAGCACGATCACCACCAGGGGCGGCAGCGAGCGGAAGAGATCGACGACGCCGATGATCAGCCAGTTGAGCGGCCGGATGCCCAGGCTTCGCAGCAAGGCGAGCGCGAGGCCGGCGCCGATGCCGGTGGCGACGACGAGCAGGGCCAGCTCGATCGTGACCACGACACCGGAGAGGATGTCCGGCAGGTAGCGGTGCATGACCTTCGCGTTGAAGAACGTCTCCGCGAAGCGGTCCCAGGTCGACATCGCCCCTCAGTGACGCTGGATCTGGCCGATGAACGCGCGCGTACGCTCGTGGGCCGGGCGCTCGAAGATCGCGGCCGGCGGCCCTTCCTCCACGATGGCGCCCGCGTCCATGAACACCACCCGGTCGGCGGCGTTACGGGCGAAGCCCATCTCGTGGCTGACGACGATCATGGTCATGCCGCTCTCGCGCAGGGCGCGCATCACCTCGAGCACCGAGCCCACCAGCTCGGGGTCGAGGGCGCTGGTGGGCTCGTCGAACAGCATGACGCGGGGCTCCAGCGCGATCGCGCGCGCGATGGCCACCCGCTGCTGCTGGCCGCCCGAGAGCTGGCCGGGTGTGTGGCCGGCGCGGTCGGCGAGCCCGACGCGCTCGAGCGCCGCCCGGCCCAGGGCCTCGGCCTCCCCGCGCGACTTGCCCGCGACCAGCCGCAGCGCGAGCGTCACGTTACCGAGCGCCGTCATGTGCGGATAGAGGTTGAACGACTGGAACACCATGCCGATGCGCTGGCGGGCGTGGTTGATGTCGGTGCGCGGGTCGAGGATGTCGATGCCGTCCACCACGACACTGCCGGACGACGGCTCCTCGAGCCGGTTCAGGCAGCGCAGCAGGGTCGACTTGCCGGAGCCCGACGGCCCGATCACGAAGACAAGCTCGCGCTCGGCCACTCGCAGATCGACGCCCTTGAGGACGTGCAGGGCGCCGAAATGCTTGTGGACGGCGCGGGCGTCGACCATCGGGCCGTTCATGAATCCATAGGCGCGCCTCGGCCGGCGGGGCCCCCGCCCCGCGACGGCCTGCAGCGCGCATACCATCGCCGGCAGAGCGCCACGCGCACCCGGCTCAGGTCAGTTGCAGTGCAGCTCGTGCGGCGTCGGGTCGTAGCCCGGCATGCCGGGCGGCCCGTAGCCCGGTGTGATCACGAGTTCGAGACCGTCCGGCGCCGGCTTCCTGCCGAACCACTTCTCGGACATCTTCGCGAGGGTGCCGTCCTTCTTCATGCAGTCGATCGCGTCCTGAAGCTGGGCGCGGAGCTTCGGGTTGTTCTTCGGCACCGGCGCCGCCCAGGGGGCGCGTGTGTCCAACAGCTCCAGGTCGGCCACGAACCGCGGATTCTTCGAGGCGGCGTACCGGATGGTCGTGTTACCGCCGAGCGTCGCGTAGGCGCGGCCGGAGAGCACGGCCTGCGTGGCGTCCGGCTGCGTGTCGTAGACCTGCACCGTGAAGCCGTGCTCGACGCCCTTGGCCTTGGAGAGGTTCTCGTAGGGCGTGCCCTTGTTGACGGAGACCGACTTTCCCCGGAGGTCCTCCCAGACCTTGATCGGCGCCGAGCCCTTCTTGATGCCGAACTGGTAGGCCGTCCACAGGTAGCCCGCGGTGAACAGCATGTTGTCAGCCCGCTCGATCGTCACTGTCGTCGGCGCGGCGATGAAGTCGTAGCGGCCCGCCTGCATGCCGGGAATCAGCGTCGAGAAGCTCACCGCGTCGATGGTGATCTCGCGCTTCATGCGGCGCGCGACCTCGGTGAAAAGGTCGATCTGGAACCCCTCGATGCCGCCGCCCAGCTTGGGCATGGCGTGTGGCGCGAAGGTGCCGTCGACACCGGTGCGAAGCGGGGGGAGCTTCTCCTGGGCGAGCGCCGAGCCGGCGTAGAGCAGTGCACATGCCGCAAGAGCGGCGAAGCGACGTCGGATCATGATGAGCCTCCTGAGGACTCGCGGTCTTCGGGCGTCGGCGACCCCGTCGGCGGGGTGAGTGCGAACGAGAGTGTGCGGTGTCTGTGCGTCAAGCTCGCGCCGATCGTGTCAGAGCGTGCCGAACAAGTCAAACCCGCGGGTTGGACGTTCTCGGCCGGCCTGTGGCACCATCGACCTCGCTGATCGAGGAGGCCAACGTCTGCTGACTGTCGAAGCCGCTCAGAAGGAATTCGAGCCGGCGTGCGTCTACGTCAACACCGCGAGTATCGGGCTGCCGCCGCGACGAGTGGTCGCGACGCTGAACGAAGCCGTCGAGTCGTGGCGGACGGGTCGCGCGGAGGCCGCCGACTACGACGCGCTCGTCGACCGCGCTCGCCGGCGATTCGCGGGCCTGGTCGAGGTGCCGCCCGATCGAGTCGCCATCGGCAATCAGGTCTCGACATTCACCGGGCTCGTCGCCGCCGCGCTGCCCGACGGCGCCTGCGTGCTGGCCGCCGAGGAGGACTTCACCTCGGTGCTCTTCCCATTCCTGGCCCACGCCGATCGCGGAGTCCGCGTGGAGACCGTCCCGCTCGATCGCCTCGTCGAGCGCATCCGCCCGGGCGTGAGCCTCGTGGCGGTGAGCGCGG
>DASRIY010000401.1:0-5754 GCA_035649755.1 Candidatus Methylomirabilota bacterium
GGCGATCGCGCTCCTGCACGGGCCGCTGCTCGACATCGTCTCGCTCTTCGACGGCGAGCACACGATCGCCGACATCCAGGAGAGCGTGATGCGCCGCCACGGCCAGCTCGTCGAGCGCCGCCAGATCGCCGAGATCGCCGAGACGCTCGACCAGCAGGGCTTCCTCGAGAGCCCGGGCTTCGCCGAGCGCCGTGCCGCCATCGACGCCGGCTTTCTGGCGGCCCCGACCCGGCCGGCGACCCACGCCGGCTCCGCGTACGCTGGCGAGGGGAGCGAGCTCCGCGCGATGATCGACGGGTTCTTCGAGCCGCCCGACGGCCCCGGGCCAATCGACGAGCGGCGCGCGCCCCCGTCTGAGGGGCGCGCCGATGACGGCGCGCCCCAGATCCGCGCGATCATCGCGCCGCACATCGATTTCCATCGCGGCGGCCCCGCGTACACGTGGGCGTATCGCGAGCTCGCCGAGCGGAGCCGGGCCGACCTGTTCGTGATCTTTGGCACCTGTCACAGCGGCATGGAGCACCCCTTCGCGCTCACCCGGAAGGACTACGCGAGCCCGCTCGGCGACGCCACGGTCGATCGGGACTTCGTGGAGGCGCTCGCGGCGCGAGCGCGCCAGGACTGCTTCGGGTCCGAGCTGGCCCACCGCATGGAGCACTCGATCGAGTTCCAGGCGGTCTTCCTCCGCTACCTCTACGCGAGCCGGCGCAAGGTGACGATCGTCCCAGTTCTCGCGAGCTTCGCGCACGAGGCGATGCTGTCGGGACAGCGACCCGACGACGACCCGCGCGTGCCGCGGTTCCTGGAGGCGATGGCGGAGACGATCGCCGCGAGCGGCCGGCGAGTGGCGCTCATCGCGGGCGCCGATCTGGCCCACATGGGCCCGCGCTTCGGCGACCTCGAGCCCATCTCGCCGGTCGATCTGGAGCAAATCCAACGCGAGGACGGGGAGATGCTCGAGACGGTGGCAGCGGGGGACCCCGCCGCGTTCTTCGAATCGGTCGCGCGCGATGGCGACCGGCGCCGGATCTGTGGCTTCTCGCCGATCTACGCGATGCTGCGGATCCTCGGCGGCGCCGCCGGCGAGGTGAAGCGGTACGGCCAGTGGCCCGATCCCAACGGAGTCGTGACGTTCGCCAGCGTGGTGCTGGAGTGATGGCGACCGAAGACCCGGCAACGATGGGATGGCAGCTGCCGAAGCTCCGGGTCGACCGCAACGGCGACTGGTTCGACGACGACGTCGAGATCACGCACGCGGGCGTCCTGGCGAACCTGCGCTCCGGTCTCAAGCGCGATACCCAGGGCTACTATATCCAGACGCGCGTGCGCATCCCGGTCGAGGTCGAGGACAAGCCGTTCGTGGTCTCGCGGATCGAGCGGCGCGGCGAGGCGCTGCACGCGATCCTGAGCGATGGGACCGACACCGACGTGGATCCGGCCACGGTGCACGTGGGGCGTGACGACGTCCCGTACTGCGCGGTTCGAGACGGCGCCTTCGAAGCTCGATTGAGCCGGGCCGCGGCGTTCCAGCTCCTGGCCCTCGCCGACTACGACGAGGCGACCGGGCGCGGCACCTTGCGCCTGGGCGGCCGCGAATACCTCCTGCAGAGGGGCACGTGAGGCAGGCGCTGCTCCTCGTTCTCGCGCTGGCGCTGCTCGGCGGCGGCGTCGCCTGGTGGCTGTCGGCCGCCGCCCAGCCGGTGACCGTCGATTCCATCGGCGACGAGAACCAGACAGTCGCGCGTGGCAAGCTGCCGGTCTTCGCCGCGAAGGGAGACGCGGCGAAGCTCTACACCTTCGCGATCGAGAATCGGGACCTCCTCTCGGCGATCCCGTGCACGTGCGGCTGCGAGCGGTTCGGCCATACCTCGAACCGCTCGTGCTATGTGAAGGCGGAGCGGGGCGACCAGGTGACCTTCACGAGCCATGCCGCCACCTGAACCCTGTGTCTCGACATCACGCGTGACGTGATGCGCTTGAAGGCCGAGGGCAAGTCGCCGCCGGCGATCCGCGACGCCATCGACGCGAAGTACCTCTCCTCCTTCGGTCCCGCGATGCCGACGCCGCGGCCGAAGTGATATTCTCGGCGCCATGAATGTCGCGGCCGTGCTGATGGAAATCTTGAAGTCTACTGGTGTCCGCTACCTCTTCGGCAATCCCGGCACCACCGAGCTGCCGTTCCTCGACGCCTTGCCCGACTCGTCGCTCGAGTACGTCCTGGGCTTGCAGGAAGCCACGGCGGTGGCGGCGGCCGACGGCTACGCGCAGGCGACCGGGCAGGTGGGCGTCGTCAACGTCCACGTGGCGCCCGGCCTCGCGAACAGCCTGTCGATCCTGCACAACGCCGCGCGGTCGAAATCGCCCGTCGTGGTGACGGCCGGACAGCAGGACACGCGCTTCCTCATGCACGAGCCGATTCTCGCCGCCGACCTCGCGCGGATGGCCGAGCAATTCACCAAGTGGAGCCACGAGGTCCGCCGGCCCGAGGACGCCCCCGTCGCGCTGCGGCGCGCGCTCAAGGTGGCCCTCACGCCGCCGACCGGTCCGGTGTTCCTCTCGATGCCGATGGATCTGATGGGCCCCGCGGTTGACGACACCGGGGCGGCGCCGCCGCCGGTCGCCGCGAAGAGCCGGCCCGAGCCCGGGGCGATCCTGCATGCCGCCGAGCTCCTGGCCAGCGCCGCGAATCCGATCATCATCGCGGGCGACGGCGTGGCCCGCGCCGGCGCGATGGCCGAGTTGACCGCGCTGGCCGAGCTCCTGGGCGCGCGCGTCCACGGCGAGCCGGTCTATCGGCGCACCAGCTTCCCGGGCAACCACGCGCTCTGGCGCGGTGGTCTGTTCCCGTCGCCGGCCGGCGTGCGCCGCGCGCTCGAGGAGTGCGACGCGCTCCTGATCGTCGGCGCCAACGTCTTCACCTGGTTCCTCCACACCGAGGGCACGCCGTTCCCGCGCGGTCTCCGCGTGGTCCAGATCGACGACGACCCGTGGGAGATCGGCCGCAGCTACCCGGTCACGCTCGGCATCGCCGCCGATCCCAAGGCGGCGCTGGCGGAGCTGACGGGCGCGTTGCGGAACAAGCTCACGGAGAAGGACAGGGCGGCGGCCGCGGCGCGCGTAGAAAAGATCGGCGCTGCCCGCGGCGAGATGGTCAAGCGCGTGAGTGCCGCCGCCCGGAGCGAAGCGGAGCGCGTGCCGATCGGCCAGGCGCACCTCATGCACACGCTGGCCTCGCTCCTGCCCGCCGACGCGATCGTCGTCGACGAGTCGGCGACGTCCTTGCCGTTCGTCCTGCGCTACATGCCGTTCGCGACGCCCGGCTCCTTCTTCGGCGGGAAGACCGGCACGCTCGGATGGGGCATGGGAGCGGCGATCGGCGTTCAGCTCGGCTCTCCTGGCCGCAAGGTGGTCGCGACCATCGGCGACGGCTCGGTCATGTACGCGCCGCAGGCCTTGTGGACGGCCGCGCACTACCGGCTCCCGATCACGTACGTCGTGCCCAATAATTCGTCGTACGCGATCCTCAAGTCCGGAATGCTGAGCCTCGACCTGGCGTCGGCCAAGCGCGGGATCTATCCCGGCATGGACCTGGTCTCGCCGGAGATCGACTACGCCGGGCTCGCCCGCTCGCTAGGCGTCCGCGCCGAGCGCGTGGAGAAGCCCGGTGAGCTGCGCGACGTGCTCGCGGCCTGCCTGGCCGGCCCGGGGCCGTCCCTGGTCGACGTCGCGATCGACCGCGGCTTCAAGCCGATGCTGTGAGAACTGGAGGGGAGTGGGTCGTCGCCGCGCTTCGCGCCGAGGGCGTGCGCCACGTCTTCGGGATTCCCGGCGTCCACAACCTCGCCGTCTACGACGCACTGATCAGGCAGACGGACGTCACTCACGTCCTGGCGCGCCACGAGGCGGGCGCCGCCTTCATGGCCGACGGCTACGCGCGCGCCTCGGGGTTGCCGGGTGTCGTCGTGGTCACGACCGGCCCTGGCGCGACGAACGCGCTGACCCCGCTGGTCGAGTCGTACGCCGGATCGATTCCGGTGCTCGTCGTCATGTCGGACGTGGCGTCGCCCCTGGTGGGCCGCGACATCGGGGCCCTCCACGAGGTGCCGAATCAGATCGACTGCTTCAGGCCGGTCACGCGCTGGGCGGAGGCGGTCACCGAGGCCTCGGCGATTCCGACGACGGTGCACGGCGCGTTTGACCTCTTGAGAACCGGGCGTCCCGGGCCGATCGCGATCTCGATCCCCAACGACTTCCTCACGGCGCGCTTCGACGCTGCGCCGCCAAGCGGCGGGCACGGGCGCCGGCCGCCGTGCCACGTGGACGAGATCCGCGAGGCGGCGCGGCTCCTCGGCGGCGCCTCGAAGCCGTTGGTAATCAGCGGCGGCGGCGTCATCGCCGCCGCTGCCGAGGCCGAGCTGGTCGCCCTCGCGCACCGGCTGGGCGCGCCGGTCATCACGACGGTGATGGGCCGGGGGGCGATCAGCGAGCGGGATCCCTCGTGGCACGGCGTGCTGCCGAACGGGCGCGCGACCGAGCAGGTCATCCGGGCCGCCGACGTCATCCTGGCCGTCGGCTGCCGCTTCGCTCATCGCTCGACGCAGGGGCTCTTGCTGAACCTCTCGTTCAGCGCGGCGCAGACGCTCATCCACCTCGACCTCGATCCGACGGTGCTGGGCCGGCTCTTCAAGCCGCAGCTCGGGATCGTCGGCGACGCGCGCGACGGCCTCACACGGATGCTCGAGGATCTCGGCCCCGGCCGGCCGCGGGACACCTGGGACCACACCTGGCGCGCGGAGCTTCGCGGGGCCGCCAACGCGCGGTACACCGAGGCGACCGCGCGGCTCATCGAGACGCTCCGCGCCGCGCTCCCCGACGACGCGATCATCGTCTGCGATCAGACCGGGATCAACTACTGGATGGAGTGGCGCTTCCCGGTTCTGATGCCGAGGACCTTTCTCTATCCGGTGGGCTCGGCCACTCTCGGCTACGGCGTGCCCGCGGCGATCGGCGCGAAGATCGCCCGTCCCGATCGTCCGGTCATCTGCGTCGTGGGCGACGGCGGTTTCATGTACTCGGTCAACGAGCTCGCGACCGCGGTGAAGTACCGGCTGCCCATCGTGTTCCTGGTCATGAACGACGAGCGCTACGGCGCAATCAAGTGGCTCCAGCAGACGCTCTTCGACGGGCGCTGGGGTGAGACGGACCTGGCGAATCCGGACTTTCCCGCGCTCGCCCGGGCTTTCGGGGCGCGCGGCGAGCGCGTCCCGGGCGTCGAAGCGCTGGGCGGCGCGATCAAGAGCGCGCTCGCCGCCGGGGGGCCGACCGTCCTCGAGCTGCCGATGGCGATCGCCCCCCCGTGGGAGCTCTGAGAGCTACTTGTCGTGGAAGAGGTTGAGCGCCGAGCCCTTCCGGAACCACTCGAGCTGCGAGGCGCTGAACGAGTGGGAGAGCCGTAGCGTCTCGCTCGTTCCGTCGGCGTGCTTCACGATGCACTCGACGGGCTTGCCCGGCGCCATGTCCCTGAGCCCCACGAGGCTCAGCCGATCGTCCTCGCGGATCCGGTCGTAGTCGCCGGGGCTCTGGAACGTCAGCGCCAGGAGGCCCTGCTTCTTTAAGTTCGACTCGTGGATGCGCGCGAAGCTCCGCACGATGACCGCGGCGCCGCCCAGCAGACGCGGCGAGAGCGCCGCGTGCTCGCGGCTACTGCCCTCGCCGTAGTTGGCGTCGCCGACCACGACCCACTTCACGCCGCGC
>DASRIY010000402.1:0-7863 GCA_035649755.1 Candidatus Methylomirabilota bacterium
GAATTTCATCACCGCCGCCGAGGCGCTCGGCCTGGGCTGCTGTCCGATCAGCGTGGTACGCAATCACGTCGAGAAGCTCGCTGACCTGCTCGAGCTGCCGCCCGGCGTCTTCCCGGTGGCGGGGCTCACGGTCGGCTATCCGAGCCAGACGGGCTGGATCAGTATGCGGCTGCCGATCGCGCTCACGGTGCACACCGATCGCTACGACGAGAGCCGGTTCGCCCAGGAGATCGCAAGCTACGACCGCCGTCGCGAGGCGCGCCATGCCACGCCGCGGGAAAGCCAGCGGTTCGTCGACCGCTGGGGCTACACCGAGCCGTACGGCTGGTCGGAAGACAAGGCGCGCCAGTACTCCGTGCCGGAGCGCCACAACTTCGGCCCGTTCGTCCGGCGCCACGGCTTCGGGCTGTTGTAGGATGAAGGTATGGTCGCGATTCGCCTCGTCCTCCTGCTGATCCTGTCCATGGCCCTGGAGGTGGCGGGCCCGCTCGGGCCCGACGTCATGGAGAGTCTCGAGGGATCGCAAGAGGCGGCCCGCGCCAGCGCTCACCCCCGGCTTCGCCTCGACCGGGACGTCCACGCTCCGTCGAAGGGCGATCCGGATCGGGCCACCGCGGCGTATCGGCCGTCGGCGGTCGCCGGAAATCACAATCGTCCGCTGACCGGCGCGTGGGTGCGCAAGCTGCCGCCCGCGGCTTCCGATTCTGCGTCCTCGCCCGAAGACCACTAGTCCTCGGCCCCGCTCTCGTCCGTTTTTTCCGCGTCCTTCATGGGCACGTACCCGTGCGCTGGCCGGGTACTGGCCCCGCGGAAAAGCACGTTTCGACATCCGAGCGAGGAGAGGACACAGGATGAATCGCCTGAAGACACTCGTGCTGCTCTCGACCTTGACCGCGCTCCTCTTGTGGGCCGGCCATGCCATGGCCGGGCAGGGCGGCCTGGTGCTGGCACTGATGTTCGCCGTGGTGATGAACTTCGGCGCCTACTGGTGGTCCGACAGGATCGTGTTGCGGATGTACGGCGCGCGTGAGGTCACCGAGGCCCAGGCCCCGGCACTGCACAGTCTCGTCCGCGAGCTCGCCGGCCGCGCCGGCGTGCCGATGCCGAAGGTCTACAGCATCCCCGAGGCCACGCCCAACGCGTTCGCCACCGGTCGCAATCCCGCGCATGCGGCGGTCGCGGTGACCGAGGGGCTGACGGCTCTGCTCGATCGCGACGAGCTGGCCGCTGTCCTCGCCCACGAGCTCGGACACGTGCAGAACCGGGACACCCTCATCATGACCGTGACGGCGACGATCGCCGGCGCGGTCAGCATGCTCGCGAACCTGGCACATTTCGGCATGCTCTTCGGCGGCAGCCGATCGTCCGACGACGACCGGGCGCACCCGCTGGCCGGCCTGCTCGGAGTCATCCTGGCGCCGATCGCCGCGACGCTCATCCAGCTGGCGATCTCGCGGTCGCGCGAGTTCCTCGCTGACGCGACCGGCGCCCGGTTGTCGGGGAATCCGCTGGCCCTCGCGAGTGCGCTCCGCAAGCTCGAGACGGTGGGCCGACAGGTTCCCATGACCGCGGGCTCGCCGGCGACGGCGCACCTGTTCATCGTCAATCCGTTCTCCGGCGGCGGACTGGCGGGCCTGTTTGCGACGCATCCATCGACCGCGGCGCGCATCCGGCGCCTGGAGATCATGGCCGGCCGCCATCCGGTCTCCGATCGAACGCGATAGGCCACGATGCTTCGCCGGCTCCTTCACGCCCTGTTCATCGTCGCGCTTTCGCTGGCTGGCAGCGCCGCCGCCGAGATCTCGGAATCGATGACCGAGACCGAGGAGCTCGACGAGGGGACCCGGAGCGGCCGGCGAGCTCACCCGACGAGGATGCCGCGAGCCGAGATCGAGCCGGCGGTCGGCCAGCGTCCGGCCGGACTGCCCCAAAGACCATCCGGCGTTCGCCACGGGCAGCGTCGCCCGACCGAGCGAGCGTTCCTGAAGATTCCGCCGTTGGCGGGCGACGCGTCGTCATCCGCGGACGGCGACTGACCCTCCGCACCCGTCCGGTTCGTCGAATCGCGGCTCCCGCGCCGCCGCCATGTCGGCTCGCGCGGGGCCCGCCCAACATCGATTTATAGCCGCGCCTCGGCCGGCGGGGCCCTAGCCCCGCGACGGCCTGCGGCGCGCACATCCGTCTTCGCGGAGGGTCCGATCATGACACTGACGCCGTCGCGCGTTCTGATTGCAGTTCACGGCTTCGAGCCCGCGTCGTGGGCCGCCGACGCCGCCCGCACGATCTCGATGTGGCGAAGCCCGGAGCTTCGTCTGCTGATCGTCCCGTGTGTTCCCTCGCCGCCGTTCACCTCGCTGACCCCGATCGCGCGTCGCGCGTACGCGGACGCGCGGGCCGCGTGGCGGGAGGAGGAGGAGCGGCGGCTCACGCGCATCGTCGACGAGTGGAAGCGACAGCTATCGGTCGACGTCGACGTGGTGCGGGCCCCGTCGCTCCAGGGCGACCTGGCGGCGACGATCGCCGGCCACGCCGGCGACTGGCCGGCCGATGTGGTCGTGGTGGGCGCGCCCGAGCCGAGCTTCCGCGCCTGGCTCTGGCCGGGCCCCGTGCATCAGCGGATCGTCCTGCGCGCTCCGTGCGCCGTGCTCGTGCTGCCAGTGCCGATGCGACCGTCGCTCTCGTTCCGGGCGCGGCGGCGCGGTCGAGTGCCGTCGCTGCAGCCGACGGCGGCCGAGCGGGGGGCCTGAACGGCCATGGCGACCCTGTTCCCGCTCGGCGAGTACTGGTGGCTCTACGGAGTCTTCCTCAGCGTCGTGATGGCATTGCTGGCGCTGGACCTCGGGCTCTTTCGCCGCGGTGACCGCGCGATGAGCTTCCGAGAGGCGCTCGGGTGGAGCGCGACGTGGGTGAGCGTGGCTCTGCTCTTCAACGGCGCCCTTTACGCGCACACGAAGTGGCGCTTGACCGGCGATCCCCGCTACGCGGCACTCGGCGCGCCCGAGGACGTGGCGCTCCAGGTGGCGCTCGAGTTTCTCACCGGATACCTGGTCGAGTACTCCCTCTCGATCGATAACATCTTCGTTTTCGTCCTGGTGTTCCGGTACTTCAGCGTGCCGGCGCGCTACCAGCATCACGTGCTCTTCTACGGGATCCTCGGCGCCCTCGTGTTCCGGGCGGCCTTCATCGGCCTGGGCTCGGTGCTCATGCAGCTGCACTGGGTGGTGTGGCTCTTCGGCGTGTTCCTGATCTTCACCGCCGTCAAGATGGCGGTGAGCGCGGGGGAGTCCGCGGCTCCCGACCGGAATCTGCTGGTGCGCGCGGTTCGCCGCGTCGTGCCCCTGACGACGGTCTTTCACGGCTCGCGGTTCTTCGTGCGGGAAGACGGCCGGCTGCGCGGCACACCCCTCTTCGTCGCGCTGCTCTCGCTGGAGGCCACGGACATCGTGTTCGCCATCGATTCGGTGCCGGCGATCTTCGCGATCACGCGCGAGCCCTTCATCGTGTTCACGTCGAACGTGTGCGCGATCCTGGGCTTGCGGTCGATGTACTTCATGCTCGGCGGCGCCGTCGAGCGCTTCCATCTGCTGCGCTATGGGCTGGCGGTCGTGCTCCTGTTCGTCGGTCTGAAGATGACCTGGCTCGACGCCTGGTTCGGCGGGAAGTTCCCGATCGCGCCGTCGCTGGCGATCATCGGCGCCGCGCTCGCCCTGTCGATCGTCGCCTCCCTGCTGTTCCCGGCGAAAGACGAGAGCGACCGGACCGGCGCGCCGCACGCGCCTACGTCACCTCGTCGAGCGATCGACGAGCGGAAGGGCGCGGCGTGATCAGGGAGGGCGGTCGCGGTCAATCCGCCGCGGCGAGACCCGATCGCTCGGTCGGGCCCGCGCGCGGACGCCAGAACGATCCTGCCAGAGCCGCGAGCAGCATGACCGCCGCGGTCACGAGCACGACCTGCCAGCCGCGATGATGGAGGAGCTGCCCGGACGACAGCGAGGTGATGGCGGCGGTACCGAACACGAGGAAATCGTTGGCGGCCTGCGTGCGTGCCCGCTCGGCTGGCGCATAGGCCTTCGTCACCAGCGTCGAGCCCGCGACGAACATGAAGTTCCAGCCGATCCCGTTCAGGGTCATGGCCAGCCAGAAGTTCGCCACGCCGACGTCCAGGGCGGCCGCCACGACCGCAAGGAGGTTGAGCGCGATGCCGAGCACGATGACCGTGCGCTCGCCCCAGCGCTGAACGAGGGTGCCGGTGAAGAAGCCGGGCAGGAACATGCCCACCACGTGCCACTGGATGACGAAGGCCGTGTCCGCGAACGAGTGATGGTGAGCCATCATCGCCAGGGGCGTGCCCGTCATCAGGAGGTTCATCACACCCTGACCCATCATCTGGGCCAGCACCGCCACGATGAAGATCGGCTGTAGCACGATCTGGAGGATGGACCGCACGGGCTCGCCGGTGCGGACGGCCACCTCCGCGGGCGGCGGCATGCGCAGGCCGACGAGCCATGCGAGAGAGACCAGGCCCAGCACGGGCACGAAGACGTACGAGCCCAGGTAGGTGACGTCGAAGATCTGCACGGTCGCCCGGGCGAGCATCGGGCCGGCGAACGCGGCTGCCAGGCCGCCGACCAGCACGAACGAGATCGCGCGGCTGCGGAGCTCCGGAAGCGAAGTCTCGGCCGCCGCGAATCGATATTGCTGGGCGAAGGCCACGGACACGCCGAGGAGCAGCGCGCCCGCGGTGAGGAGCCAGAAGGCGCCGTGAGCCAGGGCCAGCGCGCTGATCAGGCCGCCCGCCATCGCCGCGAGGGCGCCCACCATGAAGCCGAGGCGGCGACCGACGCGCTTCATGAGGAGGGACGCGGGAACGGTGCTGAGCGCCGTGCCGATCACCGACATCGTCGAGGGTAGGGTGGCCAGCGCCTTGTTGCTGGCGAGCGCATAGCCGGCGAGGGCTCCCACCGCCGCGACCAGGGTCACCGACGTCGACGACGTCGCCTGTGCCAGGGTGAGAAGAAGGACGTTCCGGAGCCGAAAGGTCAAGAACGGGTCTGCTGCGCGCTCCGGAACCTCCGGAGAATTCGCTTCACCGCGACGACCACGAAAAACGCCTCGACACGCGCCCGCGTCAGCAGCGAGGGTCGCCAGTTCCCCGCCAGCACGGACACGACGGCGTAGTAGATGCCGATGAGCGGCGGCCGCGAGTACCAGAGCTCGCGGAACGACGGATCGTAGAACCCGACGGCGAACCGCCGGAAGTGATGGTAGCGCTTGCGCACGTCGCGCTCGTAGCGCGTGAAGGCCCGCGCCGTCACGTCGCCCGCGCGCAGGCCCTTGTCGATGGCCTCCGCGGCCTCGAGCCCGCCCTGCATGGCCAGCATCACGCCGGTCGAGAAGATCGGATCGAGGAAGGCCGCCGCGTCGCCGACGGCGAGCCACCGATCTCCGGCCATCTGCGTGGCCAGATAGGAATAGTCGGCGTCGAAGCGGGCCGGCGACACGCGACGCGCGCGCTCGAGCAGCGGCGCGGCGGCCGGCGTTGCGGCCAGATAGTGAGCCAGGCTCTCCTCGGGCGTGGCGCGCGATTCACGCCGATGCGTTACTTGAGGAATGACTGCGCCGACGCTGATGACCGTGTCGGAGAGGGGGATGAACCAGAGCCAGCCCATGTCCGGCCGCGTGAACATGCGAATGTCCCCGGCACGCCGGCCGGAGGCTCGGGGAATGCCCTCGTACTGGGCGTGGACGGCGATGTTGCGCAGGAGCGGATCGTACTCGTGGCGGCCGAAGCGCTTGGCCAGCACGCCGGTGCGGCCCGAGGCGTCGACCACCACGCCCGCCCGCAGCGTGGCCTCGCCCCCGTGCGCATCGGTGAAGCTCAGCGTGACGCCGTCAGGCTCGAAACGCGCGTCGAGGAGCCGGTGCTGCTCGAGCACCCGGGCGCCGCACTTCTCGGAGTGGCGAAGCAGGATCTCGTCGAATCGCTCGCGCAAGACCTGAAACGTCTGCGGTGTCGGCGTTTCCGGGGCGGTTTGAAAATCGGCGTACCGCTCGTCCTGCCCGTCGGGACCGCGGAAGCTCGCGCCCCACTTCTCGATGAAGCCGGACGCCGCGATCGTGTCGCGCGCGCCGAGAGCGTGGAGGATTTCGTTGGTCCACGGCAGCTGCGATTCGCCGATGTGGAAGCGCGGGAACCGCTCGCGCTCCAGCACGACGACGGTTCGGCCTCGCCGAACCAGCGCCGTGGCCGCGGTGGAGCCGCCCGGCCCACCGCCGATCACCGCCACGTCGTAATCCCACCGGCCTCGCGCGCCGCTCACGCTCGCCACCGGCGCATCATGCCACGGCTCCGGTTTTGGCGATTGACTTCCCTCCGGGGGTGTGGGAGTTTCCCGGCAATCGCGGCCGGCGTCTTCCTTCGCGTTCACGTTTCGGACAGGGAAGGAGAGCTTCGATGCCCGCCACCGACCCTCGCCAGACCACACACCCCCATGTGACGCGACGTGACTTTCTCAGGCGTGCCGGATGGGCCGGCGCTGGCGTGACCGCCCTGGCCGTCGGCGCAGGCCGGGGACATGCGCTCGCGCAGCCGGCGCCGGCGTACGCCGACTGGATCCCGCCGAGCCCGAAGCCGCCCAGGCGAGGCGGGAGCCTCGCGCGGGCATCGGCCTGGGATCCCCCGGTGATCGACCCGCGCCTCACCCAGTCGGTGGGGCTCTTCCAGTTCGCGACGCTCACCAGCAATCGCCTCGTACGCTATCCGTTCGCGGACGAGGCCGCCGGCGTGACCGACCTCACCCTCAAGGGGGACCTCGCCGAGAGCTGGCAGAGCAACGCCGACGCGCGGGTCTGGACGTTCAAGCTGCGGCAGGGCGTGAAGTGGCAGAACGTGCCGCCGCTCAACGGACGCGAACTCGTCGCCGCCGACGTGAAGTACTGCTTCGAGGCCTATGCCAAAGAGGGCGTGCAGGGCTTCACGTTCCAGGAGATCGAGGCGATCGAGACGCCCGACCGGTACACCTTGCGCGTGCATCTCAAGACGCCCAACACGCTCTTCGCCCACAACGTCGCCGAGCCGGTCACCATCATCTTCGCGCGCGAGGTGCTCGAGGAAGACGGCGATCTGAAGAAGCGCCTGATCGGCACCGGGCCCTACGTGCTCAAGGAGCATACCCGCAAGGTGCGGGTGGTTCTCGCGCGGAACCCGGACTACTTCGACAAGGGCCGTCCGTACGTCGACGAGTACGTCATCCTCTCGGCGCCCGATTCGGCGACCCGGCTCGCGGCGTTCCGCACGGGGCAGAGCGACATCCTCTGGGTGGCGGGCGTGTCGGAAGCCGAAGCGATCCGCAAGACGAACCCGTCCTCGGTCATCCAGGAAATCAAGAACACGCTCGCCCCGTTCGGGCTGGCGCTCGCTCAGGACCGCGCGCCCTTCAACGACCTGCGCGTCCGCCGCGCGATCTCGATGGCGATCGATCGGCAGAAGCAGGTGGACACGGTGTTCGAGGGCCACGGCATGCTCGGCTGGGGAGTCCCGTACATCTACTATCAGGACAAGCCGCCGACGGCCGCGCAGCTCGGACCCTGGTGGCAGTTCCGCCCGGCGGAGGCGAAGCGGCTCCTCGCCGAGGCCGGTCACCCCAACGGCTTCGAGACGACGCTCTTCTACTACGAGTACTACCCGCAGATGACGTCGCAGGTGCAGCTCGTCCAGCAGGACTTGAAGAAGCATCTCAACATCAACGTGAAGATCACCAAGCTCGACTACACGACCTACTACGGCCGATACGTCGATGGTCAGTGGGACGGGATGGCCTGGGGCTTCCAGTCAGGCCACGCCGTGGGCCTCGACGAGCGGAC
>DASRIY010000403.1:0-23670 GCA_035649755.1 Candidatus Methylomirabilota bacterium
GAGCTGGTCGTGGACGGCGGCTTCACCGCGGGATGAGTGACTCGGGGATGAGCGACCGGCGGATCGAGACCGTCGCGGTGCATGCCGGACTGCACGTCGATCCCGGTACCGGCGCGGTGACGCCCGCGATCCACCCGTCGACGACCTTCGAGCGCGAGCCCGACGGCTCGTACCCGCGCGGCTTCCTCTACTCGCGCAGCAGCGCGCCGAACCGCGCCGCGCTCGAGGAGTGCCTCGCGGCTCTCGAGGGCGGTCAGGACGCCGCGGCCTTTGCCTCGGCTTCGGCTGCCACGGCCGCCATCTTTCTCTCGCTCGAGCCGGGAGACCACGTCGTCGCGCCGATGGACGCGTATTACGGCACCGCCAAGCTCCTGCGCGAGACGTTCGCACGGTGGAAGCTCGAGAGCACGTTCGTCGACATGACCGACGTGGCGGCCGTGCGGGCGGCGATCCGGCCGAAGACGCGTCTGGTCTGGGTCGAGACACCGTCGAACCCGCTGTGGAAGGTGTCGGACATCGCGGCGCTCGGCGAGATCGCGCATCGCGCGGGCGCCCTCTACGTCTGCGACAACACCACCGCGACGCCGGTGCTGCAGTCGCCCTTCAAGCTCGGCGCCGACCTCGTGCTGCACGCGACGACGAAATACCTGGGCGGCCACAGCGACGTGCTCGGCGGCGGCGTCGTCGCCCGGGCGCGCGACGGGGTCTTCGAGCGGATCCGTGCGATCCAGGCTTCCGGCGGCGCGGTGCCGTCGCCGTTCGACTGCTGGTTGGTACTCCGGGGCATCCGCACGCTGCCCTACCGGATGCGCGCGCATTCGGAGAACGCGCTGAAGGTCGCCACGTTCCTGCACGGCCACACGCGCGTCGAGGCGGTGCACTACCCCGGGCTCCCGACGCACCCGGCGCACGACGTCGCGCGCCGTCAGATGGCGGCGTTCGGCGGGATGCTCTCGGTGCAGGTCCGGGGCGACCAGGCGCGCGCCATGCAGGTCGCGGCGAAGCTTCGCGTGTTCACGCGCGCGACGAGCTTCGGAGGGACGGAGAGCCTCGTCGAGCATCGCGCGTCCATCGAGGGCCCGGGCACGCGCACGCCGGAGAATCTCCTGCGAATATCGATCGGCCTCGAGCATCCGGACGACCTGATCGACGATCTCGACCAGGCGCTGGCCTGAGAGGCTGGGTCCCGGGCGACGCCCGAGCTCGTGGTCTACGGCGCGGGCGGCCGGGCGACGTACTGCAGCAGCGTCATCTTCGAGACCGACTCGGTGATCTCGTCGTCGAGCGCCATCCGCACGGCCTCCGCGAGCGGGACGATCCGCCGCTCGATGAACTCGTCGTCGTCGGCGGGCAGGGGATCGGGCGTCAGCCCGTACGCCGCGTAGCAGTACGCGACCTCGTCGAGATAGGCGTTGGACGGGTAGAAGCGAGTCAAGAAGGCGAAGCGCTCCGCTCGGTAGCCGCCTTCCTCGCGCAGCTCGCGCTGCGCCGCAGTCACTGGATCCTCGCCGGGCTGAGCGCCGCCTCCCGGCAGCTCCCACGAGACGCCCATTTGCAGGTGACGGTATTGGCCGATCAGCAGCACCCGGGTCGCATCGATGAACGGCAGGACACCGACCGTGACCCCCACGGCGAGAACCGGGTAGACGACCTCCTGGCCGTCCGGCAGGCGCCAGGCATCTTCGCGCAGAGTGAGCTTTCCGCGCGCATAGCGCGGAGACGACGACAGGCGCGTCCAGGCCGCTGACACGGCCCTATGATATCGTAGGAGTCGCGATGGCCCGGGAACGTCAGATCGACGCGCTCCTCAAGAAGCTCATGCAGACCATCGAGGTGTCCCTGGCCGCCGCCGACGCGGCGCGCGACGCGGTTCAGGAGATTCTCAAGCGGGGCGCGGACACCGGCATCTTCTTCGCCGGCAGCAAGAAGGGCGCGCCGGTCTCGTCGGAGCTGACCACGCAGGACAAAGAATTTCTCCGGGCGGTGTCGATCAAGCCCGACCGCTGAGTCGCCATGCGGCTGCTGCCGTTCCTCATCTTCGTGATCGTCGTCGTCTTGCTCTTGCTCCCGACGCTGCGCCGGCTGCGTTCTCCCGCGCGGCCCTTGCCGACCACCGTGCGCGACGAGCTCGTCAAGGACCCGGTGTGCCAGACGTACATCGTGAAGTCGCGCGCGGTGCGCCGCGCGGACGCCGGCGGCGTGCGTTACTTCTGCAGCGAGCAGTGCGCCCGGCTCGACGCGGGCCGCTGACACTTCCCGCGTGAGATCTCGCCGCTCGGAGATCGCCGCGCCGGCGCGGGGCGGCGGCACGCCCCGCCGCCCTCCCGATCCGTGGCGCGACGCCGACGCCCAGGCGAACGTCGAAGAGATGGCCGCCGGTCTCGAGGCGCGCGGACGGACACGGACCCAGGCCCGGCTGCGCCGGCGCTTCTTGCGATTCGTCCCGGTCGGGTCGGGCGATCGTGTGCTGGAGGTCGGTTGCGGCACCGGCGTGGTCATTCGCGATCTGGCCGCGCTCGTCGGCCGGCGCGGCGAGGTCGTGGGCATCGATCCGAGCCGGCTCCTTCTGGCCCGCGCGCGCCGGCTTTGCCGCGAGGCCGCGCGCCGGTCCCGTATCGCGCTGCGCCTCGCCAATGGCGCCGATCTCCCGTTCGCCGCCAACCGGTTCGACGCGGCGCTCGCCATCACGGTCATCCTCCACGTCGCCGACCCGCTCACGGTGGTGCGGGAGATGGCGCGGGTGACGCGGCCGGGCGGACGCGTGGGCCTGCAAGATCAGGACTTCGGTGTGGTGGCGCTGACCCATCCCGACCGCGCCCTGACCGATCGGATCATGCAGGGGGTCGCCGAGCACGTCTATCCGGAGCCGCACAGCGGCCGGCGGCTTCCGGGCCTCCTGCGCCGCGCCGGTCTCGACGGTGTGCGCTTGCTGACCGACGTCTACCAGGACACCACGCTGGAGCCGTGGACGAAGACCTTCCTCGAGCGCCGCGCCGAGCGCGCCCTGCGGTTCGGCATCGTCGACGAGCCGACGGCCACGCGGTGGCTCGACGGGTTCACCGCCGTCGTCGCCGAGGGCGCCTTCGTCATGACGCTCAACTACTACGGCGCGGTCGGGACGAAGCCCGAATGAAGCCGAAGACCGCGGCGCTGGCGCTGGTCGCGGTGCTCCTGGCCGGGCTCGCGCCGCTCGCCGCCCAGGAGCGTCGATCCGCGCCGGTGTTCGACGGCGCCGCGGCGCTGCGTCACGTGGAGCGGCTGGTGGCCATCGGCCCGCGAGTGGCGGGCTCGCCGGGCGGCGTCAAGGCGCGCCAGTACATCGTCGACTCGCTCCGCGCGGCCGGCGTGACCGTACGCGTCGAGCCGTTCGACGCCGACACACCGCACGGCCGGCTGCCGATGGCCAACATCGTCGCGGTCATCCCGGGGCGCCGGCCCGACGTCATCCTGATCGCCGGGCACTACGACACCAAGTGGTTCCGCGAGTTCAAGTTCGTGGGCGCCAACGACGGGGGCTCCAGTGCCGCCCTCCTGATCGAGCTGGCGCGGCGCCTCCGTGAGCGGCCGCACGAGTACACGTACTGGATCGTGTGGTTCGACGGCGAGGAAGCGCGCGAGTCGTGGACGCCCCTCGACAGCCTGTACGGATCGCGGCGCATGGCGGCCGACCTCGAGAAGTCCCGGCGACTGCCGCGCGCGCTGATCGTGGCCGACATGATCGGCGACCGGGATCTCGGTATCCGCCGCGAGGCCGCTTCGACGCCGTGGCTGACCGACCTCATCTGGGCCAGCGCCGCGCGGCTCGGCCACACCGCGAGCTTTCTGCAGGAGGTGCTGCCCGTCGAGGACGACCACGCGCCGTTCCTGCGCGCAGGCGTGCCCTCAACGCTGCTGATCGACTTCGACTACCCGCCCTGGCACACCGCCGCGGACACCCTCGACAAGGTGTCGGCGCGGAGCCTCGAGATCGTCGGCAGCGTGCTGCTCGACGCCCTGCCGGCGATCGAGGACGCCCTCACGCGCTCGCCCGGTGCGCGGCCGTGAGCGCGGCCTATGGGTAAAGGTATAATCGCGGCATGCCGCGTGTCAGCGAGGTCAACGACCCCGGGCCGGATCCCATCCTCAAGGAGACGTTCGCCAGGGAGACTGACACCTTCGGATTCGTGCTGAACACGACGCGAATTCAGGCCCACACGCCCGGCATCATGAAGGCCGCCAAGCAGCTCGGCGCGGCCGTCGAGCGCTCCGGGCTCCTGCCGCCGCAGCTTCTCGCCCTGATCTATTTGCGCGTGGCGCTGATCAACGGGTGTCCGTTCTGAATTGACATCAATGCATCCCGTGGGATGCAGGCGGGCGCGACCGAGGCGAAGATCGCCGAGGTCACGACGGCCGCGACGAGCGAGCTTTTCAGCGAGAGCGAGCGGGCGGCCCTCGAGTTCGCCGAGGCGATGACCTTCAGCGATCGGCGCGTGAGCGACCAGCTGTTCGCCCGGGTGCGCTCCTACTTCAGCGAGGCGCAGCTGGTCGAGCTGGCCGCCGCCGTTGCCCTCGAGAACTTCCGCTCGAAGTTCAACGTCGCCCTCGGCATCGAAGCCCAGGGCTTCTGCACGCTCCGGTAGTTTAGCGACGGTAGATCCGGTCAACCCCGGCCTTATCGAGGAAGTTGTTGGCGTCCATGAAATTTCCAGTCGTCGAGGCGCCAGCGCAACCGCTCGAGCCCGGCAGCGGGTTCGGCGTCGATGAAAAGCGTGAGCGTGCCCGTCGCGTGGAGGGAGCACGCGTACTGGAACCGCCCGGGGCGGCGAAAGGGGATGCGGTAGGTCTGGCGCGGCCCGAGGATGATCGGCCCGACCTGGTGGACGACCTCGTCGTCGTTGGTGATCACGAGCACGTCGCGGACGCCCACGGTGAGATGGATCGGCGAGGGCACCACGGTGAGCGGCGTGCCCTCTTTCAGGCGCGACGCGGTGCCCAGCGGGATCACGAACGTCAGCTCGCGCGAGCCGGTTGCCAGCGGCGCGAACGCGGCCCAGGCTCCGGCCGCCAGGGTGAGCGTCACGACGGCGGCGGCAACGAGGACGGCGAGGCGCCGCGTCACCTGACCTCGGCGCGCGCCTTGATCGCGCCGGCCCGCTCGAACACCAGGGTGAGCGTGACGGTCTGCCCGGGTCCGAGTGCCTGCTTGAGCCCGATCAGCATGAGGTGGTAGCCGCCCGGCTTCAGCTCGACACGCGCCCCGGGCGGCACGACGACCTTCGGCACCTTCTCCATCATCATCATGCCCGACATGTTGCGCGTCTCGTGGATCTCGACGCTCGCCGCCACGTCGGCCGTCGCGGACACGAGGGCGTCCGGCGTCGCGCCGCGGTTCACGACGGTGACGTAGCCGGCGGCGCTGCTCGGGCTGTCGGGCATGGCCGGCGCCCGCCGCACCCAGGGACGATCGAGCTGGATCGCCGACTCCTCCGCCGCGGCCGCGAGCAGGATACGCACGTCGTGCAGGACGTCGTCCACGGGCGTCCCGAACGGCGCCATCACGCGAAGGCGCCCCGCGGTGTCGATCACGTAGACGGACGCCGTGTGGTGCACGCCGTACGACTGAGGTCCGCCGCCGGGGATCTCGCGTCGCGCGATCGAGATGCCGTAGGCCTTCCACACCGGTCCGAGCTGGGCGGTCGAGCCCGTGAGCCCGAGGAACGTCTTGTCGAAGATGGAGACGTAGGCGCGCAGGCGCTCGGTCGTGTCCCGCTCGGGATCGACGCTGACGTAGACGACCTGCACGCGCCCGGCGTCGCCGCCGAGTCGCGACCGAACTTGCGCGAGCTCGGCGAGGACGGTCGGGCACACGTCGGGACAGTTGGTATAGCCGAACGTGAGCAGGACGACTTTCCCGCGGGCGCGGCTGAGCTGGAACTCGCCTCCAGCGCTCGTCGCCAGGGCGAAGTCCGGCGCCGCGCGCGGCGGCTCGAACGCGCCGCCCCTGAAGGCGGCCGCCCCGGCCAGCACCGCCGGAGCGAGGCCGGCCAGCGCGAGTGCCCAGAGCGCAACGAGCCCGCGCGCGCTCACACCGCTCCCTCGGCGACTTCGCCGATTCCGAGCTCCTTGAGGATCGAGGCCTTGAGCGCGAGCAGGGCCGGGCTCGAGAGCAGGCGAGGACGGGGCAGCGTCACGTCGATCACGGTCTGGATCTGCGCCGGCCGAGGGGAAAGGAGGAGTACGCGGTCGGCAAGGTGCAGCGCCTCCTCGACGTCGTGCGTGACCAGCAGCACCGTGTGTCGCTCCCGCGAGAGAATGCGCAGGAGCTCCGCGCGCATGCGCAGCCTGGTCAGGGCGTCGAGTGCGCCGAATGGCTCGTCCATGTACAGGATCTCCGGCCTCACCATCAGCGCCCGCGCCAGCTCGGCCCGCTGCTGCATGCCGCCCGAGAGCTGGTAGGGGAAGGCGTGCTCGAAGCCTTCGAGACCCACCAGTGAGATGTAGTGGGCCACGAGCCGTCGCCGCTCTTCGGGCGAGGCTCCGTTGAGGCCGAAGACGAGATTTCCCTCCAGATTCAGCCAGGGGAAGAGCGAGGGCTGCTGGAAGATGAAGATGCCCGTGCGCCTGGGCTCCCGCACGGGCTCGCCGTCCACGCTGACCTCGCCCCGGTCGGCCTTCTCGAAGCCCGCGAGCACGCCGAGCAGCGTCGACTTGCCGCAGCCCGACGGGCCGATGATGGCGACGAACTCGCCCTCGCCCACCGAGAAGCTGATGTCGTCGAGGACGGCGAGCGGCCCGCGCCGCGTCGGGAACGTCTTGGAGATGCCGCGCACCTCGATCTTAGCTCTCATGCCGTTCAGGTCTCATACCGCCAGCGAACCTCGTCGAGTCGCTCCAGCCGGCGCATGAGGCCGTCGAGCAGGAAGCCGATCACCCCGATCGTCACCATCCCGGCGACGACGAGATCGTAGCGGTTCCCGGCGTTCCGGGAGTCGATGATCAGATAGCCGAGACCGGAGTTGACCGCGATCATCTCGGCGGCCACCACGACCAGCCAGGCCACCCCGAGCCCGATGCGCATGCCGATGACGATCTGGGGCAAGGCGGCGGGCAGGACGACGGAGCGAAAGAGCCGAAAGCCGGTGAACTCGAAATTGGTGGCGGCCCGGAGCAGCTTCTTGTCGATGGTCATGACGCCCGCCGCCGTCCCCACGACCATCGGGAAGAACGACGAGAGAAAGATCAGGAAGATCGGCGAGAGGTCGCCGACGCCGAACCAGAGGATGGCCAGCGGGATCCAGGCGATCGGCGAGATGGGCCTGAGTCCCTGCACGAGCGGGTTCAAGAGGGTGTGCGCGGTGGCGAACCATCCCATGAGCATGCCGACCGGGATCGCGAGCGCGGCCGCGAGCAGATAGCCATACGTCACGCGGAACAGCGACGCCACGACGTGCTTGATGAGGAGCCCCTGGCGGGCGAGCTCCACCAGGCCGACGATGACTTGCCACGGCGTGGGGAAGATCAGGCTCTGGCTCGCGACGACCGCCACGTGCCAGACGATGAAGAGCAGGGCCACCGGCGCGAGCGCTGCCAGCCAGCGACGGTCAGGGCTGAACATGGATGTCCACGGGGCGCGCGCTCCGCTGGAACGTCTCGTCGACGTAGCGTTCGTAGGCAATGCGCTTCTTGATGATGCCGGCCTCGAGCGCCGCCTCCATCAGGTCGTCCATCTCGGACTGGATGAGCCGGAGATCCGCGTACGTCACCCGGTCGCGCGGATTCGTGAGCACGTGCCGGAGGATCTCCGGCTGCTGATTGAAGACGGCCGGCGCCCCGGCCACCCGGGCGGCGAGATCGCGGTTGGCCTGGGCGGTCTCGAGCCACACGCCGGCCGAAAGGACGTGGTTCACGAGCTGCTGCACCAGCGGACGCTCCTTGTCGATCAGCTCCTGGTGGACGGTGAGCACACAGCAGACATAGTTCGGCCATTTGTCGCGGGTCATGTAGAGGATGCGCGCATATCCCGCGACCTCCGCGACCGCCCCGAACGGCTCGCCGGTCGCGTAGGCATCGACCTGGTTCGCGTAGAGTGCCGCCGGCATCTCCGGAGGCGCCATCTCCACGAGCTCCACGTCACGGACCGTCATGCCGTTGTCCTTGAGCATCCGCCGCACGAACAGGTGATCGACCGCGAAGCGGCTCGGAATCGCGATGCGCCGCCCGCGCAGATCCTTGAGACTCTTCACCGGCGAGTCGGTGCGGACCATGATGACCGCTCCCGACCGATGGCCGAGGGAGACGATCTTGGCCGCCACGCCGCTGTCGACCAGGTCCATCACCATCGGCGCCAGCAAGTACGCCGCCTGCACCTTGCCGGCCATGAACGACTCCTTGAGCTCGGGCCAGCCGCTGTACTTGCTGAACTCCGCGACCGAGTCGGCCAGAGTCACGTCGACCACGCTCCGACCCTCGGCGTCCCGCGACATCGCCACACTGGCGATGGGAAGCGTGAGGTTTCACGTGACTGGGAGCCCGCCGACGGGAAGCGAGCGGGCCTCGGCCGTGTGGCTGGAAGGTCGGCGGATGTTGACGCCGATGTGCAGCGTGGTCACCACGACGACCCAGGACGCGACAGCCAGTACGACAGCGGCCAGGCTCGGCCGCGAGTGGACACCCCAGCGCTTCAGGAAGCTCACGGATTCTGAGCGCGAGTATAGCGTGTGCGGTGGCAGCGCGTTGGGCCCTCACACGAGCGATGCTATGATCGCCGTGATGAGGGGCGCGAGTCGGGCGTGATTCCGCATTGAGGCTGTCCGGGCCTCATCTCCTCCCTGTGACGATGTTCTTCGGCTCGTTCGCCTGGTCCTTCGTCTTTGTGAGCCTGCCGTTTCACATCCAGCGCATCAGCCCGCTCGATCCCGCGGCCACGCTTCGGTGGACGGGCTGGATCCTCGGCATCACGTCGCTGGTCACCGTGATGACGGCTCCGGTCTGGGGCCGCTACGCGGCGCGCGGCGACCCGAAAGCCTGCTACGTGGCGGTCGAGGCGCTCCAGGGGCTCGGCTTCTTCGTGATGGCCCTCGCCACCACGCTGCCCGAGCTGTTCCTGGCGCGGCTGATTCTCGGCGCGATGGGCGCGGCGTCGACACTCGCCTTCATCATGGCCGGGCGCGTCCCCGACACCGACGCGGTGCGACGGCGGATCGCGACGCTGCAGTCCTCGATGACGGTCGGGCAGGTGATCGGGCCGCTCGTCGGCGCGATCGCCGCCGCCCGCATGGGGATTCGCGCCTCCTTCGTGCTGGGCGGCCTGATCCTGCTCGGCTGCGCCGCGATCGTGCACTGGGGAGTTCCGCGCCCGCCGGCACCAGTCACGGCGACGGCCACCGCGCGGCCGGTCCGGCGCCGCGAAGTCGCCGCGGTCACGCTGATCGTCCTCGGCGGCTCGATCCAGATCTTCTTCTTCACCTCGATCCTGCCCTACGTGCTCACGGGCTTCGAGGTCGAGGCGAGCCGCCACCTCGAGGTCGGCGGCATGCTGATCTTCGTGACGGGCGTCGCCGCCGCGCTTGGGGCCATGTCCGTGCCGCGGCTGGCCGAGCTTTTCCCCGAGCGGAGGCTCGTGGCCGGGCTCCTGGTCATCTCGTCGCTCTGTCTGGTGGCCTTCGCCGGGGCGAGCTCGGTGTATCTCTACGGCGGGCTGCGCTTCCTTCAGGTCCTCTCGATCGCGCCGGTGTTTCCGCTCGTCGTCGCTCGCGTGGCCCAGCACGCCGGCGGCGCGGCGATCGGCGTCATCAACTCCGCGCGCATCGGCGCGGGCTTTCTCGGCCCGGTCATGGCGACCACACTGCTCACGTGGACCTCGCCGGGGGCGGTGTATGCCCTGCTGGCGGCGATCGGGCTCGCCTGTGTGCCGCTGGTGAGGCTCCGAGAGCCCCGGACGGCGCCATGAGCACCCTTTCGCGGCCGCTGGTCGACATCCGTCTGGAGGGCATCGATACCCGCGGCGGCGTCGCGCCGGGCGTGCACGCGGTCGCGGTGCATGTCCGCTACGGCGAGTTCTTCACGTTCCTGGGGCCGCCGAAATCGGGTAAGTCCGACGTCCTGCGGGCGGTCGCGGGCTTTCTGCCGATCACGCGCGGCCGCATTCTCGTGGACGGCCAGGACATCTCCGCGGTGCCACCGCGCTCGCGCGGCGTCGGCTACGTCTTCCAGGACGGCGCCCTCTGGCCGCACATGCGCGCGCGAGATCACGTCGCGTACGGGCTCCGCCAGCAGGGCCTGGCGAAGGACGAGGTGGAGCACCGCGTCGGGATGGTGCTGGCACGGCTCGGGATCGCCGATGCGGCGGCGCTCAAGCCCGGCGATCTGAGCCTCGAGCAGCGCCGCCGCCTGGCGCTGGCGCGCGCGCTCGCGGTGGAGCCAAAGGTGCTGCTCCTGGACGAGCCCCTCGCCAACCTCGATCCGACGGCCCGCAAGGCGCTTCGCCTGGAGCTGACGAAACTGCACCGCGACCTGGCGGTGACGACGATTCACGCGACCCGCAACGCGGCCGACGCCCTGGCGCTCTCCGATCGCCTCGCAGTCATCGACGCAGGTCGCGTGCTCCAGGTCGGCGACCCGGCCGAGCTCTACCACCAGCCGCACACCCGCGCGGCCGCCGAGGCGCTCGGCCCAGCGAGCTTCTTGCCGGTGCGCGTGGTCGAGCTCCGCGACCTAGGCGTCGTCGTCGAGACCGAGCACGGCGACCGCGTGCCCGTCGCCGGCCGCGGCGCCTATCGCCTGGGTGATCGCGGGCTCCTGGTGCTGCGCCCGGAGACCCTGTCGATGACCGAAGCCGCCATGGCGCGAGGCCCGGGCATTCCCGGGCGGGTGGCGCTGCGCGTCTTCGAAGGTTCCCGCCATCTCTACGAGATCGAGATCGGCACGAAGGTCCCGATCCGCGTGGAGCTGCCGGCGGCCAGCGAGGAGCGGGTCTTCCGCCTGGGCGATCGGGTCCGCGTGGAAATCTCCAGCGAAACCGTAGTGCTGGTTCCCGACGGCTGAGAAGCTAGATGGAGTAGATGCGGTCCTGCTCGAGGATCGAGACGCGCGAGCAGTCGATGCGTGAAAGCTCTTCGGCGATCTCGTCGTAAAACTGCGGCTTCACGTGAAAGATCCATACGGGAATGTCCGGCGGCAGCTTGTCGATCTCCCGCCGGATGAGGGCGGGCGTCATGTGCTTGGCGACTTGGCCGAGGGGCCCGAGCCGGTTCGGAAACGCGCATTCGAGGATGACGGCGCGAACGCCTTTCACGTCCCGGGCGGCCTGCCAGAGCGCCTCGGTCGGCCCGGTGTCCCCGGAATAGACGAGGCCCGTGGAGCCGTCGTGCACGATGAACCCGGTGGCCGGCACCGTGTGGTTGACGGCGACCGGCGTCACCCAGAGGTCGCCGACCTGCTGCTCAGTGTTCTCCACCAGCGTCCGGTACTTCACGACGGGCACGTCAGGGTGGGGGATCTTACTGAAGTCGGGCCAGAGCGTGTCGTTGAAGACGCCGGCGCGCAGCGTGGTGATGACCGGATCGATGCTGGCGATCGTGACCGCCGCGCCGACCTCGCAGAACGCGAGCGTCTCGGTGAGGTACACGAGCCCCGCGATGTGGTCGAGGTGCGCGTGCGAGATGATCGCGTGCTCGACGGCAAGCTGGTCCGGAATGGTGAGCGCGCTGCTCACGCTGCCGCCGTCGATGAGGACCTTGTCGTTGACGAGAAAGGCCGACGGCCGATGCCCGAGACCTTCGCCGCCGAAGGCGCCGAGCACGCGAATCTTCATGCTGTCGCGATACTAGCACACGCCGTTGTAAGATGACGTGGAGCGCATGGGCGACGAGACGTTCGACTATCCCACGATGGCGCGCGCGTTGATTCTGGGCGACAAGGACACCGTTGCCCGCAAGACGCGCGAGGGTCTCGACCTGTCGCTCGACCCGAAGGCGCTCATCTTCAAGGGCCTCATCCCGGGCATGGACGTCGTCGGCGAGAAGTTCCGCCGCAACGAGTACTACGTGCCGCAGGTGCTCCTCTCGGCGCGCGCCATGTACGCCGGGCTCGACCTCCTGAAGCCCCTCATCACGGCCTCCGCCCGCGGCGGCGATTACCTCGGCATCGTCGTCATCGGCACCGCCCAGGGCGACCTGCACGACATCGGCAAGAACCTGGTCGCGATGATGCTCGAGGGCGCCGGCTTCAAGGTCGTGAACCTCGGCCGCGACGTCGCCCCCGAGGTGTTCGTCAACGCGGTCGGCGAGCACAACGCCAACATCGTCGGCATCTCGGCCCTGATGACTACCACCATGCCCGCCATGAAGCGTACGATCGACGCCCTGATCAAGGCCGGGCTCCGCGATCGCGTCAAGGTGATGATCGGTGGCGCGCCGGTGAGCCAGGCGTTCGCCGACGAGATCGGCGCCGACGGCTACGCCAGGGATTCCACGCTGGCGGTCGTGAAGGCCAAGGCGCTGGTCGGGGCCGCCGCGGGAGTCGCCTCGTGAAGGCGCGCGGCTGGGAGGTCGTCGACCGGATCCGCGGGGGCGAGACGCTCGTGTTCGACGGGGGCTATGGCACCATGCTCTTCGCGGCCGGGCTCGCCAACGGCGCCTGCCCCGAGCTGTGGAACGACACGCACGCCGACGTCGTCCGGGGCATCCACGCGGGCTACTTCGGCGCCGGCAGCCATATCGTCGAGACGAACACGTTCGGCGGCACCCGGCTCAAGCTCAACGAGTACAAGATCGGCGACCGCACCCGCGAGCTGAACGAGAAGGGCGCGCGGCTGGCGCGGGCGGCGGCGCCGCCGTCGGCCTACGTCGCGGGATCGATCGGGCCGACCAGCCGCCTGCCCCTCGACTACGCCCTCGACGAGGGCGTCACCGACGAGCAGTACCTCGAGACCTTCCAGGAGCAGGCGGCCGCGCTGGCCGAGGGCGGGGTCGATCTCTTCGCGGTCGAGACCATGATGTTCCCGCAGGAATGCACGGCGGCGATCCGCGCGTGCAAGGCCGTGGCGGACCTGCCGGTCATGGCCACCATGTTCTTCCAGTACGAGGAGATCCACGACCGGGACCGGACGATGTGGGGCGAGAGCCCGGCCGAGGTCGCGAAGAACCTCGTGGCTGCCGGCGCCGACGTGGTCGGCATGAACTGCGGCCGCGGCCCCGACCGCGCCATCGTGATCATCCGCGAGATGCGCGGGGTCACCGACGCACCGCTGGTCGCCTACCCGAACGCGGGCCTGCCGATCACCACGGGCGACACCGTAACGTACGAGCTCGGTCCGGAGGAGATGGCGCGCGAGTATCCCGCGCTCCTCGACGCCGGATGCAACATCGTGGGCGCCTGCTGCGGCTCCAACCCCGAGCACATCCGCCGCATCGCGGAGGTCGTCCGAGGCCGACGCCCCAAGCGGTGAAGGCGCAGCTTTCCACGGCGCCGCGCGTTTTCACCGCGCTCCCGCTCGCCATCGATCCGGCCGAGGTGCTGCGCTTTCAGGGCTACAAGAAATCGGTCGACGCGCCCGACCCGGCCGTGCGGGCGCTCTTCGACGAGGCGCTCGCACTCGGGCGGAGCCTCATGGCGCCCCGCGCGGTCGTGCGCTGGCTACCGGTGACGCGCCAGCGTCCAGACGCGATCGAGGCCGGCGAGGCGACGCTGGCCATTCCCGACGTCGGCCGGCTGTGGGGCCCAGTCGAGTGGATCGCGGCCGCCGTCTGCACGATCGGCGAGAAGCTCGAGCGCCGCGCCGCCGAGCTGTGGGAGGCGCGCGAGCTCCCGCTCGCCGCGATGCTCGACAGTGTCGGTTCCGGGGCCGTCGAGAGCCTGGCCGAGTACGTCAACGATCTCCTCTGTCAGGAGGCGATCCCGCTGGGGCTGCCGGTCACGAACCGTGTGAGCCCCGGCTACGGGAGCTGGGACGTCGTCCAGCAGCGTGTTCTGTTCGACGTGTGCCCGGGCGATGCGATCGGCGTCAGCCTGAACGAGGCCTGCTTCATGACGCCCGTGAAATCGATCTCGCTGCTGGCCGCGGCCGGCCCGGGCGCGCGGGTCGACCACTACTTCAGCCAGTGCGCGCGGTGCTGGATGCGCGACTGCGCTTACCGCCGGGTGCCCGCTCCGAAGACCGTCCACGATTCATAGGCGCGCCTCGGCCGGCAGGGCCCCCAGCCCCGCGACGGCCTGCAGCGCGCAGATCCGCTAGCGTCCGCCGGGCCCGGCGTAGCGTTCTGGCCGCTACCCCGATCTGATAGGATGCGAGGATGCGGCGCGACAACGTGATACTCGTTGGATTCATGGGCGCCGGAAAATCGGTCTGCGGACGGCTCCTGGCGCGCCGGCTCGGGCGCTGTTTCGTTGAGACCGACGACATGATCGTCGCGCGCGAAGGCCGGTCGATCCCCGAGATCTTCCGCGACGCGGGCGAGGAGCGCTTCCGCCACCTTGAAGCCGAGACGCTCGACGCCCTGGCGCTGAAGTCGGGTGAGGTCATCGCGACCGGCGGGGGCCTGCCGTGCCGCGAGGGGCGGATGGAGCGCCTGCGCGAGCTCGGCACGGTCGTCTGGCTCGACGGCGACGTGCGCGAGCTCCTCGAGCGGGCTCGCCGGATCGGCAACCGGCCCATGCTGGACGGGCGGTCCGGCGACGAGATCGAGGAGCTCTACCGGTCGCGCCGGCCCTATTACGGACAGGCGCACCTCACGATCGACACGACGGGGCGCAGCGCCGACCAGGTCGTCTCGCTCGTCCTGGCGGCCCTGCGGGACGCGCATGCCGTACGAGCTTAGCCGCCGGCTCGCCGCGGGGCCCTTGCTGTGCGACGGCGCCATGGGCACCTTGCTTTACGCCTGCGGCGTCTCGGCCGACACCTACTTGGTGCCGTCGTTCGGGCGCTTCGAGGTCGGCGCGGAGGTGCTCGATGCCATCCGGTGACCTGGTCGCGCTCGGTCTTGGTGAGGCCGCCGACCTCGTGCGCTCCGGGACGGTGAGCCCGGTCGAGCTCACCGAGGCGTGTCTCGCGCGTATCCGCGCAATCGACGGAGCAATCCGGGCGTGGGCTCACGTGGATCAGGACGGCGCGCTCGCTACTGCGCGCGAGCGCCTGGCTGAAGCTCGCGCCGGGCGGCTTCGCGGACCGCTGCACGGGGTGCCGGTCGGCGTGAAGGATATCGTCGACGTCGCGGGGATGCCGACGACCGGCGGCGCGAAGCCGTTCGCCCACACGCGCCCGGCCGCGGACGCGCCCGCGGTCGCGCGCCTGCGGGCGGCGGGGGCCATCATCCTCGGCAAGACCGTGACGACCGAGTTCGCGTATCGCGATCCGGCGCCGACGCGGAATCCGTGGAATCAGGGTCACACACCCGGCGGGTCGTCAGCCGGCTCGGCGGCCGCGCTGGCGGCGCGGATGGCGCCGCTCGCGATCGGCTCCCAGACGGTCGGCTCGGTGCTCCGGCCAGCCGCGTACTGCGGTGTCGTCGGCTTCAAGGGCACATATGGTCTGGTACCGGTCGCGAGCGTCATTCCGCTCGCATGGTCGCTCGATCACGTCGGCGTGCTCACGCGGTCGGTCAGAGACGCCGCGCTCGCCATGTCCGTGCTCGCCGGCCGGGCTCTCGAGCCCCAGCCCGTCAGCGCGCCGCGGATCGCGCTCGCTCCCGAGCTCCTGGAGCGCGCCTCGCCGGACGTTGCGGCGCATGTCCAGGCCGTCGCCGACGCGTTCGTCCGGGCCGGCGCGACCGTGTCGAAGGTCGAGCTTCCCAAGTCGTTTCGCGGGATCCATGCGGCAGGGCTGACCGTGCTGGAGGTCGAGGCGGCCGCGTATCACGCTCCCGCGTTCGCCCGGCACGCCGACGATTACAGCCGCGAGATGCGAAGCCTCATCGAGACGGGGCTCGGTCAGACCGCGACGGTGTACGTCAACGCCAACCGCGCCCGCCTCGCGTTCCGGGACGACGTGATGCCGCTCCTGGAGGCTCACGACGCCTTGCTGTCTCCGACTGCTCCGACCCCGGCGCCCGCAGGGCTCGGCTCGACCGGCGACGGCTCCTTCTGCGCGCCCTGGAGCAACGCGGGCGTTCCGGCGATCTCCCTGCCCAGCGGCATCGCCGCGTCGGGGCTTCCCCACGCGATCCAGCTTGTTCAGGCCGCGGGCGCCTCGGCGCGCCTGCTCGGCGTTGCCGCCTGGTGCGAGAAGGCCCTCGCGTTCTCGCGGGCCCCAACCGTCTAGGCCAATGCTCGACCTCAAGATCGAGGGCGCACAGGTCATCGACGGCACCGGGCGACCCGGGGCCCGGGCCGACGTCGGCATCCAGGACGACCGCATCACGGCGGTCGGCGATCTGCACCGCGAGGCCGCCGGCAGCAATCTGCACGCGTCCGGCAAGGTCGTGGCGCCCGGTTTCATCGACATGCACTCGCACTCCGATTGGCGGCTCTGGGAAAATCGCCGCGCCGAGTCGAAGGTGCGGCAAGGCGTGACCACCGAGGTGGTCGGTAACTGCGGCTTCTCGCCGGCACCGGTCTCCGACGAGTTCGTCGACGCGCTGCGCGGATTCGCGCTGCACGTGCCGGCGGGCATGGACTTTCGCTGGCGCTCCGTCGGCGACTACCTCCGGGCGTTCGACTCGAGCGGAACCGCGCTGAACGTGATCCAGCTCATCGGCCACGGCACGCTGCGGGTGGCCGCCATGGGCTTCGCGCGGCGCGAGCCGACGCCGGCCGAGCTTCGGCGCATGCAGAAGCTTTTGGCCGACGGCATCGAGGACGGCGCGTGGGGGCTTTCCACCGGGCTGATCTACCCGCCCGGCTCCTTTGCCACCACCGACGAGATCGTCGAGCTCGCCGCTGTCGCCAGCCGCCATCGCGGCTTCTACGCGAGCCACATCCGGGGGGAGGGGGCAACCTTGCTGGACGCCGTACAGGAGGCGATCCACGTGGGGCGCGAGGGAGACCTGCCGGTGCAGATCAGTCATGTTAAGGCGGCTGGACGGCCCAACTGGGGTAAGGTGGCCGATGTGCTGGCGCTCGTCGATGCCGCGCGCGACGAGGGACTCGACGTCATGGCCGATGTCTACCCGTACACTGCGTCCAGCACCATGCTGCGGGCACTCCTGCCGGACTGGGCGCTGGAGGGCGGGATCGAAGCCATGCTCGGCCGCCTCGCCGATCCCGACTCGCGCGCGCGCATCCGCCACGACATCGAGTCGCCGACGACGGGTCAGAGCCTCGTCGACCGCATCGGGTGGGAGAACGTCATGATCGCGTCGTCCCCGAAGAGCCGGGACGCCGAGGGCAAGCGCATCTCCGAGATCGCGGCCGGCCGCAAGAAGGACGCGGTCGACGCCGCGCTCGAGCTGCTCGAGGCCGAGGGCGGGAAGGGGTCGATGATCCTCTTTCAGCTCGACGAGCGTGATCTCCGACGCGCGCTCGTGCACGAGGCCGTCATGATCGGCTCCGACGGCTCGGCGCTGGCGCCCGGCGGCGCGGCCGCGGGCAAGCCGCACCCGCGGAGTTACGGCACCTTTCCGCGTGTCCTGGGCGAGTACGCGCGCGAGGAGCGCGTGCTGACGCTGCCGCAGGCCGTGCACAAGATGACGGGTCTCCCGGCGCGGCGTCTCGGGCTCAAGGATCGCGGCGTCATCGCGGTCGGCAAGCGGGCCGACCTCGTGATCTTCGACCCGCGCCGGGTCGGCGACCGCGCGACGTATCAGGAGCCCCATCAGTATCCCTCCGGGATCGAGCACGTGCTCGTCAACGGCAGCTTCGTCATCAAGGACGGCCAGCACACCGGCAGCCTTCCCGGACGGGTCCTCACACCGGCATGAAGAGCGCACTGGCGACGCGCGACCTGCTGGCGCCGATCTCCGCCGCGCCGTCGGTGACGGAAGGGCTGCGCGAAGCCCTGCGGCGGCTGGTGGCCGTGACCGGCTCGACCGCGGGCGTCCTCGCGCTCCAGCCGCAACACCAGGCGCCGATCGTCGTCGCGCGCGGCAGCGGAACGTCCCTTCCGCTCCGGCGATGGCTGACGGACGTGACGGCCGCGCCCGCGCGCGGGACGCGGCTCACTCGGGTCGTGCCGCCGGGCGCTTCCCGGAGCCGGCCGGCGGCGCTCCTGAGAGCGCCGCTCGACGCGGGGGGCCGCCGGGTCGGCGAGCTGGCCCTCCTGGGCCGGGTCGGACGCCTGAAGGCGTCGGCCTTGCCCGCGAGCTTTCCCCGTGAGCTTGGCGCGGCGATCGACCGCCGCGCTCATCTCGAGGGGCTCGCGCGGCGCGCCGAGGTGGTCAACGGGCTCATGGCCCTCTTGTCGGCGCCGCACACGCTCGACGAGGTGTTCGCTGCGTTCGCCGACGGCGTCGCGCGGCTCGTGCGATTCGACGCGATCAGCGTGGCGCTGCTCGACGCCGAGCGGGGCGCCTTCGAGAGTTTCGACCTCGCGGCGGGCGCGCTTCGCGGATCGCCGCCGCCCGGAACCTGGACGCCACTCGAGGGCACGTTGCTGGAGCGCGTGGTGTCGACCGGCGCCGCCGTCCGCATCGACGATCTCGAGCGCGACCAGACGCCGGAGGTGAGCCGGCGCGTGTTCGTCGACCGCGGCTACCGCGCGGTGACGCTCGTGCCCCTGTCGTCGGGGACCGTGTTCGGCGCCGTCGCAGTCGCTACCGCGAGGATCGGCGCGCTGGGTGACACCGACCTCGAGGTGGTCGCGGAGCTGACACGCCCGCTGGCCCTGGGCATCGAGCGCTGGCGCCTCGCCGACGAGAGCCGCCGCCGGGCGCGGGAAACCCATGCGCTCCTCGAGGCGGGCCGGGCTGTCACCGCCAGCCTTGATGTGAACCGGACGATCCGGGTCGTGCTGGAAGAAGCGCGCGGCGTTCTCGGCGTCGACTCCTGTGGACTGATGACGATCGATCCCGCGACTGACGAGCTGGTGATGGCCGCGAGCCTCGACGTGCCGGCTGCCCTGGTGTCGTCGGTGCGGCTGAAGCCGGGCGAGGGAGTGGCAGGGCTCGCGGTCCTGCAGCGACGACCCATGCAAAGCCCCGACCTCTGGGCCGACACTCGCGCGATGTATCAGCACCTGGTGCGCGGCAGCGGTTTCCGCTCGATGCTCGTCGCGCCCTTGCTCCGTGGCGACCACGCGATCGGCGTGATCACCGTCCTGCGGCACGACGTCCACGAGTTCTCGGCGCACGAGGAAGAGCTCCTGGTGGCGCTGGCCAGCCAGGCGGCGATCGCGCTCGAGCACGCCCGCCTCTACACCGAGCTCGAGGAGATGGTCGCCGACCGCACCCGCGAGCTCGACGCCCAGAAGCGCTTCGTCGAGGTGGTGCTGGAGACGATGCCTATCGGAGTCCTCGTGGTCGACGATCTCCTCAACGTGGTCAGGATCAACCGCGCCGGTGCCCGCGCCCTGGCGTGTGCCTCTGACGCTCACGGTCCGCTCGCCCAGTTCCTGCCTCACGACAAGGGCGCGGCGGTGCTGGGGTTCCTCGGGGCGGCCTTCAACAGCCGGCGCGGCGGCTCGATCGAGGAGGAAATGGTCATCGCCGGCGACGCCAAGATCTTCCGGTTCACCGTGGCGCCCGTCGCCCCGTCGAGCGATCGCGGCGGCGCCTACGCGGTCACCCTGGTCGAGGACATCACGCGGGCGAAGGGGCTGGAGCGCCAGATGCTCCTCACCGAGCGGCTCACGACGGCCGGCCGGCTCGCCGCCGGCGTCGCGCACGAGCTGAACAACCCGCTGGCGACGATCGCCGGGTGCGCCGAGTCACTCCAGGGGCAGCTGGGCGCGGTCGAGCGGGCGATGACGGAGTCCGCCGACTTCCGTCATTACCTCGGCCTGATCGAGGAGGAGGCATACCGCTGCAAGGAGATCACCGGGAGCCTGCTCCAGTTCGTGCGCGACCCGGGTAGCCGGCGCGAGCCCACCGACCTGAATTCGGTCGTCGTCAAGGCGGTCGAGCTCCTGGCGCGCCAGAAGCGCTTCACCGGCAGCCACGTCGTGACCGACCTCGATGTGGCGCTGCCACCGGTCGCCGTGAACGAGGGGCAACTTCGCCAGGTGTGCCTCGGGCTCGCGTCCAACGCGCTCGAGGCGATGGAGGGCCGCGGGACGCTGACTGTTCGCTCGCGCGTGGGCCACGGCTCGGTCGAGATCGAGCTCGAGGACGAAGGCCCGGGGATTCCCGAAGAGAACCTGGCCCGCATCTTCCATCCGTTCTTCACGACCAAGCCGCCCGGACAGGGCACCGGGCTCGGGCTCGCGATCGCGCAGGGGATCGTGACCGATCACGGCGGCAGGATCGAGGTCACCTCGGTGGTCGGCCGGGGCAGTGTCTTCCGCGTGGTGCTGCCGCTATGACGCGCCCGGTTCGCGTGCTGGTGGCCGACGACGAGCGGAACCTGCGCGAGCTGATCATCCGCGAGCTGGCCCGGCGCGGTCACGAGGTGGACGGGGCGGCCGACGGCGCGAATGCTCTGGAGCGCATTCGCGAGGGATCGTTCGACGTGGTCGTCCTCGACATGCGCATGCCGCAGAAGCAGGGCATCGACGTCCTGCGCGAGCTGGCGCAGATGCCGGAGGCGCCGCAGGTGGTCGTGATGACCGGCTTCCAGGACGTGGCCACCGCCGTGGAGGCGATGAAGCTCGGCGCTTACGACTACCTGACCAAGCCGACCAAGATCGAAGAGCTGGACATCGTGGTGCGGAAGGCGGCCGAGAAGGGCCAGCTCCTCCGCGACAACGTCGCCCTGCGCGCCCATGCCCCCGGCGCCGCGCCGTTCGGCGGCATCATGACGGGGAATACGCGGATGCAGAGTGAGGTGCTCCACCTCATCGAGCGCGTGGCGCCGACCGACTCGACGGTCCTGGTACTGGGCGAGAGCGGCACCGGCAAGGAGCTGGTGGCGCGGGCCATCCACGAGCAATCGGTGCGCGCCGCGCGGGCATTCGTGCCGATCCACTGCGGCGCCCTCCCGCGCGAGGTGTTCGAGTCCGAGCTCTTCGGCCACGAGAAGGGTGCCTTCACCGGCGCGGTCGGCACCAAGCCCGGGCTGGTGGAGCTGGCCGACGGCGGCACGCTCTTCCTCGACGAGATCGGCGAGATGGAGCCCGACAGTCAGGTGAAGCTCCTGCGCGCGATCGAGACCGGGACGTTCTTCCGCGTGGGCGGCACGCGCCCCCGGCGGGTCGACGTCCGCATCGTGGCTGCCACCAACAGGGATCTTGCGGAGGCGATGAAGGCGGGCGATTTCCGCCCCGACCTCTACTACCGCATCAACACCATCGCGATCGCGCTCCCGCCGCTGCGCGAGCGGCGGGACGACGTGTCCCTCCTGGCCAGTCACTTCGTTCGGGCCAACGCGACGTACGGCGTCAAGCGGCTCAGTGCGGCGGCGCTCGCCGCGCTGGAGGCCTACGGCTGGCCCGGCAATGTCCGCGAGCTGCTCCACGCCATCGAGCGCGCGGTCATCCTGAGCAAGGGCGACGAGATCCAGCCGGGGGACCTGCCACCCGAGGTGCTGGGCACGACGGCGCCCGCCGCCGCGTCAACCGGGGGGACCCTCGAGGCGATGGAGCGCCAGGCCATCCTCGCGACGCTGCGCCAGGTCGGCGGTCACCGCGGCAAGGCGGCCGCGCTCCTGGCGATCGATCCCAAGACGCTCTATCGAAAGCTCATCGGCTACGACATCCGCCCCCAGGAATTCATGTGATAGGCGCTTAGTCCAGTTGCACCTGGTCCTTCCCTGTGTACACTGGGAACGTCTGCCGGTTGGGCGGACCTCGCCTGCGATGAAACAGGCCTTCCGCGTTCGCGGGGCGTGCAAGGGAGCGGAAGACAGTCCCAGGGGGTTCAGATGGCATCCAAACTGTACATCGGCGGTCTCGCATACTCCACGACCAGCGAAGGGCTCAGGGAATTCTTTACTCAGTGCGGCAATGTCTTGTCGGCGACGGTGATCACCGACCGTTTCTCCGGTCAGTCGCGGGGATTCGGCTTCGTCGAGATGGGCACGGCCGAGGAGGCCCAGAACTCGATTTCTCAGCTCAACGGCCGTGAGCTCGACGGCCGGCGGATCACGGTGGAGATCTCGAACCCCCAGGCGCCGCGGACCGGTGGCGGCGGGCGGCCGGGTGGCGGTGGCCGTCCCGGTGGCGGCGGTCGCGGTCCGGGCGGTGGCGGCGGACGGGACAGCGGCTACGCGCACCGTCCCTCCAAGCCCGTGAAGTGGTAGAGCGAGTCACGCGCCGCAAGGCGGCGTGAGCCTGACGAAGGGCGAAGGGGTCAGCCGGTTCCGGCTGACCCCTTCGGCGTTTCTACGGGAACGCGGCGGCGATCAGCCGGCCGGCGCCGGCTCCGCGCCGTCGAAGATGCGCTCGTAGCGGCCGTACTCGCGCGCCGCATCCATGAACCACTTGACGATCTCGGGGCTGGAGCGCGGCGGAATCTCGCAGGACGTCGACAGGATGAAGGCGGAGTGGCGGGCCGCCGCGTCGATGCAGCGGCGGACGTCGGCGACCATCGCCTCTCGGGTCGTCTTCTCGAACTTGGTCGCGTCGACGTTGCCAATAGCCACGGCTCGGCCCTTCGAGACGTCCATGAAGCGCGTGAGCTGGTCTACGTAGAGCTTCGGGTCGCCCTGCTGATCGAGATCGAACGACACCGTCGAGAAGCCGCAGCGGAGCAGGTCCTCGTAGATCGGATAGGTCGTGCCGCAGATGTGCGTCGTCACGCCGACCTTCTTGGCCTTGAAGTAATCGACCAGCTCCTTGTGGTACGGCGCGACGAAGTCGCGGTAGTTGTCGGGCGAGATCAGGCTGATCGACGCGGTCGGCTCGGAGAAGGAGAGGCCGATGCCGGTCTTCACGATCGCGTCGCCCCAGATCTTGCAGAAATCGGTGGTGACCCGCATGAGGTCGTGGATGAACTGCGGGTCCTCGAAGGTGTCGAGCAGCATCGTCTCGGGGTTCCTGAGCAGCATCGCGATCGTCCACGGCCCCACCGCCACCGCGCCGATCGCCGTCGGCGGCTTGGCCCGCACGAGCGCCTCGCACTGCTCGAGGAAGCCAGGCAGCCGCCCGGTCTTGGCCGGATCGGGCATGGTCAGGCGCGCCAGCTTCGCCTTGTCCTCGTGCAGGATGTGCTGATCGATCGACGGCACGACGTAGTCGGAGTACTTCACCCGGCAGCCGAATGCTTCGGCCTCTTTGGCCAGGTCGTTGTAGGCGAGCACCACGTCCGGCTGGTAGCGCTCGTAGTAGTTCATCATCGCGGTGATCGCCTTGGGCACGTTCGTGCAGTACTCCTCGATCGAGAGCCCGTCGAGCGTGCCGGCGAACGAGGCGACGATCGGGTAGACCGGAACGCGGTCGGCGAACGAGCGGCGGTAGGCGGCGACGACGCGGTCGCGATTGGTGAACTGGGCGCGGCCGTGCTCGACGTCCCAGATCCGGTTGGCCTCCATGTACTTCGGCGGCAGCTTCGCCTCGTACTCCATGAACTGGGTGATCGGATAGCGGATGCCGCCGTTGTGGGTGCCCTTGAGCCCCTCGATGACGTCCTCCATCTGATTCCAGGGAATCGTGAAGGCCATCTCGTGGTCCTGCGTCTGGCCGAAGATGCGGTCGCCGGAGCAGGGGAGGATCACCTGCGGCTGATCCGT
>DASRIY010000404.1:0-5674 GCA_035649755.1 Candidatus Methylomirabilota bacterium
GCCGGCTCGCGCATTCACGCGGAACACCCGCCGGCGCAACGCGACGCCGCGGCGGTAGCCGCGCTCCGTCACGCCGGCGCCGTCCTGGTCGGCTGCCTCAACATGGACGAGTACGCGTTCGGCTTCACGACGGAGAACACGCACTACGGCCCGACCCGCAACCCGCACGACCTCACACGGATGGCCGGCGGCTCGTCGGGCGGGTCGGCCGCTGCGGTCGCTGCGGGCCTGGTGCCGCTGAGCCTCGGCTCGGACACGAACGGCTCGATTCGCGTCCCGGCGGCGCTGTGCGGCGTCTTTGGCCTCAAGCCAACGTTCGGACGTGTGTCGCGGGCCGGCGTCGTCCTCTTCGCGGGCAGCCTGGATCACGTCGGGCCGTTGGCGCGCTCGGTCCGTGACCTCGCCCTCGCGTTCGACGCGATCCAGGGGCCGGACGGCGCCGATCCCGAGTGCGACGCTCGCCCCGCCGAGCCCACCACGCCGGGGCTCGACCAGGGGATCGCCGGCCTCCGGGTCGCGGTCGCCGGGGGCCACTTCGCGCAGCTCGCCGAGCCCGCTGCCATCGCCGCCGTCGAGCGCGTGGCCCGCGCCCTCGGCGCGAGCCGCCGGGTCACCATTCCCGAGGTGCAGCGGGCGCGCGCCGCGGCGTCGGTGATCACGTCCACCGAGGGCGCCTTCAACCACCTCGACGACCTCAAGCGCCGCGCGAAGGACTTCGATCCCATGACCCGCGACCGCTTTCGCGCGGGCGCGCTGGTTCCCGCGGCCGTCTATCTGAGAGCGCAGCGGTTTCGCGCCTGGTTCGCTGAGCGCGTGCGCGAGGTCTTTCGGGACGTGGACGTGGTCGTCGCGCCGACCACGCCCTACCCCGCGCCGCCGATCGGCGCGCCGCGCACGACGATGGTGGACGGCGTCGAGGTCGTGACGCGAGGGCACCTCGGCGCCTTCACGCAACCCTGGTCGTTCGTCGGCCTGCCGGTTCTTTCCGTCCCGATCGCGGGGTTGGCCGGGGCCGGTCCGCTGCCGCTCGGTGTCCAGCTCATCGGCGCGCCGTTCATGGAGGCGCACCTGCTGCGGACCGCGGCGCGTCTGGAAGCAGAAGGGGTCGTCGCGGCGCCGATCGCGCCCTAGACCGGCAGGCGACCGGCGAGCACAAGACGGGCGACGCGCTCGCCGGCCTCGATCCTCTCGACCGACGTTCGCGCCTTTGCACGGGCGCGGTTCCGCGCTTCGCCGGCGCGCGAGATCAGCTCGCCGTACTCCGGGCCGAAGAACCGCTCGAGCCGCCGGCGGATCTCACGGGCGATGGCGGGACTGCGGCCGCCGGTCGAGACGGCGATCTGAAGCTCGCCGCGGCGTAGCACGGCGGGCACGATGAAGTCGCAGTGCTGCGGCCGGTCGACCACGTTCACGAGGGCTCGCCATCGGCGTGCCGCGGCGGCCACCACACGGTCGACGCGGGGATCGCCCGTCGCGGCAACGGCCAGCGCGCAGCCGCGCGGATCGGACCGCCGGAACGGCCGGGCCCGATGGACCAGGCGACCGCTCGCGGCGAGCGCCGCCAGCCGCGTTGTCACTGAAGGGCTCACGATCGTCACCCGGGCGCCGCAGTCGAGCAGCGCATGCGTCTTGCGCTCGCCGATCTCGCCGCCGCCCACGACCAGACATCGCCGCCCGCGCAGATCGAGGAACGCGGGAAAGTAGTCGGGCATCGCTCAGACGGCCGCGGGGCTCGCCGCGCGCCGGAGCGTGAGCGGCACGGACGCGGCGGCGACCGTCGGTCCGGTCACGAGGATCGCCGGCGCGGCGACGCCCGCCGCGCGACCCTCCTCGGCGATGTCGCCGAGCCTGCTCGCGATGACCCGCTCGCCGGGCGTGCCCACGCGCTCGACCAGGATCGCCGGCTCGCGAGGGTCGCGGCCCAGCATGGTGAGGGCGGCCGTGATCGGCGCGAGCGAGCCGACCGGCATGTAGAAGACCAGGGTGCCCTCCGCGCGCGCCAGCAGGTCCCAGTCGAGCGCGGCCGAATGGTGGCCGGACTGATCGGTGCCCGCCGCGAAGACGAGGGTCGAGGCGCTTCCGCGTCGGGTGAGCGAGATGCCGAGACGCGCGGCCGCCGCGGAAGCCGCGGTCACGCCCGGGATCACCTCGAATGCGATCCCCGCCGATCGAACGGCCTCGATCTCGTCGCCGAGGCGGCCGAAAACGGCCGGGTCGCCGCCCTTCAACCGGACGACGTGCTCGCGTCGCCGCGCCCAGTCCACCAGGAGCCAGTTGATCTGCCCCTGGCCCACGCAGGGTCGCCCTGGAGTCTTGCCGACGTCGATCACTGTCGCGCCCGGGCTGACCTCGTCGAGGAGCTCGTGGGGCACCAGCCGGTCGTGCAGGACCACTTCGGCCTCGCGAAGGCGGCGCAACCCCTTGAGCGTGATCAGGTCTGGATCGCCAGGTCCGGCGCCCACGAACGAGACCAGGCGGTGGCTCATGCCTCCTCCTCTTCCTTCTTCCGGTCACCTCGCGGAAAGAAGCGAATCAGGCGGTCGAGCACTTCGGGCAGGTCGTCGCACGGCACGTCGGCGAACACCTTCTCGCCGGCGCGCGGCTCGAGCCCGCCGCGGCCGCCGACGAACACGTGAACGCCGTCGACGATCTTGCCGTTCACCTTCACCTTGCAGCCCTGCAGGCCCACGTCCGCCGTGTAGTGGTTGCCGCACGAAGCCGGGCAGCCCGACCAGCGCACCGTCAGCGGGCGCGAGGCCTCGATGCGGCTCTCGAACTCACGCGCCAGCGCGAGTGCCCGGGTCTTCGTGTCGATCAGCGCCAGGTTGCAGAAGTCGGTCCCCGTGCACGAGACCAGGCCGCGCTGGATCTCAGAGGGGTTATATGGCAGCTCCCGCAGCAGCGGCTCGCGCGTCAGCTCGCCCAGCAGCGCGTCCGGGATGTGCGGGATCAGCACGTTCTGCGACGGCGTCAGCCGCAGCTCACCGCGGCCGTAACGCTCGGCGAGCCGCGCCAGCTCGATGAGCTGGTCGCCCCTCACTCGGCCCACGGGTGTCTTGAGACCGGCGTAGTTCAGGCCGGGCTCTCGCTGGCGGAAGATCCCGATGTGGTCGTTCGTCTTGGCCGCCCGCGCGTCGCGCCCGGCCGGAGGCAGCTCGCGGCCCAGACGTGCCTCGAGCTCCTTGCGAACCCGGGGGCCGCCCCACTCTTCCACCAGGAAGGCCAGGCGCGCCTTGCTTCGCGCCTCGCGCGGGCCGTGATCGCGGAAGATCAGCGCGATCGCGGCGCACACCTCCGCGGCCTCCTCCGGCGTCACGAACGCGTCGAGCGCCGTCGCGAATCGCGGGCCGCCGGATCCCTGCTTGCCGCCGACGGCGACGTTGAGCCCCGCGATCTCGCGCCCGTCCCGCGTCGCGATGGCCGGGGTCATCGAGATGTCCTGGGTCTCGCCGGGCGTGCAGTGCTCGACGCAGCCGGTGATCGTGACGTTGAACTTCCGCGGCAGGTTCGTGAACGCCTTGTTGCCGAGGAAAATCTGCTGGAAGGCCGCCGCGATCGGCGCGGTGTCGAAGAGCTCGCGTGGCGTCAGGCCGGTGGCCGGGCAGCCGACGATGCCGCGGATGTTGTCCATCCCGGTCTGGAGGCTCGAGAGCCCGGCCGCCTCGAGCTGCGCGATGACGTCCGGCACCTGCTCGATCGTCACCCAGCGAAGCTGGATCTGCTGGCGCGTCGTCACGTCGGCGACGTTTCGGCCCGTCGCCTTCGTGATCTGGCCGAGCAGGCGCGCCTGCGCGGCGGTGAGGATGCCGTTGGCCATCCGGATGCGCATCATGAAATGGCCAGGCGTCGGCTTGCGCTGGAACACGCCGACCCATTTCAGACGCTCCTTGTCGTCGTCAGCGATGGTGCGCCACCCCTCGCGGGCAAAGCGCACGAGATCCTCGGTGACGTCGAGGCCGTCGCGCTCCGACTTGAGCGCCTCGATCTTGTTCATCGGCTCGACCTCGTCAGCACCGGCGTCTGGGCGACCCGCCGCAGGCGCACGGCGCACGCCTTCAGCTCCGGCTGCCGCGACACCGGATCGCGATCGCTCAGGGTGAGATTGTTGGCGCTCTTGTAGAAGCCGGCCAGCCGGCCCCAGTGAAAGGGCAGGAAGCACGTGCCCTCGCGAATGACGGCGCTCACGCGGCACTGCGCCACCGCCTTGCCGCGGCGTGAGGCGATCTCGACGAAGTCGCCGTCCTGGATACGCGCCTGTCGCGCATCGTTCGGGTGCACCTCGAGGACCGGCTCGGGCGTGCGCGCGGTGAGCGCCGGCGACTTGCCCGTGCGCGTCAGCGTGTGCCAGTGGTCGCGCACGCGTCCCGTCGTGAGCGTCAGGGGAAAGTCGGCGTCGGGCTCCTCCACCGGCTCGGCGTGCTCGACCGCGATGAAGCGGGCCCGCCCGTCCGGCGTCGGGAAGCGGCCGTCGGCGTAGAGACGCGCGGTGCCCGGATGGTCGGGCGACGGCACCGGCCACTGGAGCGGTCCGTCCGTCCGGAGGCGGTCGTGACTGACGCCCGAGTAATCGCAGACCGCCCCGACCGTCAGCGAGGCGAACTCGTCGAAGACCTCGGCCGCGCTCGCGCATGCGAACTCCTCCTTCCAGCCCATCTCGTGAGCGAATCGCGTGAGGATCTCGGCGTCGGGCAGCGCCTCTCCCGGCGGGTCGACCAGGCGCGGGAGGTACGTGAGCCTGCGCTCGGAGCTGGTCATGACGCCGTCTTTCTCCGGCCACTGTGCGGCGGGCAGGAGCACGTCGGCGAAGCGCGTCGTCTCGGTCGGGTGATAGGCGTCCTGGACGATGACGAGGTCCGCCTGGCGCAGGGCTTTCTCTACCAGATCGAGATCGGGCATCGACGCCGCCGGATTGGTGCACATGATCCACACCGCGCGCACCGCGCCGACAGCGAGCCCTTCGAAGATCTCCAGCGCCGAGCGCCCCGGCCTCGAGGGCAGCCGGCCGGCCGGGATCGCCCAGTGGCGCTCGACGGCCTCGCGCGCGGCGGCGTCGGCGACGAGCCGGTACCCAGGCAGGAGATGAGCAAGGCCGCCGGTCTCGCGCCCGCCCATCGCGTTCGGCTGACCGGTCAGCGAGAACGGCCCCGCGCCCGGCCGGCCGATCTGGCCCGTCGCCAGATGCAGGTTGATGATGGCCGCGTTCTTGTCGGTACCGACGTGGCTCTGGTTGATGCCCATCGACCACAGGCTCAAGGCTGCGCGGGCGCGTCCGAAGCGCAGTGCCGCCGTGACGATCGCCTCGCGCGAGAGGCCGGTGAGCGCCGCACCCTGCTCGGGCGGATAGCGCTCGATGACGGCGGATAGCTTCTGCCAACCGGCTGTGCGCTCGGCGATGAAGCGCCGGTCGAGGAGCCGCTCGTGCCACAGCACGTGGAGCATCGAGTTGAGCAGCGCGATGTCGGAGCCGGGTCGCAGTGAAAGATGGAGATCGGCGAGATCGGCGGTCTCCGTCCAGCGCGGATCGATGACGATGACTGTGACGTCGTCGGGAGCCTGGAGCTTTCGCCGCCGGATCCGTTTGAAGGTCACGGGATGGCAGTCGGCGGTATTGGTGCCGAGCAGCAAGAAGCAATCCGCGCGATCGATATCCGCGTACGAGGCGGGCGGGCCGTCC
>DASRIY010000405.1:0-4935 GCA_035649755.1 Candidatus Methylomirabilota bacterium
GGTGAGGGCTTCCTTCACGTCGTCGAGCTTGAACGGCTTGATGATGGCCTCGACCTTCTTCATCTCAGACCTCCTCGAGAATCGAGATGGCGATCGCCGACACGTGCGAGCTGATGCGCTTCAGGTTGGTCAGGATGTCCAGGTGAATCTCCGACGTCTCGATCGACTCCGCCAGCCCGGCGCGCAGGCGGCCCAGGTGCGATTCCCGGAGATCGCGCTCGCGCTGGCGCATGAGCGTCCGCTGGTCCAGCACTTCCTGGGCGAGCGCGCGGTCGTTCGAGGCGAAGGCGGCAATGGTGCGCTCGAGATTCTTGGACACCAGCGAGTGAAACTCCTGGATCTCGGCCCAGCCGGCGTCCGAGAAGCGGCGCGCCTGGTAGAGCTTCTTGCGGCCGAGCTCCATCAGGTTCTTGTCGATGATGTCGCCGATGTTCTCGAGGTTGCCGATGACCGAGATCAGGCCGATCTCCTTGCGGTTGAGATCGGGGCCCATCGCGTCGCGCCCCAGGCGCGCTAGGAAGAGCTTGATCTCGCGCTCGAGGAAATCGACCTGATCGTCCCGGCGCTCCACGTCCTCGAGCAGCTCGTGGTGGCTGCTGGCGAAGACGACCGGCACGTCGCGGAGCATCCCCTGCACCACGTCGGCCATGCGCAGGGCCTCGCGCGTCGCCTGGCCCAGGGCCAGCGAGGGCTGGTCGAGCGAGCGCTCATCGACGTAGCGCGTGCGGAACGGGCTGTCGCCCTGCTGGTCGTCCGGCACCAGTGTCTCGATCGCGCGCGCCGCCAGGGGCGTGAACGGCAGGAAGAGGAGGCTGATCCCGAAGTTGAAGAGCGTGTGGGCATTCGCGATCTGGCGGGCCGGATCGGCGGTGGTGCTCGCCACCGCGGCCGTGAACGGGCCGATGAACGGAAAGACCAGGGCGACGCCCAGCACCTTGAAGGCGATGTGGGCGACCGCCACGCGCTTGGCCTCGGCCGTCGCGCCGACCGACGCGGTGAGCGCCGTCGCGCAGGTGCCGATGTTGGCGCCGAGCACGATGGCGATGGCGCCGTCGAGCGGCAGCAGCCCCTGGTGCGCGAACGCCAGGGCCAGGCCCAGCGTGGCCGCCGACGACGTCACGAGCGCGCTGAAGACGGCGCCGACGAGCACGCCGATGCCGGGGCTATGGCCGACCGCGTCGAGGAGATCGATCGCCAGCGGCGAGCCCCTGAGCGCGCCCACGTTGTCGAGGATGAGCTTGAGGCCGAGGAACATGAACCCGAGACCCAGGAGGGCCTGGCCCAGATCCTTCGGCACGCGCCGGCGCGCCAGGAATGTGGTCGTGAAGCCCACGCCCACCAGGAGCGGCGAGTAATCGGTCACGCGGAACGCGATCAGCTGCACCGTGAAGGTCGTGCCGATGTCGGCGCCGAGGATCACGCCAAGCGTCTGGCGGAAGGTCATCAGGCCCGCGGAGACGAAGCCGATCAGCATCAGCGTCGTCGCCGCCGAGGACTGGATGATCGCGGTGATCGTCGCGCCCGACAGCACGGCCAGGAGCCGGCGGCGCGACATGTTCGTCAGGAGGTTCCGCAGCCGGCCGCCGAGCGCGCGCTGGAAGGCCTCGCCGCTCAGCCGGATGCCGTAGAGCAGGAGCGCCGTGCCGCCGAACAGGGAGACCAGGACCATCATTGCGCGCGCTCCGCGTCCGGTGGCGTCTCGGCGGGAGCGCCGGCCGGGGGTGGCAGCGGTCGAGACGACCACGCGGCACGCGTGCGCTGCTCCTCGGCGGCTGGGCTCCATCCCGGCGCACGTCGCCCGATGTCAGTCGACGGGAACGGGTCCCTTCGACCGCTACCACCCCCGGCCGGCGCTCCCGCCGAGCCGCCCCGTTCCCCGGAGACGTCGAACCAGGCTGTGTTGGGCGTGTTCGGCAGGTGCGTCGTGTCGTTGACGGAGACCAGGCGCGGGGGGCGCGCGATCGTCAGCGAGCAGTTGTCGATGCGCATCCGCCAGAGCGAGTTGAACGAGATGCCGAGGAGATGGCAGAGGTACACGCTGATCACCCCGCCGTGCGCGACGACGAGGATATCGTCACCGTTCGCGTGGCTCGCGCCGATCTGGCCGATCGCCTTCTGCACCCGGCCGCACACGTCCGGCAGCGGCTCGCCGCCGGGCGGCGGACAGTCGAGCGGCGATCGCACCCACGCGTGATAGGGATTACCGTCACGGGCGCGGACCTCGTCGACCGTGCAGCCCTCCCACTCGCCGAGTGACAGCTCGCGCAGATCGGGGATCGGCACCAGTGGGATTCCGGTGCCGGCCAGGGCGATCTCGGCCGTGTCCAGCGCGCGGCACATCGGGCTCACGTACGCGGCGGTGATGCGAAAGCCCGCGCGCAGCGCGCGCCCCAGGGCTTCGGCCTGCGCGCGGCCGAGCTCGGACAGGCCCACGTCGTTGGCGCCCTGGAACTTCCGGACCTGGTTCCAGACCGACTGGCCGTGGCGCGCGAGCACGAGCCTCAAGCCGTCCGCTCCGCGAATTCGCGCGCGCGGCGCAGGCGCGCCAGGCTCTCGGCGGATCCGAGCAGGGCGAGAACGTCGAAGATCGGCGGCGACGCCGTGCGGCCCGTCACCGCAAGGCGCGCGAGCTGCGCGAGATCGACCAGCTTGAGACCGAGCTCTTCGGTGAGCGCGCGCACGACGCGCTCGATCGCCGCCGTCGTGAACTCCGAGAGGCCGTCGAGCCGCTCGATCAGGAGCCCCAGGCGCCGTGCGCCCTCGGCGGTCAGGAGCTTCGGCGCCGCCTTGGCGTCGTACGTCGCCGGCGCCTCGAAATAGAACCGCCCCTGCTCGACCATCTCGACGAGAGTCTTCGCGCGCTCCCGCAGGGTGTCCAGCATGCCCACGAACTGGGAGAGATTGACCGGCGGCGTGAGCCCGGCCGCGCGCACGAAGGGCTCGACGAGCTCAGCCAGGCGCCGGCCGTCCATCGCTTTCAGATAGTGCTGCGAGAGCCACTCGAGCTTCGTCACGTCGAAGACCGCCCCGGAGGAGGCCACGTCCTTGATGTCGAACAGCTCGACGAGCTCGGCGCGCGAGAAGACCTCCTGGTCGCCGTGCGACCATCCCAGGCGCGCCAGGTAGTTCACCATCGCGTCCGCGACGTATCCCGCGTCGCGGAAGGCCTGCACCGAGGTCGCGCCGTGGCGCTTGGAGAGCCGGCTCTTGTCCTTGCCGAGGATCATCGACACGTGGGCGAACTCGGGGACGGCGTAGTCGAGCGCCTCGTAGCAGAGGATCTGCTTGGGCGTGTTCGAGAGGTGGTCGTCGCCGCGGACGACGTGGGTGATGCGCATCGTGACGTCGTCGACCACGACACAGAAGTTGTAGGTCGGCGTGCCGTCGGTGCGGACCAGGATCCAGTCGTCGAGCTGCGTGTGCTCGAACGTCACCGGACCGTGGATGAGATCGTTCACGACCGTGGCGCCCGTCGTCGGAATCTTGAGGCGCAGGGCGCCGGCCGACAGGCCGCGATCGCGGCACCGGCCGGAGTACCGGAACGTCTCGCCGCGCTGCTGGGCCGCGGCGCGCTCCTGGTCGAGCAGCTCGGGCGAGCAGTCGCAGTAGTAGGCGCGGCCAGAACGCACGAGCCGCTCGGCGTGCTCGCGGTAGATCGCGAATCGCTCGGTCTGGCGATAGCCCGGCGTGGGCGGGCCCTCGTCCCAGTCCAGACCGAGCCATCGGAGCGCGTCGACGATCGAGACGATGTTCTCGTCGGTCGAGCGCGAGCGGTCGGTGTCCTCGATGCGGAGGATGAACGTGCCGCGATGGTGGCGCGCCAGGAGCCAGTTGAAGAGCGCGGTGCGGGCGCCGCCCACGTGGAGGTGGCCCGTGGGGCTTGGCGCGAACCGGACGCGAATCGGCGTCGCCACGTCAGTACGTCTGGAAGAGCCGGCCCCAGCCGGTGCCGGCGAAGGCGCGGATCCGCGAGCGTCCGATCGTCGGATACCAGAGGAGGTCGTGGTAGACGTTGGAGGCGAACGGCGCCCAGACGACGAGCGGCGAGTGGAGCAAGAGCCGCTTGAGCGGGCGCAGCGGACCGCGGCGAATCAGCTGGTCGCCCCAGATGACGAGGCTCCGGCTGGTCTTGAAGCCCATCGAGAGGGAGGCGGCGTCGGTGTCGCCCACGACCTCGATGCGTTTGGGGTCGGCCACGCCGAGCCCGCGCTCCTGGCACATCCTGAGATACGGGATCGAGAGCGGATCGAACCCCATGATGCGCGCGGCGATCGCGTCGATCGCCACCTGATCGGCGGACGCCAGGATCAGGTTCCCGATGCGCGGCACCATCGTGCGCGGCCCCGCGCCGTCGCCCATCACGGTGCCGTCCATCACCGCGAACACGGCAGGGTGGAGCTCGCGCTGCATGTACATCAGGTCGACCATCACCTCGTGGATGTACTCGTGGGCGTAATGACGCACTTCCTTCAAGAGGCCGCCGAACGCGTTCTTGATCGCGCCGGTGGTGACGGAGTGGCCGTGGGTTTTCATCGTGGGCGTATGGCACACGTTCTTGCCCACGAACAGCTTCGGAATCTGGATCCCTTCCGGGAAGATCGCGTTCAGCTTCAGGAGCGGCGATTGGAACTTGTAGACGGTCCACTCGACGCCGGGCAACGCGATGAACGGCAGGCCGTGCCGCTCGAGCACCGGCTGCCACTTGTTGTTCCGGCATCCGGCGATCGGATCGGTGACGACCGTCTTGTTCTCGACGGGGAAGATGCGCCGCCGGTCGTACCCGTCTTCGAGCAGCGTGCTCAGCACGCCGTCGACCTGCCAGGGCTGGCTCGAGCAGGCCGGGAAGTACTTGGTCCACGACAGATTCAGCTTGAGGACCAGGTCCTGGTCGCGGCGCACCACCTGGTCGTACTTCACCAGGCGCATGAGGCGCCC
>DASRIY010000406.1:0-4284 GCA_035649755.1 Candidatus Methylomirabilota bacterium
CAGCCGCGCCGTAGTCGACGAGGTCGGGGATCACGAAGAGAGCGCCCGTCGCCATGACGAGCACCGCGTGCACTCCGCACATCGCGCCGGCCGCGATGAGCACGCGCCAGATCGAGAGCGGGCGCACGCTGACCAGACCGACCAGCAGGTAGAACACGGGAGGGATGACGAGCGCCGGCACGACCAGCCCCGCCGACGCGAGCACCGGTGTGGCCCGTAGACCGCGCGCGTGGAGCGCCAGCACCGCGCAGGCGTAAAGCTCCAGGCCGAGCGCCAGCTCGAGCGCCCACACCACCTTCGCCCGTGAGGATTTGAAGAAGGGCATCACAGGACTCGCGCCAGCTCCGGGACGACCTTCCGTACGTAATAGCGGATCTTCCCGAGCGCGCCCGGCTCGTCGACCAGCACGGCCAGCAGCGCCTCGGGTCCGACCGCCTGCAGCAGGAGCGTGCCGGCCTCGTATTCCAGGATCGTGCCCATGAGCTGCCCCTGCCCCAGCTCGCGGCCGATGCCATCGGAAGCCTCAGCCAGGCAGGACGCGAGAGCGCCCGCCGCCTCGTCGGTTTCGGCAGAAAAGTCGCCCGCGGTCTCGATGAGGAAGCCTTCCCGATCGGTCAGCACGACGAAGCGAACGCCGGGCGTGGCCGCGAGACCGCCGAGACGCTCCTTGATTCCCCCGGGGGACTCGGGCGCCGCGGCGCCCGTTGTCACCGCGGGGACCGGTGTGGCCGCGGGCACGACCGGCATCGCCGCCGGCGCCGGGGTGGCCGCCGGAATTACCGGCGCAACGGGCGTGGGCGAAGCCGGTGTCGCCGCGCGATCGCGCTCGGGAGGCGTCGAGCCGTTCTCGCGGGTCGCCGAGCCGTCGGCGCGGCTCTCGAGGAGCCTGTCGATCTTGCGGACCAGGTCTTCCACGCCGAACGGCTTGAACATCACCTCGTCGGAGCGGACTTCGGCGGCCCGCGCCTGCACCGTCCCATTGTCGATTCCCGAGATGAGCATCACCGGTGTCGTGCCCATGGCAGCGTGCGAGCGGACGTACTGGCAGATCTGATAGCCATCCTTGTCCGGGAGAACCACGTCGCAAATCACGACGTCGGGGCGATCGCGCTCCAGCATCTCGATCGCCTCTGAGCCCGACGCCGCGGCGAGCACCTGCAGCCCGCGTCCCTCGAGAGCCTTCTCGACGACCTTCCGGACGCTCAGGCTGTCATCGACCACGAGAACCTTCGGCATGGGCCGTCTCCTAGGAAAGTGGCGCCGTGGCCGCGCCCGCGCGGCCCTCGTCGAGCTCAGCCGCGGCATTGAGCAGGAGCTGCTTGAGGTCGCAGTGAATCGTCTTCGTCCCGTTGGCCGCGCCGTTCTCGAGCTGGCGGAAGACGAAGCTCCCGTGCGCGTCGCCGCGCGCCGCCCCGTGCGCCGCCACCAGCAACGTCGCGAACGCGGTCTCGCCGATGAGCCCGAAGAACTCGGCGTGGACGACCTGGCCATGGTCGAAGACGATGGTGCCCCGTCCCGAGGGCAGCGTGATGAGCAGCTCCCCGGTCTTGCCCCCGAGCGCGACCGCCTGCGCGATGTCCGGCAGCTGCATGACCCCGAGCGAGCCGTTCATCCCCGGCGTCACCTCGAGCGGCGGGGCAGCGGCCGGCGACGCGGCGGCGGTCGGCGGCGGGGCCGTCTCGCGCCGGATGCCGAGGAGGCCGGCGACCTCGGCGACGATCGCGCTCAGAGGAAGATCGCCGGCGAGCGTCTGATCCGGCTTCTCCTCAAGCATCGCTTCCGGCGCCTCGTCACCGGGGCTCGCGAGCAGGAGGAACAGCACGCCCGCCATCGAAGGATCGTTGCGGACGATCGAGCACAGCTCGTACCCGTCGATGTCCGGGACGGCCGCGCGGCTCACGATGAGGTCGGGCCGATTGCGTTCGAGCATCGTCAGCGCGAACGACGCGCTGGTGACGGTCGAGACGTCGCGGAAGCCGGCGGCGCCCAGCGCCGCCTGGAGCGCGGAGAGGCCGGCGCGATCGGGGTCGACGAGGAGCACGCGGGACACGGCGTTCAGGCCTCCCGGCAGGGCGCCGACGGAACGGCCAGCGATTCGATCAGCTCGACGAAGGTCGCCTCGTCGACCGGCTTGGCGACGTAGTGCTCGACGCCCAGCTCACGCGCGAGGTTCACGTGCTTGGCGCCGGCCCGGGTGGTCAGCACCACGACCGGCAGGTCGCGCGTGGACGGCTCGCGGCTCAGATCGCGAATCAGCTCGAAGCCGTTCAGCCGTGGCATTTCCAGGTCGGTGACGACGATGTCGACCGAGCTCTCGGCCAGCTGCTGCAGCGCCTCGGCGCCGTCCCGCGCGGCGACGACCTGGAATCCCGCGCGCTCGAGCATGCCACCCACGAACTTCCGCACGCTGACCGAGTCGTCGACGAGCAGCACGCGGCGCGGGCCCTCGGCGGCCGGCGGCGCGGTCGGGAGCGGCTCTCCGCCCTCGAGCGCCTGAAACGCGGGCGCGGCCAGACTCATCTCGAGGAGCTTCAGGGCATCCAGCATCAGGATGACTTGGCCTTCGCCGGTGACGGTGGCGCCCGAGAACGGGCCGATCCCCTGCAGGAAGCCGCCGAGGCTCTTGATGACGATCTCCTCCTTCAAGAGGAACTCGTCGACGGCCATCGCCAGCGCCTTGCGCCCGGTTCTCAAGGTGACGATCGACAGCGGCCCCTCGGCGGCGTCGCTCGGCACGCGCAGCAGGCGACCGAGACGGACGAGATCGACCATCTCGCCGTCGATCTCGATCGACTCGGCGCCGTCGAACGACCGGATGTCCTCCGGGTGGATCAACAGCGCCGCCTTGATCGCCGGCACCGGCACGGCAAAGGTCTCCGTGCCCACCCGCACCATGAGCGCGTCGGAGATGGCGACGGTCAGGGGCAGCCTGATCCGGAAGCGCGTACCCCGGCCCGCCTGGGTCTGCACCTCGATCTCGCCGCCGAGGCGGCCGACGTTGGCGCGCACGACGTCCATGCCGACCCCACGCCCGGCGGCGGTCGTCACCGAGGTTGCGGTGGTGAGGCCCGGCAGGAAGATCAGATCCACGAGATCGCGCTCGCCGAGCCGGGCGATCGTTTCCGCCGTCAGGAAGCCCCCGCGGCGCGCTGCCTCGCTGACCGCCTCGATGTCGATGCCTCGGCCGTCGTCCGCCACTTCGATGTAGATCGACCCGCCCTTGTGCGCCGCTCCCAGGTGGAGCGTGCCCTGCGGCGGCTTGCCGAGCTGGCGCCGCGTGTCCTCCGACTCGATGCCGTGGGCGATGGCGTTTCGCACGAGGTGAACCAGCGGGTCGGCCATCAGCTCCACGATGGTGGTGTCCATCTCGACGGTCTCGCCCCTGATCTCGAGGCTCACGCTCTTGCCGGCCGCCCGCGACGCCTCGCGAACCATGCGCACGAACGGCGCGAAGAGCCGGCCGACCGGCACCATGCGCGCGCGCGTGATCTGGCCGCGCAGCTCGCCGCTGAGGCGCTGCACGCCGCCGGCGTCCTCGCGCACGACGCGGACCAGGCCGCTGAGCTGGCTCTGGATCTCGGTGAGGTCGCTCGAGATCTCGCCGACCCGGCGGGCCAGGAGGTTGAAGTCGTCGTAGCGGTCGAACTCGAGCTCCTCGAAGACTTCACCCAGCGTGACGTCGCCCACCGAGTCCCGGCTCGGCGGGCTCGGCTCGACGTCGGGCAGCGGACGATGCGAGTACTTGGACTCGAACTCGGCGACCGTCTGCGTCATGCGCGACTGCGTGAACGACAAGAGCTCGCCGGTCTGCTCGAGCTGTGTCAGGTGACGATCGAGCCGGCTTCGGGTGACGACGAGCTCGCCGACCAGGTTCATGAGCGCGTCGAGACGGTCGAGGCTGACCCGGATGCTCGGGCGAGCGCGCCGGGCAACGTCACGGGCGGCCCGAGACGGGGCGGCCGCGCGGGCGGTGACCAATGGTTCGGGTGACGGCGCCGGCTCGGGTGCGACCGCCTCGCGCAGCTCAGCCGCGGCCGCCAGCGCGGGCTCGGACGCCGTCACGGCCTCGCTCGGCCCGCCGGCCGCGACCGACTCGTGCGTCGGCGGGGCGGCGAGCATCGCCATGGCGCGCTCATAGGCGAGGGCTCGCCCTTCGGTCACGCCCTCTCCGCTGCGCACGAGGAGCCTGAGGGCGTCGAGCCCGGCGAAGATCGTCTCGATCGCGACGCGGTCGAGAGCGCGCCGGCTCTCGCGAATCTCGCCCAGCATGTCCTCGATGCGATG
>DASRIY010000407.1:0-13035 GCA_035649755.1 Candidatus Methylomirabilota bacterium
GGCGACCTCGCTGCCGACGCCCCGGCGGCGATGGCGGCGCAGGATGAAGAACTCGCTGATGTCCCGGGTTCCCTCGCCCGCGAAGTAAGCCCCGTCGCGCACCAGCACGAAGCCGGCGAGGACGCCGTCGACGCGCACGAAGAACGAGCTCATCTGCGGGTCGTTCCAGAAGCTCTCGATCGTCGCGGCGTTGCCGTACCGGCCGTCGTCGGCGATCGGCCAGTCGTCGATGGCGGCAAAGTCGTAGAGGTAGAGCTGCATCAGGCGCTCGAGGATCGGGAACTCGTGTGAGCGCGCCTGACGAAGCTCGATCTTCATGGTGTCGTGCTAGGCTACCGCTGATGCGATTCGAGCGCACGGTCATCGGCATGGTGCACCTGGTCCCCCTGCCCGGCAGTCCGCGGTGGGCCGGCTCGATGCGCGACGTGATCGCCGCGGCGCTGGCCGACGCCCGGGCGCTCATCGACGGCGGCGTCGACGCGCTCCTGGTCGAGAATTTCGGCGACGCGCCCTTCACGCCCGGCCGCGTCGAGCCCGCCACCGTGGCGGCCATGAGCGTCGTGGCCGCCGAGGTTCGGCGCGAGTTTCCGCGCACGCGCCTGGGCCTCAACGTGCTGAAGAACGACGCGCGGGCGGCCCTGGGCGTCGCCGCGGCTGTCGGCGCCGAGTTCATCCGCGTCAACGTGCACGCGGGCGCAGTGCTCGCCGATCAGGGCGTCGTCCAGTCCGACGCCTACGGCACGCTGCGCGACCGCCGACTCCTCGGCGTCGACGTGGCGATCGTCGCCGACGTGGGCGGCAAGCACGCCGTCCCGCTCGCCCCGGTGGAGACCGAGCAGATGGCGCGCGATCTCGTGCATCGCGGTCTCGCCGACGCGCTCGTGGTCTCCGGCGCGGCCACGGGCCAGGCGACGCCGCTCGGCGAGGTCAAGCGCGTGAGAAGCGCCGTCCCCGACGTCCCGCTCCTGATCGGCAGCGGTGTCACCGCCGAGACCGCCGCCGAGCTCTTGTCCGTCGCCGACGGGCTCATCGTGGGCACGTCGGTGAAGCGCGACGGCGACGTGCGGCAGCCCGTCGATCGCGCGAGGGTGGAGAAGCTGGTTGCCGCGGCTCGTCGCCGCTAGCCTCCTCGTCGTCGTCCTCGCCGCCGGCTGCCGCACCATGATCGCTCCGGATGCCGCGCGCCTGGCGGCGCTCGAGCCCGAGCTGGGCTCGCTCCTCCTGGTCGGAATCGACGGCATCGACGGCGAGGCGACCGACGTCGACCGCCTCCTGTGCGGTGCGCGCGTCGGCGGCACGGTGCTGTTCGCGCGGAACATCGTGGCTCCCGAGCAGCTCGCCCGGCTCACGGCCGCGCTGGCGGAGCGCGCCGCGGTCTGCACGGGGCTCAAGCTCCTCGTCGCGGTCGACGCCGAGGGCGGCAGCGTCATGCGGCTCGGGCCCAGTGCCGGCTGGCCGGGCACGCTCTCGGCCCAGGAGCTCGGCGAGACGAACGACTTCGTCCTGACCGAGCTCGAGGCGCGGCGGATCGGGCGCATGCTGCGCGCCGCCGGAATCAACTGGGACCTGGCGCCGGTCGTGGACGTCGGCTACAACCCGGCGAATCCGGTGATTGTCGGCACCGCGCGAAGCTTCGGCGCCAATCCCCGGCTCGTCGCAGAGCACGCGCGCGCCTTCGTCCTGGGCATGCGCGCCGAGGGCGTGCTGACCGCCCTGAAGCACTTCCCCGGCCACGGCTCGAGCTACGGCGATTCGCACAAGGGCTTCACCGACGTCACCGACACCGCGTCGCCCGAGGTAGAGCTCTTGCCCTATCGCACGCTCATCGACGCGGGGCTGGCCGACAGCGTGATGACCGCGCACGTCCTCAACCGCCGGCTCGACGATCGGCGGCCGGCGACGCTGTCGCGCGCGACCATCGGCGGCCTCTTGCGCGGCGAGCTTGGGTTCACGGGTCCGGTCGTCAGCGATGACCTCCGGATGGCGGCGATCGAGCAGCAGTACGGCCTCGGGGAGGCGGCGGTGCTGGCGATCGACGCGGGCGTCGATATGCTGCTCATCGTCGACGATCGCCTGCCCGACGGCCGCTCGGCGGCCCAGGTGACGCTCGGCGCGATCCGCGACGCGCTCGCGAAGGGCGCGCTCGATCCGGGCCGCGTCGAAGCCGCGCTCGAGCGCATTCGCGCTTTCCGGGCGCGCCTGCCCTAGCCGGCTCTTCCCCCCGCTTGCAGCAGCCGATCGACCTCGGCGCGGATCGGCAGCGACGGCTGGGCGCCGCGGCGCGTGCACGCGAGCGCGGCCGCCGCGTTGGCGAACCGCAGCGCGCTTTCGAGCCTGTCGCCGCCGCCAAGCGCCGACGCCAGCGCCCCGTTGAAAGCGTCACCGGCCGCCGTCGTGTCGACCACCGACACCGGCAGGGCGGGTGAATGAATCTCCCCCTGCGCCGTGCCGGCCAGCACGCCCTCCGCTCCCAGCGTCACGATCGCCGTGCCGACGCCACGCGCGCGGAGCGCCTGCGCCGCGGCGGCCGCGTCCCGAAGATCGCGCACATCGGTGCCGGTGAGCCGCCCGGCTTCCCCTTCGTTCGGCGTCAGGTAGTCCACCAGCCGCCAGATGTCGGGAAGGCCGTCGCGGACCGGCGCGGGATTCAGGATCGTGACGATGCCGCGCCGCCGCGCTTCTTCGAGTGTCCAGGCGAGGGTCTCGAGCGCGGTCTCGAGCTGGCAGACGACCACCTGCGCCCACGCGAAGTCGTCGGCGCGCGAGCGAACGTGCTCGAGGGTGAGGCGCCAGTTCGCGCCGGGCGCCACCACGATCTGGTTGCGCCCCTCGCGGTCCACCGCGATGAGCGCGGTGCCGGTCGCGGCCTCGCGCGTCACGGCGACGCCCTCGACACCGATGCCCTCGGCCGCCAGCGCGGCGCGGATGTCACGCCCCGAGCTGTCGTCGCCGACGCACGCGACGAAGCGGACCTCGGCCCCGAGACGGCGTGCGGCCACGGCCTGGTTGGCGCCCTTGCCGCCGTGGTTGACGAGCAGCGTGCCGCCGGTCACCGTCTCGCCGACGGCCGGCAGGCGCGGCGCCGCGACGGTGAAGTCGACGTTCGCCGAGCCGACTACGAGGACGCGCCCCGCGCTGGCGTGGCTGGACACAGGCGATCGAGGAAGAATCCGATGAAGCGGTCGCGATCGACGCCCTTGGCGATCCGGCAGTTCGGCGCGCCGCTCGCTCGCTGGGTCTCGCCGTCGGGGCCGATGGCCAAGCGCACCGCTTCCCATTTCACCATCGAGGGATCGATGGCCACCGCGACGGCCAGCGGATCGTGAAGCGCCATCCCCGCCTCGCCATCGGCGTGGGAGATCCGGAATCCGCGCTCGCTGAACGCCTGGATACGCCCGGCGAGCGGGCCCGGCGACCGCGCCAGCGTGGCGCGCATGCCCGCACGCGGCAGGACTGCCTGGCGCGTCGCGTCAAGCGGCACGATGTCGAGCGGCAGCCCGGCCGCGAAGACGCGATGCGCTGCCTCGGGATCGACGTTCATGTTGAACTCGGCCGTCGGCGTCACGTTGCCGGGCACGTCCACGGCGCCGCCCATGGCGACGACACGTCCGATCTGCCCCATGGCCGCCGCGTTTTCCTTGAGCGCCAGTGCCATGTTCGTGAGGGGGCCGAGCGCGATCAGCGTCAGCTCTCGCCCATACCGCCGGGCCGCGTCGACCATGACGCTGACGGCGCCCGGCGACTCCTTCAGGGGCTCGGCGGCCGGCCAGTCGGGGAGATCACCGAGCCCGTCCTCGCCGTGGTAGCGCGTCGCCGTGCTCAGCGCCCGGGCCAGCGGGCCGGCGGCCCCCGGCGCCGCGACCGGGCGCGGCGCGGGCCGGCGGAGCGCCAGCAGGCGCGCGAGGTTCGTGTTCGCCGCGGCGACGGGAACGTTTCCGGCGACCGTCGTGATGAACTCGACCCGGATCTCGGGCGAGCTCCAGGCGAAGAGCAGGGCGAGCGCGTCGTCGATGCCGGGGTCGGTGTCGATCAGGACGGGCGTCAAGGAATCTCCTCCCGATGCTCGCTCATCATATTAGAATGTGGATCACTTCTCAGGAGGAGGCGCGAATGAACATCCAGATCCGTTATTGTGGGGAGTGAAACTACCTCCCTCAGGCCTCCAGTTTGCAGGCCGCCATCAAGGACAAGTACGGGATCACCTCTGTTCTCAAGGAAGGGCACAGCGGGATCTTCGAGGTCTCCATCAACGACGACGTCGTGTACACGAACGAGACGACGTATCGGTTCCCGACCGACGAGGAGATCTTCGCGAAGATCGACGAAGCTAAGAAGTAGCACGCTGGAGTAGCTCCTCCCGAAATCGGGGATGGGCGACGGCGATCAGCGCCTGGGCCCGTCCCCGTTCACCCTTTCCTCGCAAGCCCGCCGCGCCGTGCTCGGTGACGACCCAGTCGGCCAGCGCCCGTGGATTGGTCACGGCCGCGCCCGCCGACAGCCGCGGGACGATGCGCGACACCGCGCCTTCGCGTCCGGTCGACGGCAGGGCGACGATCGCCGCGCCTCCGCGCGAGCGGGACGCGCCGAGCACGAAGTCGAACTGGCCGCCGATGCCCGCGACCTGGCGCGGTCCCAGGCTCTCCGCGGTGACCTGTCCGGTGAGATCGATCTCGAGCGCCGAGTTGATGGCGACGAACCGGTCGATCTGCGCCACGATCGCCGGGTCGTGCACGAAGCCGGACGGCTCCATGTTCACCAGTGGATTGTCGTGCATGAAGGCGAAGAGCCGCTCGGTTCCCATCCCTTCGGCGATGTCGAGGCGTCCGCGATGGAGGCGCTTGGCCGCGCCGGTGACGACGCCGCGCTCGACGAGCGTCACCGCCGCGTCCACCAGGAGCGAGTGCATCGCCAGATCGCGATGGCTCCCCAGCGCCTCGAGCACCGCCTGGGGGATCGCGCCGACGCCCACCTGCACCGTCGCCCCGTCGGGCACGAGCGCGGCGACGTGGCCACCGATCGCGCGCTCGACCTCGCCGATCGGCGTCGCCGGATACGTCGCGAGGGGCTCGTCGACTTCCACCCAGCAGTCGATCTGGCTTCGATGCAGGACGCTGTTGCCGAGCGTGCGCGGCATCGAGGGGTTCACCTGGGCGATCACGAGCGGGGCGCGACGCGCCGCCGGAAGGGCCACGCTCACGGAGACGCCGAGGCTCAGATAGCCCCGCGCGTCGGGCGGCGCGCAGTGGACCAGCACGCAGTCGGGCGCCCAGGCGCCGCCGGCGGCGAAGTGTTCGACGAGATCGAAGTAGCGCATCGGGACGAACTCGACGCGCCCGCGCCGGTACGCGTCGTCGAGGCGCGGCGACATGTGCCACGTGGCGAAGCGGAGCGCGGCGTGCTCGGGCCGCGCGAACGGATAGTCGCCCAGGTGAATACCGCCCAGCAGCGTGAGATCGCGGAGCCGCTCGGACTGGCGGCAGATCTCGGCCACGAGCGCGCCGGGCTCGCCGGATCCGGGCGGGAGCAACACCTTCATTCCCGGCCGCAGCCGGGCAACAGCGTCGGCGAGCGAGGAGCGGGCGAACGTGCGGGGCATGAATCGCGGGCCTATTTATACTCGATCCCGCGCTAGAATGGCCGCATGAAATGGGCACGCCGCTCCCTCGCGCCGCTGGTCTTGCTCGTCGCGCTGACCGGCTGCACGACCGTCTCGGACGGCGGCTCGTCGTCGAGTCGGGCCTCGTCCTCACCGAGAGTGCGCTGCATGAGTGATCCCAGCCGTGACTACCAGTCGACCAGTAGCCCGATGTTCTTCTTCCTCTGCGCGGAGAGCCCCTGACGCCGACGGCGCCGCGCGTGGCCCTGGTCACCGGCGCCGGGCGCGGCATCGGACGAGAGATCGCGCTGGCGCTGGCGCGTGAAGGCTGCCACGTGGCGCTCGCCGCCCGCACGCTCGCGCCGCTGGAGGCGGTTGCCGACGCGGCGCGGCGATTCGGCGTGGACGCGCTGCCCCTCGTGCTCGACGTGAGCGACGCCGCCGCCATCGAGGCGGCGGTCGAGGACGCCCGGATGAAGCTCGGCCTGATCGACGTGCTCGTCAACAACGCGGGCATCGCGGAGTCGGCCCCGTTCGCGCGCACCGATCCCGACCTCTGGGATCGTCACCTGCGGGTCAACGCGACCGGCCCCTACCTGCTCGCGCGCGCCGTCCTGCCCGCGATGCTCGAACGGCGCTGGGGACGGGTGATCAACATCGCCTCGCTGGCCGGGCTCCACGGCGCTCCGTACGTCGCCGCATACACCGCGTCGAAGCACGCGCTCGTCGGCCTCACGCGCGCGCTGGCCGTCGAGGTGGCCGGCAAGGGCGTGACCGTCAACGCCATCTGCCCGGGATTCGCCGCGACCGATCTGACGTGGGCGAGCGCGCGCAACATCGCGGCCCGGACCGGCCGATCGTTCGAGGCCGCGGTGGAGGCCATGGCGCGGCTCAATCCCGGGCACAGACTCGTCGAGCCGGCCGAGGTGGCGGCCGTGGCGGCCAAGCTGCTTCACGACGACACGACCAACGGCGAAACGATCGTGCTGGACGGTACGCAGTGAGGAGACCACGATGACCCGCCAAATCACGCTCCACAATCCGCCGTCGCTCATGAAGCCCAAGGGCTTTTCCCACGCAGCCGAGACGCGCGGCGGCCGCACGCTCTATCTCTCCGGCCAGGTCGCCAAGGACCGCGACGGTCACGTGGTCGGCAAAGGTGACCTGGTCGCCCAGTTCCGGCAGGTGTGCGAGAACTTGAAGACGCTGGTCACCGCCGCCGGCGGCCAGCTCACCGACGTCGTAAAGCTGACCATCTATGCCCTCGACGCCGGGGAGTTCAAGCGGCTGGGACAGCCGATCGGCGTCGTCTACCGCGAATACTTCGGCAAGCACTTCCCGGCGATGACGCTCGTCGGCGTCCGCGATCTCTACGACGCGTCGGAAGGCTGCCTGATCGAGATCGAAGGATTCGCCTGCCTCGCCGAATAGCGTGGCCCGCGTCCGTCATCCGCTCCCACCGGCCCGCTGGCCGACACGCGAGGAGGCCGCCGGGTCTCGCTGGTTCTCGCCGATCCGGATCGGGCGAAGCCTGACCGCCCAGGAGCGCACGTGGGTGCCGGCCATGGTACCGTGGCGGGCAACCGACGACGGGCTCGTGACACCGGAAGTGCTCGACTGGTACGCGCGCTTCGCCGACGGGCAGCCCGGGGTCCTCGTCGTCGAGGCGACCGGTATCCGCGACATCACGAGCGGGCCGCTCTTGCGCATCGGCGACGATCGGTTCGTGCCCGGGCTGCGGACGCTCGTCGACACGGTGCGCGAGCACAGCCGGGGCCGGACGCGGCTCTTCATCCAGATCCTCGACTTCGTCGCGGTCCGGCGCCGTCCGGAGCCGGAGCGGTTCTTCGGTCGCTACCTGGAGGTGACCGACGCGCTGCGCGGGCAGCTCGCCCTCTGGCTCAACGACCCGCGCTGGCGCGAAGCCCCCGAGCGGCGCGTGCGGGAATTCCTCCTCACCGCCGACCGCGCGACCATCGAGACCGTGCTGAACGACCGTGAGCTCGAGGCGCTCGACTACGGCTACCGCGAGCGCATCTGGGACACCCACCTGCCCCACATCAAGATACTTCCGCTGGTGCTGCCCGGGCTCTTCGCGAACGCTGCCGGGCGCGCGCGCGAGGCGGGATTCGACGGGGTCGAGCTGCATTACGCCCACGCCTACACGATGGCGTCGTTCCTTTCGCGGCTGAACGTCCGCCGCGACGGCTACGGAGGCTCGCGCGCAAACCGCGTGCGCCTGCCGCTGGAGGCGCTGGCGGCGGTGCGCGAGCGCGTCGGCGACGACTACGTCGTCGGCATCCGTTACCTCGGCGACGAGGTGATCGATGGCGGCAGCGATCTCGACGACGCGATCTGGTTCGGCGTGCAATTCGCCGGGGCGGGCGTCGACTATCTGTCGGTCTCCAAGGGCGGGCGCTTCGAGGACGCCAAGCAGCCGAAGATCGGCGAGGCCGTCTATCCCTACACCGGCTCGTCGGGCTACGAGTGCATGCCGACCGTCATCTCGGATGCTAAAGGCCCGTTCGGGCGGAACGTCCCGCTCGCCGCCGCGATTCGCCGCGCCGTCCGTGAGGCCGGCTGGCAGACGCCTGTCGTGACCAGCGGCGGTATTTCCACCTTCGAGCAGGCCGAAGCGATTTTGGCAAGGGGCGAGGCCGACTGCGTGGCGGCCGCCCGCCAGACTCTCGCCGATCCCGACTGGTTCCGGAAAATCCGGCTCGGGTACGGCGACCGGGTGCGACGCTGCGAGTTCACGAACTACTGCGAGGGGCTCGACCAGCGTCACAAGCAGGTGACGTGCAAGCTCTGGGATCGCGCGTTCGATCCCACCGACGCGGTCCGTCTCGCGAGTGACGGCCGGCGCCGCCTGAGCGCGCCGGCGTGGTCGCCGCCCGAGCAAGGCTGACGCACCAGCTCCGAGGAAAATCGGCCGTGACGCGACTGGCCCGCCCGATGCACAGTGCGTCGCCGACGGCACGCCGGACGGAGGAGCGCGATGGCGATCGACATCAAGGAGCCCGCGGTGAAGGCGCCGTGGCCGCCGAAAGAAGAGAACGATCCCCTCTACCGCTATCCCAAGCCCTATCCGGTGGGTCGAGCCAAGGGCGAGAGCTTCTTCACGATCGCAAACAAGCACCACCTGGGCGCGAGCGACCTGGTCAACTACAACTTCCGGACCAAGAACTCCTCGGAGATCAACTGGTACCTGGCGAACTACGTCGGCTGCCCGACTCCGAAGCACGGCCAGCGCTACTACGAGCTCGCCGGCGCGAGCTACGACCCCCTGAAGAACACGGGCGTCATCTTCATTCCGATGCACGGCGAGACGACGTCGAACGCCCTCAATCGCTTCGGCGAGAAGCTCGTGGAGAACTACAACAACACGACCAACAAGGAGCCGGGCGGGCTGTGCTACGAGACCTGCTACAACCGGGTCAAGGTGGGCGCCCGTGCCGTCGGCGTCACGATCCCGGCCTGGAACAACGGGAGCACGTTCAGCATCATCTGGGGCACGCTGATCGCCCAGAAGGGCTGGGAAGACGTGCCCGACGAGTACAAGGGCCGCGGCGCCGCCGGCGCCATGGCCTAGGCCGGCCTCGCCACGCTGGTCGACCAACAGGCGATCTGGCGGGGCGATCTCGAGCCGGGCGCCGTCATCCAGGTGTGGGAAAGCGAGGCTGCCTTCGAGAACGCCAAGGCCGGCAAGTCGGCGTCCGGCCATTCGTTCATCTTCCTGAACTACATCTACTCGGGCTCGGCGATCACCGGCATGGCCATCGCCGACCAGGGCTACGAGGGCGGCGCGCCGCTCCCCAAGAACGAATGGGGCGTCTGGATCGGCGCCAACCTCTTCAAGAAGCCGGACACGCCGGCGAGCAGGCCCAGCCCGTAATGAGCTGTTGACATGTTGTTATAACAACAGTATCTTTCGGGCCGTGAAGCTCAGGCCCGGCTCCCCGCTCCCGCTCTACTACCAGCTCGAGCAAGACCTCCGAGCCCGGATTCGCGCCAACGAGTTCCCCGACGGAGCCCCGATCCCCACCGAGCAGCGGCTGTGCGAGAGCTATGGTGTCAGTCGGATCACCGTCCGCCGAGCCCTCGATACCCTGATGGCCGGCGGCCTCATCGCCCGGCGCCAGGGTGTCGGCACCTTCGTCAATGCGCCCGGCGGGACGATCAAGTCGTTGAGGCTGATCGGATCCCTCGACGACCTCGCCTCCTACAGCGCTCCGCTGACGCACAGAATTCTCGCGAAGGACGCGGTTCCCGCGGCACCGGCCATCGCCGAGGCGCTCGATCTGCCGGTCGGGACGCCCGTCACTCACGTCGAGGCCGCGGTCTCTCTCGGTGGCGAGCCGTTCGCCCACGCGGAGCTCTACTGTCCGCCGGACGTGGGCGATCTGATCGAAACGACCAGCGTCAGCGCGCACGCCTCGCTCATCGCGATGATCGAGGAGAAGCTCGGGCGGCCCATCGAGCACGCCGATCAGACGATCGAGGCGGCGCCGGCCGACCGGCGCGTGGCCGCGCACCTCGCCCTCAGGGTGCGCGCCCCGGTCCTCAAGGTCGACCGCACCTACTACACCGACACGGATCGCGCCGTCATCGCGGCCGTCGTCCACTACCACCCGGAGCGGTACCGCTACTCGGTGCAGCTCTTCGCCAACGCGCGAGCCGCGCAGCGCTGAGCCGATAGACACGACATGATCGACAGCTCTCCTGGCCTGCAGCGCCCGCGACTGAGGCGGCGCCACGTGATCCTCGCCCTCGTCGCTCTCGCCGCCCTGGGCGCCGGCGCCTACGGCGTGCACCAGTGGCGTTACTGGGATCGGCACGTCTCCACGGACGACGCCTTCGTGGAGGCGCACGTGTCGCCGGTGAGCGCGCGCATCCGTGGCAACGTCGTCAAGATCCTCGTGCGCGACAACGAGGAGGTGACGGCCGGGGCGGCGCTCGTGCGCCTGGACACGCGTGATTTCGAGGTGAAGGTCGACCAGGCGCGCGCGGCGCTGACCTCGGCCGAGAGCCGGCTGCAGATGGCCAGCGCCGGCGTGCCCATGGCGGACGAGGGCACGGCCAGCCAGGTCGCCGCCGCCCAGGCAGCTGGGGAGCGGGCGGCGCTCGGCATAGATAGCGCGCACCGCGCGCTCGATGAGCGCAAGAGCCGTCTCCGCGCGCGTCGCGCGGCCATGCAAGCGGCGCAGGCCGACGTCGCGGCGCGCGAGGCGGAGCACGATCGCGCTGGGCTCGATCGCGGGCGATCGCGCGAGCTGCTCGAGCGCCAGCTGATCGCGCGACAGGAGTTCGACCACACGGAGAGCCTGTTCAAGTCCACGGCGGCGGGCGCCGAGGCGGCGCGGCAGCGCTTCGACACCGCGCGCGCCGAGGTGGCTCAAGCGGAGGCGGAGGTGGCTACCCAGGAAGTCGCGCTCGCGCAGGCGGCCCGGCAGAGCCAGGAGGCCGACGCGACGCTCCGCCACGCCAAAAGCCGCCGCGGTGAGGTGCCGATCCGCACCGCGGAGGCGGCAAGCGCCCAGGCTCAAGTGGCCGAGGCGCGCGCCACTCTGAGGGAGGCCGAGCTGAATCTGGAATATGCGACGATCACCGCGCCGGTGGCCGGCCGTGTGACGCGAAGGACGGTCGAGGTGGGGCAGGTCGTGCAGCCGGGGCAGCCGCTGCTCGCCGTGGTCGACGTCGTCAACGTCTGGGTGATCGCCAACTACAAGGAGACGCAGCTCGCCCACGTGCGCCCGGGCCAGCGCGCGTCGATTGCGGTGGACACCCATCCGGGGCTCGCGCTCCGCGCGCGCGTGGACTCGATCCAGAGCGGTACCGGCTCACGCTTCTCGCTCCTGCCGCCCGAGAACGCCTCCGGGAACTTCGTGAAGGTCGTCCAGCGCATCCCGGTGAAGCTCGTGCTCGAGCCGGGTCAGAACGGCCACGCGCTGCTCGTGCCCGGCATGTCAGTCGTTCCTGTCATCGAGCTGCGCTGATCCGCCGCCTCACATGAGACCAGGACTGCAGCGCGCCATCGTCGCCGTCACGACGATGATGACCACCTTCCTGGTCATGCTGGACATGACCATCGCCAACGTCGCGCTGGACCACATGCGCGGCACGCTCTCGGCCGGTGTGGACGAGATCACCTGGGTCCTCACGTCGTTCCTCGTCGCCAACGCCATCAGCCTGCCGGTCTCCGGGTGGCTGACCGATCTCCTCGGCCGCAAGCGGCTCTTCATCGTCGCCACGGCGGCGTTCACGATCACCTCCGGGGTGTGCGGGGCGGCGCCCAGCCTGGCCGTCATCGTCCTCATGCGGTTCCTCCAGGGGCTCGCCGGCGGGCCGCTGGTGCCCCTCTCGCAGGCGACCATGATGGAGACATTTCCGGCGACCCAGCGCGGGATGGCGATGGCCGTCTGGGGGGTCGGCATCATGTTCGCGCCGATCATCGGCCCCACGCTCGGCGGTTACATCACCGACAACTGGAGCTGGCGCTGGGTGTTCTACATCAACGTGCCGGTCGGCGTCGCGGCGATGGTGCTGGCGTGGCTCTTCGTGCCCGACTCGACGACCGAGCGCCCCGCGGTGCGGAGGGTGGACGTGACCGGCCTCGTTCTCCTCGTCGTGGGCGTCGCGGCGCTGCAGTACGTGCTCGACCGCGGGCAGCGCGAGGACTGGTTCGAGTCGTCGCTGATCGTGAGCCTTACCGCAGTGGCGGTCATCGCGCTCGTCGGCCTCGTCGTACGCGAATTACGCACCGACGAACCGGTGGTGGATCTGAGAGTGCTCCGGCATCCGACGTTCGCGGTGGCAACGGCGGCCATGTTCGTCATCAGCATCGCCTTCTACGGCATCATGGTCCTCTCGCCGCTCTACACGCAGATCCTCATGGGCTACACGGCGATGCTCGCGGGGATGGTACTGACACCCGGAGGCATCTCCACGCTCGTCACCATGCCCATCGCCGGTGCGCTCATGAGCCGCACCGACCCGCGGTGGATGATCGTGTTCGGCTGCGCGCTGAACGCCTACGCCATGTACCTCATGGCCACCCTCTCGCTGGACGCGAGCTACTGGCAGATCATGCTGCCGCGCCTCGTCCAGGGCTTCGGCATCGGGTTCACCTTCGTTCCGATGTCGACGGTGGCGCTCGGCGCCGTACCGGCGCGTGAGCTCGGACACGCCTCGGGGCTCTTCAACTTCACGCGGACCATCGCCGGGAGCATCGGCATCGCGGCGATGTCGACCTTGCTGGCGCGCGGCAGCCAGGTGCACCAGGTGCGGCTGGCGGCGCACATGAGCCCCTACGATCCGGACGTGTGGGAACGCGTGCAGACGCTGACGGCAACGTTCATGGCGCGCGGCGCCGACGCGGTCACCGCCGAGCAGCAGGCGTGGGCGCAGCTCTACGCGATCGTGCGGCGCGAGGCGATGTC
>DASRIY010000408.1:0-13205 GCA_035649755.1 Candidatus Methylomirabilota bacterium
AGGTAGACGCTCAACTCTTGAGACGCATGAACGAGCAACTCGGGTGCCACGTCCGGAAATTCCTACAAAAAGCGCCAGATCAGCCACTTATCACGACATGCTCGACTCGTCACAAGGCGATGTGCCCTGGACGCTCGTGGAATCCGGTGCGGCATTCTGCCCGCCCGGAGGGCCTGTGATAGCCTGACTGACCATATGCGCCTGCCCGCGAAATTTTTGCTCCCTCTGCTCGTCGCGCTGGCCGTGCAGGGCTGCGCACGCACGCAGGCTCCACGGTCCGCTCCGCCTCCTCAGGTGCCCATGCGCCACGTCCTGCCCAACGGCGTCCGGGTCATCATCCAGGAGTTTCGTTCCAGCGAGGTGGTCGCGGTGCAGCTGTGGGTTCGCGCCGGCGCTCGCGACGAGACCGCGTCCGAGCTGGGCCTGGCGCATTACCTCGAGCACATGCTCTTCAAGGGAACGACCATCCGCGCGCGAGGCTTCACCGATCGGGAGGTTGAGGGCGTCGGCGGACGGGTGAACGCCGGCACCTCGTTCGACTACACCTTCTATCACGCGGTGCTTCCGAAGTCGCGCGCGGTGCCGACGATCGAGATGCTCGCCGACATCAGCGTCAATTCGGTGCTCGACGAGACCGAGCTCGATCTCGAGAGGAAGGTCGTGCTCGAGGAGATGCGGTTCACCGAGGACAGCCCGCAGCGCTACCTCTCCCGGCAGCTCTACAACGTGGTCTTCAGCGGTCATCCCTACGGACGCGCGGTCATCGGGACGCCCGAGATCATCCAGGCGCTCACGCGTGACACGCTGCTCTCCTTTTATCGCCGCTACTACGTGCCGGAGTCGTTCACGCTGGTCGTCGTCGGTCCCGTCGACCCTGCCGAGGCTCTGCGGGCGGCAGAGCGCTCCCTGGGCCGGCTTCCGCGCAGCGGCTTTCAGCGGTTACCCGCCCCGACGCCGGCCAGCGTCGCGCCGAAGAAGCTCGACATGCCGCGCCCCGGTGCTCTAGCCTACCTGGGCCTCGGGTGGCTCGGCCCGAAGCTCGATCACGCGGACACGCCGGCGGTCGATCTGCTCGTCTCGATCCTAGGCCAGTCGCGGTCCTCGCGGCTGCCACAGTTGCTTCGCGAGCGGCTCGGGCTCGTCAATTCCGTCAGGTCCGATTACGCGGAGCTGGAGGCCGCCGGCGCGATCACGGTCACCGCTCAGCTCGAGCCCGCGAACCTCGCCCGTGCCGAGGCCGAGGTCATGAGGGAGGTCCAGCGGGTGCGTGAGCAAGGTGTGACCGAAGCGGAGCTCCGGCGGGCCATCACGCTGGCCGAAGCGGAACACGCCTTCCAGAGCGAGACCGCCGAGGGCCGCGCACGTCTCTACGGCCGCGCCGAGACGGTCTGGCGCCTCGCCGAGGAGTTGGCCTACATCGACCGGGTGCGCACGGTCAACGCCGAGCAGGTTCGTCTCGTGGCACGGCGTTACCTCGATCCCGAGCGCTACGGACGGGTCGCTTTCAACCCGCCCGCCCGATGAGACGCATCGCGCCCGCGCTCGTAGCGGTGCTCCTCGCGCTCGGTGTCGCGGGGGTTGCCCAGGCCCAGGAGCCCCTGATCTCACGGCACGTCCTCCCGAACGGGCTCACGGTGCTCGTGCGCGAGGACGCCGCGGCAGGCGTCGTCGCGATATCGCTGCAGGTGCGAGCCGGCTCCCGCTTCGAATCACCGGCGACCTCGGGCATCACCAACTTCCTTCACCGCGCCATGCTGCGCGGCACGAGCAAGCGCACCGCTGTCCAGCTCGCCACGAGCGCCGAGGACATCGGCGGCTCGGTCGACGCCAGCGGCGAGGTCGAGGCGGCCGAGGTGAGGGGACAGGCGCTCGCGCGCCACTGGGAGACGCTCCTCGGGCTGATCGCCGAGGTCGCCCTGCAAGCGACGCTGCCGGCGGACGAGATCGAAAAGGAGCGGCGCCTTCTCCTCGGTCAGATCAAGGCGCGCGCGGACGCGCCGTTCTCGCTGACCCTCGACACCTTGCTGCGCGATCTCTATGGCGCTCATCCGTATGCGCTGCAGAACCTTGGCCGGAAGGAAACGATCGAGCCGCTCACCCGCGACGATCTCTCTGCGCACTATCGGGCGATCTATCATCCGGAGCGCATGGTGCTGGCGATCAGCGGCGAGGTGCCGCGTGACCGTGTCCTGCGCGCGGCCGAGCGACTCTTCGGCCGGATGGCCCGCTCGACGACCCCGCCGGTGGACGCGCTCCCCGCGCCGTCGGGCACGGGCGACCGTCGCGTCATCACGCTTCCGGCCCAGCAGGCGCAGATCTTCGTGGGATACCTCGTGCCCAGTCTGACGGACCCGCTGTATCCCGCCGTACGGGTGCTCGGCGCCACCCTGGGCGGGGGAATGTCCGGCCGCCTCTTCGTCGAGCTTCGCGACCGGCGCGGGCTCGCCTACTCGACCGGCGTCAGCACGCAGTTCAGGACGGGGCCCGGGGCTCTCATTGCCTACCTGGGAACGGCGCCGGCGAACGCCGCGGCGGCCGAGGCAGGAGTGCTCAGTGAGCTCGAGCGCGCCCGGTCGACGCCGATCACCGCCGACGAGCTGGCGCGGGCCAAGGCCTACGTCCGCGGCCAGCTCTCGATGGATCGCCGCACGAACGCGCGACACGCCTGGTACCTGTCCTACTTCGAGGCCGTCGGCGCCGGCTGGGACTTTCCGGACCGCTTCAGCCGCGCCGTCGAGGCGGTGACCGTCGCGGACGTGGCGCGAGCTGCCGAGCGCTATCTGACCCGGCCGACCGTCGTGGTGCTCCAGCCCGCGACGCCGCAGCGATGATCCCGCTCAAGGACGACGTCCCGAGCAGCAGCTTCCCATTCGTCACGATCGGGCTGATCGTCCTGAACGTCCTCGTCTTTCTCTATCAGGCCTCGATCGGCATGGGCAGCGAGCGGGCGGCGGAAGCGTTCATCATGGAGTTCGGCGCGGTCCCGTGCCGGGTGACCGGCGCCTGCGCGGTCCCCGGGGATTTCCCGCCGCCGATCGCGACGATCTTCACCTCGATGTTCATGCACGGCGGGCTATTCCACGTCGCCGGCAATATGCTTTACCTGTGGATCTTCGGCGACAACGTCGAGGACACCCTGGGGCATGGGCGCTTCCTGCTCTTCTACCTCCTCGCCGGCGTGGCGGCGGCCCTCGCCCAGATCGTGATGCATCCCGACTCCCGCGTTCCGATGGTGGGGGCGAGCGGGGCGGTATCAGGGGTGCTCGGGGCGTACCTCATCCTGTTCCCCTACGCGCGCGTCCTGGTGCTCCTCATCTTCGGCTTCTTCTTCCGGATCGTCCGCTGGCCGGCGGGCATCGTGCTCGGCTTCTGGATCATCGTCCAGTTCCTCAACGGACTCATCACGGTGAGTGTGGCGGCGGGGGGTGCCGCCGGCGGAACCGCGTGGTTTGCCCACATCGGGGGCTTCCTGGCGGGGATCGTCCTGCTGTTTCTGATGCGGCCCCGGCGGACCGGTCGCCTATAATGAGCGCGATATGACGCCTATAATGAGCGCGGTATGAAGCGTACTCCAGCGCGCGTTCGAATCGACCGGCTGCTCGTCGACAAGGGGTTGGTTGAGAGCCGAGAAAAGGCCGCCCGGCACATCCTGGCGGGCGACGTGTTCGTGGACGGCGACCGCGTCGACAAGGCCGGCGCCCTCGTGGCGTCGGCGGCCGAGGTGGAGCTGAAGGGGAAAGCCCCCTTCGTGAGCCGCGGCGGCGAGAAGCTCATCCACGCCATCGACCACTTTCAGATCAAGGTCCCCGGGCGGGTCTGCCTGGACGTCGGCGCCTCGACCGGAGGGTTTACCGACTGCCTGCTCCAGGGCGGCGCCACACGGGTGTACGCGGTGGACGTGGGCACGGGCCAGCTCGACCAGAAGCTCCGGAAGGACCAGCGCGTCGTCGTCATGGAGCACACCAACGCGCGGTCGCTCGACCCGCGGGTGTTCGGCGACCAGCCGACGCTGGCCGTCGTCGACGTCTCGTTCATCTCGCTCGAGAAGATCCTACCCGCGGTATTCGGCGTCCTCGCCTCGCGCGGCGAAGTGGTCGCGCTGGTGAAGCCGCAGTTCGAGGTCGGCCGCGAGCACGTCGGCAAGGGCGGCGTCGTCCGCGACCCGGCGCACCATCGGGCCGCGGTACAGCGTCTGGCCCGTTACGTGGTGCTGCGCGGCTGGCACGTGCTCGGCGTGACCGCATCGCCGCTTCGCGGTCCGAAGGGCAACCACGAATTCTTCCTCTACTTCACATCGCACGGTCGCACCGCCGCCGATCTCGAGTCGATGATCAGCCGGAGCGTCGAGGCCCTCGCGTGACGCGAGTCGGCATCGTCGCGAAGCCGGACGCCGCGCGCGCCCAGGGAGTCATTCTCCAGCTTCTCCCGTGGCTGACCAGCCGGGGTCATTCGGTGGTGCTCGAGAAGGAGACCGCGGACCTCGTGCCGTCGGCGGTCACCGACGCGGCCAGCCGCGCGGAGCTCCCGGGCCAGGTCGACCTGCTCATCATCCTCGGGGGCGACGGCACCCTGCTCTCGATGGCGCGGGCGGTGGGCGACCTCGGTGTGCCCCTTCTGGGGGTGAACCTCGGCGGGCTCGGATTTCTCACCGCAACGACGCTCGACGAGATGTTTCCGGCCCTCGAGGCCTACTTCGCGGGCTGCATGGCGATCGAGGAGCGGATGCTCCTGGCGGCCCGGATCGTGCGCAACAACCAGCCGCTGGGCGAGTACGCCGCGCTCAACGACATCGTCATCACCAAGTCGGCGATGAGCCGCATCATCGACCTCTCGGTCTCGGTCGACGGCCGCCACGCGACGGCCTACCGGGCCGACGGCCTCATCATCTCGACGCCGACGGGCTCCACGGCCTATTCGCTCTCCGCCGGCGGGCCGATCCTCTTTCCCACGATGGACGCCGTCGTCCTGACTCCCATCTGCTCGCACACCCTGACCAACCGGCCCATCGTGGTGCCGGGGACAGACCGCATCGAGGTCACCCTCTTGGCCGATCAAGAGGTGATGGCGACGATGGACGGCCAGGTCGGTGTCGGCCTGCGCGAAGGCGACACGGTCGAGGTTTGCAAGGCCGCCGCCCGCATCAGGCTCGTGCGCTTTCCGCAGAAGGACTTCTTCTCGGTCTTGCGGACAAAGCTCAAGTGGGGAGAGCGTTAACAGCGTATTCGCTCGGATACCGCTTGAGGTGGCAGGTCCGCTGACCTAGCATCGGACCCAGATGCTCCGCGAGATTCGGGTCCGCAACTTCGCCGTAATCGACGCAGTCACCGCAGCGTTCGGCCCGGGGCTCAACGTCCTCACCGGCGAGACCGGCGCTGGCAAGTCCATGCTCATCGACGCAATCTTGTTAGTGCGGGGGGCCCGGGCCCAGACCGACGTCATTCGCACCGACACCGAGATCGCCACCGTCGAGGCCGTCTTCGACGTCGAGCCGCGCGGTCCGGTGGCCGCCGTGCTCGACGACGCGGGGCTCGCCCTGGACGACGGCCAGCTGGTGGTGCGCCGGGAGCTCGCGCAATCCGGACGTCATCGCGCCTTCGTGAACGACTCGCCCGTGACGGTCGGGCTCCTCGAGCGGCTCGGCGATCACCTGGTCGAGATCCACGGCCAGCACGAGCACCAGCGCCTGCTGGAGCCGGCCCGTCAGCTCGATCTCCTGGACCGCTTCGGCGACGCCGAGGAGCTGCGCGAGCGGGTGGGTGACATCGTCTCCCGGCATCGCGCGGCGCGGGCGGAGGTCGAGCGCCTGCGGGCCGCCGAGCGCGATCGCGCGCAGCGCGAGGATCTCCTGCGCTTTCAGCTCTCGGAGCTCGACGGCGCCCGGCTGCAAGAGGGCGAGGAAGAGGGGCTGCGCGCCGAGCGCCGGCGCCTTCAACACGCTGAGCGGTTGATCGCGGGGCTCGCCGAGGTCGGCGGCCTCCTCGACGAGGACGAGAGCTCGGCGGCGAGCCGGCTGCATCGCGCCGGGCGCCTGCTGCGCGAGCTCGCGCGGTTCGATCCGGCCTTCGCCGCGCCCGCTGACACGATCGACGGCGCCGGCTCCCTGATCGAGGACGCGCTCGGGGCCGTCCGCGGGCTCCGCGAGCGCGTGACGGTCACGCCCGGACGTCTGGAAGAGGTCGACGAGCGGCTCGACGCGCTCACGCGGCTCAAGCGGAAGTACGGGGACACCGAAGCCGCGATGCTCGCATTCCGGGACGGCGTGGCGGCCGAGCTCGAGAAGCTCGAGCGGCACGAGGAAATCCTGGCCGCCCAGGAGAAGACGCTGGGCGCGCTCGAGGCCGAGCTCACCGAGGCCGCCGTCGCGCTCTCGGAGCGCCGGCGCGCGGCGGCGGACCGGCTCGCCGGCGAGGCGGAGCGCGAGCTGCGCCAGCTCGGGATGGACCGGGCGCGCTTCGCGATCGCGGTCGAGCCAGGTCCGATGACTGAAGTCGGCCCGCGCGGCCTCGACCGCGTCGAGTTCCGCCTGTCGGCCAATCCGGGCGAGGAGGTGCGGCCGCTGGCCAAGGTGGTCTCGGGCGGCGAGCTCTCGCGAACCATGCTGGCGCTCAAGGCGGTCCTGGCGCGCGCCGACCGCGTCCCCACGATGATCTTCGACGAGGTCGACGCGGGGATCGGCGGGCGCGTCGCGGCGGTCGTCGCCCAGAAGCTCGCGCGGGCCGCCGAGGGACACCAGGTGCTCTGCGTCACGCATCTGGCACCGATTGCCGCCCGTGCGGCGCACCACGTGCGGCTGTGGAAGGGCGTGCGCGCGGGCCGGACGCGCGTCAGCGCGGAGGTGCTGACGGGCGAGGCGCGCGTCGAGGAGATTGCGCGCATGGTCGCAGGCGAACGGGTCACCGACACTGCGCGCGGCCACGCGCGCGAGCTTTTGGACCGGCCGGGTCCGCGAACGCGCCAGGTATAATGAGCACGACATGATCGACGCGCTGCTCAAGAAGATCTTCGGCACCAAGCACGAGCGTGACGTCAAGCGCATGATGCCGAACGTCGCCGCCATCAACGCGCTCGAGGCCTCGCTTCAGTCCCTCGACGCCGCCGCCCTGCGCGCCAAGTCCGACGAGTTCAAGAAGCGGCTCGGGGACGGCGAGCCGATCGACGACGTCCTGCCGGAGGCGTTCGCGGTGTGCCGCGAGGCCGCGCGCCGCACGGTCGGCATGCGGCACTTCGACGTGCAGCTGATCGGCGGCATGGTGCTCCACGCCGGCAAGATCGCCGAGATGGCGACCGGCGAGGGCAAGACGCTCGTGGCCACGCTGCCCGCCTATCTCAACAGCCTCACCGGCCGCGGCGTGCACATCGTCACCGTCAACGACTACCTGGCCAAGCGCGACGCGCAGTGGATGGGCCCGATCTTCGAGGCGCTCGGGCTGTCGGTGGGCGTCATCCAGCACGAGGCCTCGTTCCTCTACGACCCGGCGTACGTGACGTCCGACATCCGGCTGACCTCGCTGCGGCCGTGCAACCGGCAGGAGGCGTACCGGGCCGACATCACCTACGGCACCAACAACGAGTTCGGGTTCGACTACCTGCGTGACAACATGCGCTTCACGCTCGACGAATTGGTGCAGCGCGAGCTCCATTACGCGATCGTCGACGAGGTGGACTCGATCCTGATCGACGAGGCACGGACGCCACTGATCATCTCCGGGCCGGCCGACGAGTCGACCGACCTCTACTTCAAGATCGACCGCATCATCCCGAAGCTCCGCCGGGCCGCCACGATCGTCGAGGGCAAGCTCTCGGAGATCGAGGCCGAGAAGAAGGGCGACTTCATCGTCGACGAGAAGGCCCGCGCGGTCGCGCTCACCGAGGAGGGCATCGCCAGCTGCGAGCGCCTCCTGAACGTCGAGAATCTCTACGACCCGCGCAACATGACGATGCTGCACCACATCCAGCAGGGCCTCCGGGCCCACGCGCTCTTCAAGCGCGACGTCGACTACATCGTCAAGGACGGGCAGGTCGTCATCATCGACGAGTTCACCGGCCGTCAGATGCCCGGCCGGCGCTGGTCGGACGGGCTCCACCAGGCGGTGGAGGCCAAGGAGTCGGTGCGCATCGAGCGCGAGAACCAGACGCTGGCCACCATCACGTTCCAGAACTACTTCCGCATGTACGACAAGCTGGCCGGCATGACCGGCACCGCCGAGACCGAGGCCGAGGAGTTCGCCAAGATCTACAAGCTCGACGTCACGGTGGTCCCGACGAACCGGACGCTCATCCGGATCAACAACCCGGACGTCGTGTACAAGACCGAGCGCGAGAAGTTCAACGCGGTCGTCGACGACATCATCGAGCGCAACAAGAGCGGGCAGCCGGTCCTGGTCGGCACTGTCTCGATCGAGAAGTCCGAGGCGCTGGCGAGCCTCCTCAAGAAGCGCGGCATTCGCCACGAGGTTCTCAACGCGAAGTACCACGAGCGCGAAGCGGAGATCGTCGCGCAGGCCGGCCGGGAAGGCGCGGTCACGATCGCCACCAACATGGCCGGCCGCGGCACCGACATCCTGCTGGGCGGCAACCCCGACTTCCTGTCGAAGGAGATCCTCCGCAAAAAAGGTCTCGACCCGGTCATGGCGTCGGCGGCCGAGCACGCGGCGGCCATGGCCGACGCCCGGCGGATCACCGAGCCCGAGCACGCGCGGGTCGTTGGGCACGGTGGGCTCCACATCGTCGGCACCGAGCGGCACGAGGCGCGGCGGGTCGACAACCAGCTCCGCGGGCGCTCCGGACGCCAGGGCGACCCCGGCTCCTCGCGCTTCTACCTCTCGCTCCAGGACGATCTCCTGCGCATCTTCGGCTCGCAGCGCGTGGAGCGGATCATGGAGCGGCTCGGGATGCAGGAGGGCGAGCCGATCGAGCACAAGCTGGTGACCCGGGCCATCGCCACCGCGCAGAAGCGGGTGGAGACCCACAACTTCGAGATCCGCAAGCACCTGCTCGAGTACGACGACGTGATGAACCGGCAGCGCGAGGTCATCTACGGGATGCGCCGTCAGATCCTCGAGGGCGAGAGCCAGGCGGAGACCATCGGCGAGTGGATCGAGGAGCTCACGGAGTCGACGCTCGACGCCTACGCCGCCCGCGGCGCGCATCCCGAGGACTGGGACCTCGCCGGCCTCACCGAGGCGCTCCACCGGCAGTTCGACACGAAGGTTGCCTCGGCGCAGTACGACGAGGTGGTCTCCCGCGAGGCGCTCGACGAGCTGGTGCACGGCGCGGTGAAGGCCCGCTTCGCCGAGCGGGAGAGCGAGCTCGGCGCCGATCTCCTGCAGGCGCTCGAGCGTCACGAGATGCTGATCGTGCTCGACACGCAGTGGAAGGACCACCTGCTGTCGATCGACCATCTCAAGGAAGGCATCGGCCTGCGCGGCTACGGCCAGCGCGATCCGCTGACCGAGTACAAGAAAGAGGCGTTCGATCTGTTCGAGGACATGTTCGAGCGCGTCAAGGCCGCGGTGATCGAGCGGCTCTTCAAGGTGCAGATCGTGCGCGACGCGCCCATGGAGCTGCCGGCCATGACGGCCTGGGCCGATGCGCGCGAGAGTCGCGGCGCCCTGGCCGGTGAGCCGCCGCGAGCCGCGGCGCCCGCCCCCAAAATAGGCGCGGCGCCCCGCACCGCCACCGGGGAGAAGATCGGCCGCAATGACCCCTGCTTCTGCGGGTCGGGTAAAAAATACAAGAAGTGCCACTACCTCAAAGGCTGAAAAAGGGCGATATTTAGGGCTCTCCCCGGCCGCGACCCCCACGGCTGGTGCTTTTTTCTTTGGTAGTTACGCGGTGCCCGTGCTAGAAAACTTCATGCGCCTCGAGTCCGTCTCGCTGCACGGCTTCAAGTCGTTCGCCGAGAAGAGTGTCCTGAAGGTCATGCCCGGGATCACCGCGATCGTGGGTCCCAACGGCTGCGGCAAGAGCAACATCTCGGAATCGGTGCGCTGGGCGCTCGGCGAGCAGAGCGCGAAGTCGCTTCGCGGCGGCAAGATGGAAGACCTGATCTTCCACGGCTCCGCCTCGCGCAAGCCGGTCGGTCTCGCGGAGGTCGAGCTGACCTTCAGCAACGACGGCGTGCTCTCGGTGCCGTGGACGGAAGTCTCGGTGAGCCGGCGGCTCTACCGGACGGGCGAGAGCGAGTACTACCTGAACAAGAACCTCTCCCGCCTGCGCGACATCCTCGACCTCTTCGCGGGCACCGGCGCCAATCCCCGCGCGTACTCGGTGATGGATCAGGACAAGCTGAATCACGTCCTCACCGCGAAGCCGCACGAGCGCCGTGTGTTCATCGAGGAAGCGGCCGGGATCGCCCGCTACAAGCAGCAGCGCAACGAGACACAGGGCAAGCTCGACGCCACCCGCCAGAACCTCGTCCGCGTGCGCGACGTCATGGACGAGGTGCGCCGCCAGCTCTCCTCGCTCGAGCGCCAGGCCAAGAAGGCGCAGCAGTACAAGGCGCTGCAGACCGAGAAGCGCGATCTGGCCCTGGCGCTGGTGGCGGCGGACTACGCCGGATTCACCGCCGAGAGCTCGCGCCTGGCCGCCGAGTTGACGCGGCTGCGCGACGGCGAGCAGGGGCTCCGTACGCGGATCGCGTCCCTGGCCGCTCGCGAGGCGCAGGCCCGGGAGACTCTGCAAGCGAGCGAGCACCGCCTCTCCGATCTGAGACAAGCGGTGTCGAAGGTGCAGGGCGAGCTCGAGCGGCTCCTGGAGCGCCGCGAGCAGATGGGCGTGCAGATCCAGGAGCTCGGCGAGGAGGCCGTGCGGCTCGCCGAAGAGGTGCGGGCGGCCACCGAGCGGCTGGCGTCGGTCGTGAAGGAGCGCGAGGACGTGCGCGTGGCGCTCGGCGACGCCGAGCAGCTCGCCGCCGACCGCTCGCGCGCGGCCGCGGAGTTCGAGGCCGCCGTCGAGCGCCAGCGCGGCGCGCTCACCCTGGAGCGCGACCACGCCGAGGCGCTGCGCCTCGAGCAGACGCGGCTGGCCGCCGAGCGCGTCGACCTCATGCGGAGCGCCGGCGAGCTGAGGGAGCGCGAGGCTCAGCTGGCGCGGCGGGCCGAGCGGCTCGAGGCCGAGCTGGCGCAGGCCCGCGCTGAGGCGGATCGGCTCCTGGCCGAGCGGGCCGTGCTGACCGTGGCGCGCAACCGCGCCGCCGCCGAGTTCAGCTCGCTGGAAGAGGAGCGCCGGCGGCTCGACGCGCAGGAAGCCGACGAGGCGCGGCGGCTGACCGAAGCCGAATCGCGACTCGCCGACGCGCGCGTCGAGCTCGCGGCGCGGCGGTCCAGCTTCGAGGCGCTGTCCGAGCTGGAGCGCGCGCGCGAGGGCTATGGCGCGGGCGTTCGCGCGGTCTTCGCCGAGGACCGGCGCGCGGCGCTGGCCGGCGTGGTCGGCACCGTCGCCGACCTGCTCGAAGTGCCCCGGGGAATGGAGCGCGCGATCGAGGCGGTGCTGGGCGAGCGGCTGCAGTGGGTCGTGGTCGAGCGCTTCGAGCACGCGCGCGGGGCCGTCACGTACCTTCGCGAGCACGGGCTCGGGTCGGCGACGTTCCTGCCGCTCGAGTGCCTGCCGGTGGCGAACGGAGTCGGCCCCGACGACAACGGCGCGCGCTGGGTGAGCCCGAGCGTAGGCGCCAGCGCGCCGAGCCTCGTCCACCATCTCCTCGGGCAGGTGGCGATCGTCGATCACCTCGACGAGGCCGAGGCGCTCTGGCGCAAGAACGGCGTCGTGGCCACCTACGTGACGTCTGACGGCGAGGTGCTCGGCCCCACCGGCCGTCTGCACGGAGGCGGGAAGGGGACGGCGAGCGGCGCCGAGCACTCGCTGCTGGCGCGCAAGCGGCAGCTGCGCGACCTGGATCTCGACGTGCAGCGGCTGTCGGCCACCGTCGACGCCGAGCAGACCGAGGTCGCCGCGCTCTCGGGGTCGGTGGCGCTGCGCCGCGAGCAGATTGCCGAAATCGGCAAGTCGGTGCAGGCCCGCCTCGCCGATCGGCTGGCCGGCGAGAAGGATCTCGAGCGCGTCGCCCAGGAGCAAGAGCGGATGCAGCGCCATCTGGAGACGATCTCGTCGGAGTCGCGTCAGGTCGCGCGCGAGGCCGAGGAGACCGGCGCCACGCTCGCGCGCCTTACCCAGCGGGTCGCGGTCGCGCGCGACGCCGAGGGGGCGATCGACGCCGCCGCCGCGCGCGTGCGCGAGGCGATCGAGGGCGCGCAGGCCGACGAGGTGGCCCTCGGCGCCGAGCTGACGGCGTGCCGGGTCGATCTCGCGTCCGCGACCGAGCGAGTCGACGCGCTCGGTCGTGAGCTGTCACGGTTCGACGAGATGGAGCGCGATCTGTCGTCGCGCCTGGCGCAGGCGGGCCAGCGGCAGACCCAGCTCGCGGAGCGGCGCACCTGGCTCGCCGACGAGCGGGAGCGCACGGATGTGGCGGCGCGCGAGGTCGCAGTCGAGCGCGATCGTACCGACGCCGCAGCCCGGCAGGCGACCGACGAGCACGAGGGCCTGGCCTCCGAGCTTCGCGCGGTCGAGCACGACTCGCGGAGCGCCGAGAGCGAGCTCTCGCGCCTGGTCGCTTCCATCCATGAGATCGAGCTGCGCTCGACCGAGTGCCGGGTGCGGCGCGAGGAGCTGGGGCAGGAGGCGTGGCGCGTGTACGGCGTCGACGCCACGGCGCTCCTCGCCGCCCACGATCCCGAGCGCGATCTCGTGTCCGCGCGCGCCCGTGTGATGGAGCTCGACGAGAAGCTGACCGCGATCGGCCCGGTCAACCTGGTCGCCGATGACGAGTACCGCGAGCTCGACGAGCGGCTCACGTTCCTGCGCGCGCAGCACGACGACCTCTCGGCGTCGATCAAGGACCTCGACAAGGCGCTGCGCGGCATGACGCGGACGGCGCAGGACCGCTTCGTTCAGGCGTTCGAGGAGATCAACGGCCACTTCAGCCGGCTCTTCGAGCGGCTCTTCGAGGGCGGCCGCGCCGAGCTCCGGCTGGTCGAGGCCGAGCCGGGTGGCGATCCGCTCGACACCGGGGTCGAATTGATGGCGCAGCCGCGCGGCAAGCGGCTCCAGGCGGTCACGCTGCTGTCGGGTGGCGAGCGCGCGCTCACGGGCCTAGCGCTGCTCTTCGCCATCTTCTACTTCCGCCCGAGCCCCTTCTGCGTGCT
>DASRIY010000409.1:0-2961 GCA_035649755.1 Candidatus Methylomirabilota bacterium
GCCGATCCCGAACTCGAGCCGGCCCTCGCTGATGTGATCGAGCGTCGCGATCTCCTCGGCGATGCGCAGCGGATGGTTCAGCGGGAGTACGGTGACGGCTGTGCCGACCCGGAGGCGCCGGGTCCGGGTGGCGATCGAGCTAGCCACCTGCAGCGAGGCCGAGATGACCGAGCGGTTCGGCGTGAAGTGGATCTCACCGAGCCAGACACAGTCGAGGCCCCAGTCTTCCGCGCGCTGCGCCAGATCGAACGCGTCGCGGAACGCCGAGACCTGGCTCGCTCCGTAGCGCATTTCCTCGACGAAGATCCCGAAATGCATGGCATTCGCCTCCCGCGGCTGCCGATACTCTGCCCGGGGCGGTCGTCGCCGTCAAGGCCAGGGCTGTGCCCCGAGGCCGCGGCGCGCAAACGTGTCAGGTGAGCGCTTGACACCCGGTCTCCGCTGTGAAGAATGGCCCGCACAAAGGAGACACGATGCCAACACGAGTTTTGCTATCTCTGGCGCTCGGCGTCCTCCTGGTCGCCGGCGTCCCGTTCGCCTCGAGCGCTGCCGACAAGGACACGCTCGTCATCGCGCTGGACACCCTGGGCGCCCAGGTCATGGACCCGATCATGGACACGCGCGCCCCGCACGCTCACTATCACGCGCCCGTCTGGGACTCGCTGGTCGGATTCGACCTCGAGAACGGCGGCATCGGTCCCGGCGTCGCCGAACGCTGGGAGCAGGCCCCCGACGGCAAGAGCTGGACCTTCTATCTGCGCAAGGGCCTGCGCTTTCACAACGGCGACCCGGTCACCGCGCAGGACGTGAAGTTCAGCCTCGAGCGGGTCATGTCGCCCGAGTCGATCTCGTCGGGCGCCGCGGCGCTCCGGCGGGCGGTCGATCGCATCGAGGTCGTCGACGACCTCACGGTGCGCGTCTACACCAAGGGCGTCATCCCGCAGTTCGCGGCGAGCCTTTCCCGCGCCGTCTTCATGGAAGGCTCGGTCATGCCGAAGAAGTACATCGAGACGGTCGGCGCCAAGGGCTTTCGTGACAAGCCGGTGGGCAGCGGTCCGTGGAAGTTCGTCCGCAGCGTTCCCGGTGACCGCATCGAGTACGAGGCCGTGACGTATCCGCACTGGCGGGGCACGCCGCAGTTCAAGCGGCTGACGCTCCTGCTGGTGCCCGAGCAGAGCACGCGGCTGGCGATGGTGCGCACCGGCGAGGCCGCGATCGCCAGCATCGGCCCCGAGGGAGTCAAGGAGGCGCGGGCCGGCGGGATGAAGATCGTCAGCGTGCCGGGCACGATGCAGGCCGTCTATCAATTCTGGGGGCTTTACCGCCCGGAAGCGAAGTCGTCGCCCCTCAACGACGTCCGCGTGCGGGAGGCGCTCTCGCTCGCCATCGATCGGCAGCAGATCATCGACCACGTCATGGGCAAGGAAGCGCGCTGGCCGATGCCGTTCGCGTCGTTCAAGTACTCGAGCGACATGACCGTGCCGCGCTGGGAAGACTGGTCCCGCACGGCGCTGCGCTACGACCCGGCGAGGGCCAAGCAGCTCCTCGCCGAGGCGGGCCACGGCGGCGGCTTCAAGATGACGTTCTGGAACACGGCGCTTCCGGGCACCCCGTTCATGATCCAGATCGGCGAGGCAGTCGCCGGCTTCTGGGAGAAGATCGGCGTCAAGGTCGACATGAAGCCCGTCGAGTGGGGCGCGTTCGATCCCATGGGGCGTGGCGAGCAGAAGGGGCTGGTCGGAACGGCGTCGATGTATCGTACCGCCGGCCGGCCGGAGCCGATCCCGCGCTACGCCACCACGTTCGTCTCCAAGGGCGTCCAGCACCTCTACGGCGATCCGCAGAACTGCCCGCAGCTCTGCCAGGACGCCGACAAGGCATACGAGGCGATCGTGGCCGAGCGGGACGACGCCAAGCGTACGGCGGCCACGAACCGCATGATCGATCTGGTGGCCAAGAGCTGGATCGCCGTGCCGATCATCGAGGGCATGGGCACCTGGGCCGTGAATCCGAAGAGCGTCGGCTACTTCAAGCCGATCCCCGGCCGGCACGAGTTCGGCGACGTGGCCGAGCGGATGCCGAAACCGGAAGCGCGTCCCTGGCCCTGAGGCCGAGCGAGCGCCACCGGTGCAACGGTTCATTCTGAGGCGGATTCTGCAGAGCGTGCTGCTCCTGTTCGTCCTGGCGCTGGTCATCTTCGCCATGGCGCGCGTGAGCGGCAACCCGGCCGATCTCCTCCTGCGTGAGGACGCCACGAAGGAGGATCGCGCCCATCTCATGCGCGCGCTGGGCCTGGACCGGCCCCTCCACGAGCAGCTCTACATCTTCCTGTCGGGCGCGGTGCGCGGCGACCTCGGCGATTCGATCCGCTACCGGAAGCCGGCCACGGAAGTCTTCTTCGAGCGCTTGCCCAACACGCTGCGGCTCCTGCCGCTCGCCATGGTCGGGGCGCTGGCCATCGCCATTCCCCTGGGCGTGCTGGCGGCGGTCTATCGCGGCACGCTCATCGACCGCGTCTCCGGCGCCATCGCGGTGCTGGGCATCGCCACACCGTCGTTCTGGCTCGGCATCATCCTGATCTACGTCTTCAGCATCAAGCTCGGGCTCCTGCCGTCGTCGCGCATGGGCGGGCCGAGCCATTACGTGCTGCCCGCCATCACGCTCGGCGTCTTCCTGGTGGCCGGCATGATGCGGCTCGTGCGCTCGAGTCTTCTCGAGGTGATGGGGAGCGAGTTCGTCAAGCTCGCCCGGCTCAAGGGGCTCTCGCAGACCGTCGTGATCTGGAAGCACTGTCTGCGCAACGCGCTGATCCCGGTGACCACGCTGTTCGGGGTCTACTTCGCGTTGCTCATCACCGGCGCGATCGTCACGGAGACCGTGTTCGCGTGGCCGGGCGTCGGGCGGCTCACCTACGAGGCGGTCATCTTCAGGGACTATCCGCTGCTCCAGGCGGTGATCTTG
>DASRIY010000410.1:0-4014 GCA_035649755.1 Candidatus Methylomirabilota bacterium
CTGCGCCGACCGCGTGGAGGCCGGGCTGAAGCCCGCGTGCGCCACCGTCTGCCCGACCGCCGCCATCAGCTTCGGCGATCGCGACGAGATGGTGGCCGAGGCCAAGCGCCGGATCGCGTCGGCCCCGGGCACGTACATCCCCGAGATCTACGGGCTCGACGAGGTCGGCGGAACCAGCGTTCTGCACCTGTCGTCGGTGCCGTTCGACCAGATCGGCTACATCACGGGGCTGCCGAAGACGCCGATGCCCGATCTGACGCACCGCTGGCTGCGCGTGACGCCGCACTTCTTCGCCCTGCTGTACGCGGTGTTCGCGGGACTGACCTGGATCACACACCGGCGCTCGAAGAAGCAGCACGAGGGCAAGACGGCGTGAACTGGCGCATCAGGCTCACCTGGTGGGACCTGACGCTGCTGGCCGTCATGGCCGTCGGCGTCGTCCTGGCCGTTGTGCGCTACGCCGGCGGGATCGCGACGGTCGCCAACATTAACAACGCGTACCCCTGGGGCTGGTGGGTCGGCTACGGGATCATGACGATGATCGCCGTGGGCGGCGTGGGCTTCACGATCACGCTCCTGGTCGAGGTGTTCGGCGTCCATCGCTTCCATCCGCTCCTGCGTCCCGCCGTGCTCATGGCGCTGCTCTGCTACTCGGGCGCCATCATCATGCTCATGGTCGAGCTCGGCCGGCCGTGGATGGTGTGGATGATCCTCGTGTCGTGGGCGCCGACCGCTGCGCTCTACGAGGTCGGCTGGTGCGCGTTCCTCTACCTGAGCGTGCTCGCGTTCGAGTTCGCCCAGGTGCCGCTGGAAGAGCTCGGCTGGGGCCGGGTGCTGCGCATCACGCGCATGATCTACATGCCGCTCATGCTCCTGGGCGTGACGCTGTCGCACCTGCATCAGTCCTCGCTGGGGACGCTGATGACCCTCATCCCGCACAAGATCGACGTCCTCTGGTGGTCGGAGCAGCTACCGCTGCTCTACCTGTTCTCGGCCATGATGGCCGGCCCGGCGCTGGCGATCCTGGAATACCTGGCCGCCGCGCGGTGGCTCGGCTTCGAGCCGCGCATGGAGATGCTCGCGTCGCTGGCCCGCATCGAGGCCTGGCTCGTCGGGCTCTTCCTCGCGTTCCAGGTGGGCGATCTCGTCTCCCGGGGCGCTGTCGGCGCCGCGCTGAGCGGCGGCTGGCTCGCCCTGTCCTTCTGGGTCGAGATCGGCCTGGGGCTCTTGCTGCCGCTCGTCCTCTTGATCCTGCCCGAGGTGCGCCAGAGCCGCGGTGGGCTCGCGACGGCCTGTGCGCTGGTCCTCTTCGGCTTGCTGCTCCATCGGCTGAACGTGACCGTGATCGGCCTGCGTGTGCGCCACTGGGAGACGTACATCCCGTCGCTGGGCGAGATCGGCATCACGCTCGGCATCACCGCCGGGGCCATGTTCGTGTTCGGCGTGCTGGTGCGCATCCTGCCGATTCACGAAGAGCTGACACCGGCGCCTGCGAGCCCGCGCCGGGCCGTTGCGCCGGCGGCCGCCTTGCGCGGCGCGCGCGGACTCTCCTGACGTGGCGACGGACTCGCCGCGCGGAATCTCCGGCTTCCGCATCGTCGTCCTGCTCGCGGTGCTCGCCAACCTGATCCTGGTCGTTGCCCTGATCACCCAGGTGCGCGATCTTCAGCGGCGCGTCGCCGGCCTGCCCGCCGATCTGGCCACCCGGCGCGACGTCGCGGCGCTGCGCCCGTTACCGGTGCGGCAGATCCTGACGAAGAATTGCGTCGCATGCCACAGCGCGCGCCGGCTCGCCGTCACGCTCTCGATGGAGCCGGCGCAGATCCAGGCCACGATCGAGCGAATGCAGAGCCACCCGGGCGCCAACATCTCGCGCAGTGAATTCGAGCGGATTGCCGCCTCGCTCCTGGTCGTGCGCTGCGCCCGCTGCCACAGCGAGGAAACGCTCGGGCTGATGGTGCTCAAGACCGAGCCGGAGCGCCTGGCGACGATCCGGCGAATGGCTGCGCTTCCGGGCTCGGGCGTACGGCCCGATCAGGCATCCGCCGTCGCGCGGGCCTTCGAGGATCTCTTCTCGCAATGACGCGCGCGAGGCTCGTCGTGGGCCTCGTCTGCGTGCTTGGAATCCCCGTCGGCGTCGGCGCGTTCACCTTCGTCTACGCCAAGGGCTTCTCGTATCTCTCGCCCGACCCTCGCGCGTGCGTGAACTGCCACATCATGAACCAGCAGTACGACGGGTGGCTCAAGAGCGGCCATCGCCACGCCGCGACCTGCGTCGAGTGCCACCTGCCGCACGCGGGCATCATGAAGTGGGTCGCGAAGGCCGAGCACGGCTTTCGCCACTCGGCCGCCTTCACGCTGCAGAACTTCAAGGAACCGATCGAGATCACGCCGAAAGACCGTGACCTGGTCCGCGTGAATTGCGTGCGGTGCCACGAAGCTCTGGTCGACGCGGTCGTCGAGCCCGGAGGGCACGGGCGCGGAACGCTGGATTGCTTGCACTGTCACTCCGGCGCCGGGCACGGCGCCGGGGGCTGAGGTGGAAGTCCGCGCTGCAGGCCGTCACGGGGCTGGGGGCCCCGCCGGCCGAAGCGCGGTTATCCGTAAGGAGAGCGCATGAGGCGAGGCTGGCTCCTCGGGTTGCTGGGACTCCTCGCAATCGCCGGTCTCACCGTGCTCCTGCTCGCGCTCTTGACCAACATCTTCGAGCGCAAGCAGGAGGCCCGGCAGCCCTTCGTCCGGATGGTCGAGGTGACCGAGGACACCACCGACCCGAAAATCTGGGCGCAGAACTGGCCCTACCAGTACGACTCGTATCTGAAGACATCGCTGCCGACGACGACGAAGTACGGCGGGCGAGGTGTCGGGGGGAGCGATACCGGACCAGCCCAGCAGAAGCTCGACCGCGATCCCTGGCTCAAGCGCATCTTCGCGGGTTACGCCTTCGCGCTCGACTACCGCGACCGGCGCGGCCATTACTACGCGCTCTTCGACCAGGAGCAGACCCGGCGCGTGACCGAGCGCCAGCAGCCTGGGGCCTGCCTGCACTGCCACGCCTCGAACCTCGCCCTCTACCGGTTCGTCGGCAAGGGCGACGTGCAGAAGGGGTTCGAGCAGGTCTCGGGCATGCCGTTCCGCGAGGCGCGCGAGACGAAGGACGATAAGGGACAGCTGCTCATCCAGCACCCGGTGTCGTGCGTGGATTGCCACGACCCGAAGACGATGGGCATCCGCGTCACGCGCCCGGGCTTCATCGCCGGCATCAAGGCGCTCAAGGCCAAGCAGGGGATCGCGAGCTACGATCCAAACCGGGACGCCAATCGCCAGGAGATGCGTTCGTTCGTCTGTGGCCAGTGTCACGTCGAGTACTACTTCAAAGGGCCGGGCAAGGTCGTGACCTACCCGTGGGCGAACGGCCTCAAGGTCGAGGAGATCGAGGCCTACTACGACAAGGAAGGGTTCACGGACTGGACCCACGCCGAGACCGGCAACAAGCTGCTCAAGGCTCAGCACCCGGAATTCGAGGTGTGGTCACAGGGCGTGCACTCCCGGTCCGGAGTCGCATGCGCCGACTGCCACATGCCCTACGAGCGCGTGGGTGCGCTCAAGGTGAGCGACCACTGGGTGCGAAGCCCCCTCCTGAACGTGAACCGCGCCTGTCAGCCCTGCCACGTCGTCGCCGAGAAGGAGCTGGAGGCGCGCGTGCTCGCGATCCAGGACCGCCACCACGCGCTGCTCGAGCGCGCGGCCAAGGCCACGACCGACATGCTCGACGCCGTCGTGGCCGCGAAGAAGGGTGGGGCCGGCGAGGCCGCCCTCCAGGCGGCCGCCGCCCAGCAGAAGAAGGCGCAGTGGCGGCTCGACTTCGTTGCGGCCGAGAACTCCATGGGCTTTCACGCGCCGCAGGAGCTGGCGCGCATCCTCGGCGAGGTCATCGACCACGCGCGCCAGGGCCAGCTCGAGGCGGAACGGGCGGCGCGAAAGAAGTAGCGGCCGCCCGCGCCGGCTCCGTCA
>DASRIY010000411.1:0-13377 GCA_035649755.1 Candidatus Methylomirabilota bacterium
TCGAACCGGGCGCGGATACCATCCAGCACCGCCGACAGCTCGTCGGCCTCCATGAGCGACGGGGTGCCCCCGCCGAAGAAGATCGTCCCCACTCGGATGCGCGGCGCCCACGGCAGCGCCTCAAGTAGCTCGATCTCCCGCCGCAGCGCCTCGAGGTAACGCCCCATCGACCCGTCCTCGAGCGGCGCCGTATTGAAGCTGCAGTACCCGCACCGCTTCGCACAAAACGGCACATGCACATACAACCCCAGCTCATCCGCGTGTGGTGAGTTGTCGAGGAGGAGCGAGGCGAGCGGCTCAGACGCGTTGTCTTGCTGCTTGGAAAGGGTTGCCCGCGGCCCCCCGACCTCAATCACCGCGGCGGCCTAAGATATATAGTTCGCGAGCCGCCACAAGCGCAGCCAGTGGCGATCGCCATCCCATGACCAGTAGATCAGGAAGGCCTTGCCCTTGATCTTGTCCCGCTTCACGAAACCCCAGTAGCGGCTGTCCTGGGAGTTGTCGCGGTTGTCGCCCATGACGAAGTACGAGTCGGGCGGCACGAGCGTCGGCTCGCAGCCGTACGCGTAGCCGCAATAGGCTTCCCCGCCGCGCACGCCGCCGGCATCGGCGAACTTCGTGTACGGCTCCTGGAGCGGCCGGCCGTTGACGAGCACCTGGTGACCGCGCACTTGCACGCGCTCGCCGGGCGTGGCGACGATGCGCTTGATGAAGTCGCGCTTCTCGTCCTGCGGGTACTTGAACACGACGATGTCGCCGCGCCGCGGGTCGCGAATGGCCGGCAGGCGCCAGTCGACCAGCGGCAGCTCGGGCCCGTAGAGGAACTTGTTGACCAGGATATAGTCGCCGACCAGCAGCGTCTCCATCATCGAGCCGGACGGGATCGTGAAGGCCTGGACGACGAGCGAGCGGATGACCAGCGCCAGCAGGACGGCGATGGCGATCGCCTCGGCGTACTCGCGAAGGATCGACTTGCGGCGCCGCTTCGGCTCTGCCGACTCGGTCGTGAGCGCCGGACTGGCTTCGATCTCGATCTTTCGCTCGTCCATGGTCAGCTCTTGAGGACGGAGAGGAACGCTTCCTGCGGGACTTCGACTTTCCCGACCTGCTTCATCCGCTTCTTGCCTTCCTTCTGGCGCTCCAGGAGCTTCCGCTTGCGCGTGATGTCACCGCCGTAGCACTTCGCGGTCACGTTCTTGCCCATTGCCTTGACCGTCTCGCGGGCGATGACGCGGCTGCCGATGGCCGCCTGGATGGCGACCTCGAAGAGCTGCCGGGGGATGACCCCGCGCAGCTTCTCGACCAGCGCCTTGCCCCGCTCGTACGCCTTGTCGCGGTGCACGATGCTGGACAGCGCGTCGACCGGGTCGCCGTTCAACAGGATGTCCAGCTTCACGAGGTCGGACGGACGGAAATCCGACAGCTCGTAGTCGAACGACGCGTAGCCCTTCGAGATCGACTTGAGCCGGTCGTAGAAGTCGACGACGATCTCGGACAGCGGGAAGTCGAAGCGGATGTGCACGCGCTTGCCGTGGTACTCGAGCGAGCGGTGCTCGCCGCGCTTCTCCTGGGCCAGCTTGTAAATGGCGGTCATGAACTCGGTCGGGACGAAGATCGACGCCTTCACGTAGGGCTCGTCCATCTGCTCGATGCGATCCGGGCTCGGCAGCTTGGACGGATTGTCGATGTCGAGCACCTCGCCGGCGGTGGTGAGGACCTTGTACTGCACGCTCGGCGCCGTCACGATCAGCGAGAGGTCGAACTCGCGCTCGAGCCGCTCCTGGACGATCTCCATGTGGAGCATGCCGAGGAACCCGCAGCGAAAGCCGTAGCCCAGCGCCAGCGACGTCTCGGGCTCGTAGGTGAAGGCCGGGTCGTTGAGCCGGAGCTTCTCGAGGGCGTCGCGGAGCGCTTCGTAGTCCGTGTCCTCGATCGAGTAGAGTCCCGCGAAGACCATGGGCTTGGCGTCGCGGTAGCCCGGAAACGGCGACGTGGTGGGCCGGGCGACCTCGGTGATGGTCTCACCGACCTTCGCGTCGGCCACCCGCTTGATCGACGCGGTCAGGTAGCCGACCTGACCGGCCGACAGCTCCTCGACCGGACGCATGTCGGGGCTGAAGACGCCGACCTGCTGGACGTCGTACGCGCGGCCGTTCGACATGAGAAGGATGCGCGTGCCCGGACGCACGCGGCCGTCGGTGAGGCGCACGTAGACGACGACCCCCTGATACGAATCGTAGAACGAGTCGAAGACCAGGGCCTTGAGCGGCGCGTCCGGGTCGCCCGTGGGCGGCGGGATGCGCGCCACGATGGCCTCGAGCACCTCGGGCACGCCGGTCCCGTGCTTGGCCGAGATGGCGAGCGCTTCGCTCCCGTCGAGCTCGAGCGTCTCGGTGATCTGCTCGCGCGTACCCTCGACGTCGGCCGCCGGCAGGTCGATCTTGTTGATGACGGGAACGATGGCGAGGTTCGCGTCGCTCGCGAGATAGAAGTTCGCCAGCGTCTGCGCCTCGATGCCCTGGGCGGCGTCGATGATGAGGATGGCCCCCTCGCACGCCGCCAGCGCCCGCGACACCTCGTACGAGAAATCGACGTGGCCGGGCGTGTCGATCAGATTGAGCGTGTACTCCTGGCCATCGCGCGCCCGGTACAAGAGGCGCACGGTGTGGGCCTTGATCGTGATGCCCCGCTCACGCTCGAGGTCCATCGAATCGAGGACCTGATCGACCGCCTTCTTCGCGTCCATCGTGCCGGTGAGCGCCAGCAACCGGTCGGCGAGCGTCGACTTGCCGTGATCGATGTGCGCGACGATCGAGAAATTGCGGATGCGACTCAGGGCCATCGGCTCATGGTAACACGCCGGTCGCCGCGGCCCGGGGCGCTGCGGCGGCGCGATTTTCGCATTAACGGGTGAGGTTTGCTCGCTCGGGGACGACCGCGCCGGACTCGAGCGCGACCTCGGGTCCGACGTGCGCGTGGGCGCCGATCCGGGCGTCCGCGCCGACGACGCAATCCCGGAGCACGGCGCCGGCGCCGACGTCGACGCGCTCCCACAAGATGGTCCCCTCCACGCGGGCGTCGGCGCCGACGCGCGCGCCGTCGCCGACCACCGCGCCGGGCCCGACGCGGCAGCGCGGACCGAGCGTGGCGCCGGCGCCGATCACGGACGGCGCGACGATCTGAGCGTCGGGTGCGACCGAGCTGCCAGCGGCGAGCCAGCTACCGTTTTGTGACTGGCCGGGTACGGATAGCGGCAGGGCGACCCGTCCGTGCAGCATGTCGATCTGGGCCGCGCGGTACGCCGCCGGGTTACCGATGTCGCGCCAGTACGCGGTCGGGCACCAGCCGTAGCACGGCACGCCGTCGGCGATGAGCGCGGGAAAGAACTCGCGCTCGATCGAGCTGGCGCGATCGAGCGGGATGCGCTGGAGCAGCGGCGCGTCGATGAGATAGATGCCCGCGTTGATCGTGTTGGTGGTGATCTCCTCGTCGGCCGTCGGCTTCTCGCGAAACGCGCGGAGCCGACCGTCGGCGGCGGTCTCGACCAGGCCGTACTGGCGCGGGTCCGGCACCGGCTGCAGATAGATGGTCGTCCGCGAGCTGCGCGACTCGTGGAGCGCCCGCATCGCCGTCAGGTTGGCGTCCGTCAGGATGTCGCCGTTGAGGACGTACAGCGTCCCCGAGACCAGGTCGGCCGCGTTGCGAACGCCGCCGCCGGTGCCGAGGGGCTCGCGCTCGACGACGTACCGGAGGCGCACGCCGAGCGCGGCGCCGTCGCCGAGCGCCGCGCGCACGTCGTCGACCCGGTACGAACAGGCCAGGATGACGTCGGAAACGCCGTGCGCCCGGAGCAGCGCGAGCTGGTGGGCGAGAAAGGGCCGGTTCAGGAGCGGGACGACGGGCTTCGCCCGCGCGAGGGTCAACGGGCGCAGGCGAGTGCCCTGGCCGCCGGCCAGGATCACCGCCTGGAGCGCCCGGTCGCCGGTGACTACGTGCCGGGCGACCAGGGTTGCGCCTCGCTGATCAGCATCACCGGGATGTCATCGCGGATGGGATAGGCCTTGCGGCAGGCCGGGCAGATGATGCGCGTCTCCTCGAAGAGGAGATCGCCCTTGCATGCTGGGCAGGCGAGGATGGCCTTGAGTTCTTGATCGATCATGCTCGGAGCTCCTTTCGGAACCACTGGATGGTTTGCGTGAGACCTTCGTCGAGCGTGGTGCGCGCGCTCCAGCCGAGGAGCGTCTTGGCGCGGGTCGCGTCGAGGACGCTGCGCCGCTGCTCGCCGGGCTTGGCCGGGACGTGCTCGGCGGGCCGATTCACTCCGGCCAGGCGCGCCAGGCGGCGGTGCAGCTCGTTCACGCTCGTCTGGGCGCCGGTGCCGATGTTCATGGTCCCGGTCACGTCGGCGGACGTCACCCCGCGCGCCACCGCGTCGGCCACGTCGCCGACGAAGACGTAGTCGCGCGTCTGCTCGCCGTCGCCGTTCACGATGCAGGTTTGTCCGGCGAGGAGCCGCGACGTGAAGATCGCGATCACGCCGGCCTCGCCCGCGGGATCCTGGCGCGGACCATAGATGTTCGCCAGACGCAGCGTCAGCCCGCTGCCTCCCGTCAGCCCGGCCCAGCACTCGAGGTAGTGCTCGGCCGTGATCTTGGACACCCCGTAGGGCGAGGCGGGCCGCAGGGGATGATCTTCAGGAGTCGGCAGGACGTCGGTGTCGCCGTAGCCGGCGCCGCCGCTGGAGGTGTAGAGCGCGCGCCGGACGCCCGCGCGCCGGCACGCCTCGAGGAGCGCGATCGTGCCGAGCACGTTCACGCTCGCGTCGAAGACCGGGTCGGCAACGGACCGGGGCACCGCGGCCTGCGCGGCGAGGTGCACGACCACGTCCGGCCGCGCGGCCGCGACGACCGCGCCGAGCCGCGCGTCGCGCAGGTCGCACACGTGAAGACGCGCCCCGGGATTCACGCGCTCGCGCCGCCCGGTCGTCAGGTTGTCGACCGCGTCCACGGCGTGCCCGTCGGCGAGCAGGCGGTCCACGACATGCGAGCCAATGAACCCGGCGCCGCCCGTGACCAGGACTCTCACGCGCCGAGCTTCTCCCGGAACCAGTCGACGGTGAGCCGCAAGCCCTCGTCGGTATCCACGCGCGGCTCCCAGCCGAGCAGCGCACGCGCGCGCCCGATGTCAGGCTGTCGAACCTTCGGATCGTCTACTGGCAGCGGGCGGAACACGATCTCGCTGCGAGAGCCGGTGAGTCGAATGATCCGCTTGGCCAGGTCGAGCAGCGTCATCTCGAGCGGATTACCCATGTTGAGCGGCTCGTTCAGCGGAGCGTGCATGAATTGCCACAGGCCCTCGATGAGATCGGTGATGTACTGGAACGAGCGTGTCTGCGAGCCGTCTCCGAAGACGGTGATGGGCTCGTTGGTCAGCGCCTGGCTCATGAACGCGGGAATCGCGCGCCCGTCGTTGAGCCGCATGCGCGGGCCGTACGTGTTGAAGATCCTGACAATACGGGTGTCGATCTGGTGCGTGCGGTGGTAGGCCATGGTGATCGCCTCGGCGAACCGCTTGGCCTCGTCATACACGCCGCGCGGGCCCACTGGATTGACGTGCCCCCAATAGTCTTCGCGCTGGGGGTGCACGAGCGGATCGCCATACACCTCCGAGGTCGACGCCAGCAGGAAGCGCGCGCCCTTGGCCTTAGCCACCCCGAGCGCGTTGTGAGTGCCGAGCGCACCGACCTTCAAGGTCTGGATGGGTAACTCGAGATAGTCGCGAGGCGACGCGGGGCTCGCGAAGTGGAGTACCCAGTCGAGCGGCTCGTCGAGGCGGATGTACTCGGTCACGTCGTGCTCGACGAGCTTGAAGTCGCGCTGTGTTGCGAAGCCGCTGAGGTTGTCCCTCGAACCCGTGACGAAATCGTCCATGCAGACGACTTCCCAGCCCTTGGCGAGGAAGAATTCGCAGAGGTGCGAGCCGATGAATCCCGCGCCGCCGGTGACGAGCACGCGCATGACCGCTGCTACGGCCGGCGAACGGGCTTGCGGCCGATCGAGTAGTACTCGAAGCCCAGACGCCGCATGCGCTCCGCTTCCCAGAGGTTCCGCCCGTCGAAGACGGTCGGACGCCGCATCACGGTCCGCAACCGCTCGAGGTTCAGGAACTTGAACTCGTTCCACTCCGTGATGAGCGCGACCGCATCGGCGCCGGTCGCCGCCGCGTAGGGCGAATCGGCGTACTCGACGACCGTCGGCAGCATCTTGCGGGCGTTGGTCATGGCGACCGGATCGTAGGCGCAGACCGTGGCGCCCAGCTCGACGAGCCGCGAGATGACCTCGACCGACTTGGCCTCACGCATGTCGTCGGTGTTGGGCTTGAACGAGAGTCCGAGCACCGCCACTCGCCGGGTCTGGATCGGCGCCAGCGCGTGCTCGATGATCGACACGAAGTGGGCGGAGCGCTCGGCGTTGACGTCGACGACGGCGCGCAGCAGGTCGAAGCGGTAGCCGAGCGCCGCGGCGGTGTGGACGAGCGAGTCCGTGTCCTTCGGAAAGCAGCTGCCACCGTAGCCGAGGCCGGCCTGCAGGAAGGCCGACCCGATCCGCGCGTCGAGCCCCATGCCCTTCATGACCTGCGTCACGTCGGCGCCCGCCAGCTCGCAGATGTTGGCGATGGCGTTGATGAACGAGATCTTGGTGGCCAGGAAGGCGTTGGAGGCGTACTTGATCATCTCCGCCGATGGCACGTCGGTGATGATCATCGGGCGCTCGAGCGGCGCGTAGAGCTCCAGGAGCGTCATGGCGACCTGCTGGTTCGGGGCGCCGATGACGATCCGATCCGGCCGCAGCGTGTCCTCGATCGCCGAGCCCTCCCGCAGGAACTCGGGATTGGACACGACGTCGAACGGTATGGGCTGGCGCTGGTGACGCTCGATGACCTCGCGGACGAACTCGCCGGTGCCCACCGGCACCGTCGACTTGTTGACGACGACCGTGTAGCGCTCCATCGCGTGCCCGATCTCCTGGGCCACCGCCTCGACGGCGCTGAGGTCGGCCTGGCCGTCGATCTTCGGCGGCGTGCCGACGGCGATGAAGACGATGACCGAATCGCGGACGGCGGCGGCAACGTCCGTGGTGAAGGACAGACGGCCGTCGCCCATGTTGCGCGCGACCATCTCCTCGAGACCGGGCTCGTAGATGGGCAGGTGGCCCGCGCGGAGCGCGTCGATCTTGTCGGCGACGTTGTCGACGCATACGACCTCGTTGCCGAGGTCGGCGAAGACGGCGCCTGTCACGAGCCCGACGTAGCCGGCGCCGACCACGCAAATGTTCATGCGTGGCTCATATTAGCAGAGGTCATCCGTCCGCTAGCGCGAGCAGGGTGTGCAGGAGCGCGTTCGCGCCGCGCTCGATCGCCGCCGGGTCGCTCGTCTCGTCGACCCGGTGGCTCTTGCCGCCCTGGGACGGAATGAAGATCATCCCGGCGTCGCCGATGCGGGCCAGGTTCTGCGCGTCGTGGCCGGCCGCCGAGTAGAGACGGCGGGTGGCGAGGCCGAGCTTGGCGCAGGCCGTCTCGATCGTCGCCTGCACCCGGGGCGAGCACTGCGCAGGCGTCGTGGCCGAGATCGGCTGCAGCTCCACCGCCAGGCGATGCGCACGGGCCACGTCGTGAGCCAGTGCCGCGCATTCCTTGGCCAGACGCTCCAGCACGGCCGGATCGGGGTCGCGCATCTCGTGCAGCAGTTCAGCGCGCGCGGGGACGATGTTGGACGCGCCCGGATGCACGCGGACCACGCCGATGTTGGTCACGCTCACGCTGCTGCCCCGGGTCACGACGTGCTCGCGCGCGCGCAGCGCGTAGTCGGCGCCGGCGAGAAAGGCGTCGCGCCGCCGCTCCATGGGTGTCGTGCCGGCGTGATCGGCCTGGCCCACGAAGACCACGCGCGACCGCCGCACGCCCACGATCGCCTCGACGACGCCGATGGGGATGCCGGCCTCATCGAGGCGCGGACCCTGCTCGATGTGGAGTTCGACGTACGACGAGACCGCGCGCGTCGGCATGCGCGCATCCGCCGCCCGGTGAGCGTCGAACCCGGCGCGCGCCATCGCGTCGACGAGCCGGGTGCCGTCCGGGGCCGCCATCTCGTCGACGTTGCCTTCGAGGAGGCCGCAGAAGGCCCGGGAGCCGAAGAGGCTTCCGTAGCGGCCTTCCTCGTCGCTCCACGCGGCCACCGCCAGCGGCTTCGCGTGCCGCGTCCTCGTCTCGTGGATCACGTGGAGGCACTCGAGGCCCGCGAGAACACCGAGCGCACCATCCAGCACGCCGCCCTCGGGCACGGTGTCGATGTGCGAGCCCGTGAGCACCGCGGGAGTTTCCGGAGATAGGGCCCGAGCTCCGAGGGAACCGAAGGTGTTGCCGGCCGGATCGACCCACGTCGTGAGCCCGGCCGCGCGCATTTCACCGATGAGCCACGCGCGCGCCTCCTCGTGCGGCGGCGACCAGCACGAGCGCGTCACGCCCCCGCCCGGGAGGCCGCCAAAGCGGGCGAGCGCGTTGATGCGCGCGGTCAGTCGCGGCAGGGAAATTGCGATCACACCGGCAGTATAAGCCTTGACTTCCCCAGTGAAGGATTCGAGAATGAACCACGGTTCAGTCGTCGCCGTCGGCCCACCTTTCAGGAGGGGAAATTGGATCTCTCACTGACGCCCGATCAGGAGACTTTCCGGGCGACCGTCCGCGCGTGGCTCTCGCACAACATCCCGCGCGACTGGAAGCCGATTGGCAGCTCCGAGATTCCGCGCAAGGAGCAGTACGAGCTCCTCCGTGGCTGGCAGCGCTCGCTGTTCGAGGCCGGATTCATCGGGCTCACGTGGCCCAAGGAGTACGGCGGCCGCGGCCTCACCTTCATGGAGGAGCTGATCCTCCAGCAAGAGATGGCAGTCGCGAAAGCGCCGCCCATCCTGAATGTGCTCGGCGTCGGCATGGCGGGCCCCACGATCGTCGCGTGGGGTACCGAGGAGCAGAAGAAGCGCTACCCCGCCAAGATCCTCTCGTGCGACGAGGTGTGGTGCCAGGGCTACTCGGAGCCGAACTCGGGGTCTGACCTGGCGTCCCTGCAGACGCGCGCAGTGAAGGACGGCGAGCACTACGTCATCAACGGTCAGAAGGTGTGGACGTCGTTCGCCCACGTCTCCGACTACATGATGCTGCTGGCGCGCACCGACCCGAATGTTCCCAAGCACAAGGGCATCACCTACTTCCTGCTCGACATGAAGCTGCCCGGCGTGACCGTGAAGCCGCTCCGGCAGCTCACGGGTGAAGCGGAGTTCAACGAGGTCTTCTTCGACAATGTCCGCGTGCACGAGTCGCAGGTGCTGGGTGGCGTCAACAACGGCTGGGCGGTCGGGCTCACCACCTTGATGTACGAGCGGCTCACGCTCGGCTTCGGCCTGCAGGTGCGGCTGCGCATCGCCCTCGACAGTCTGGTCGACCTGGCCCGACGTGTGGAGAAGAGCGGCCGTGTCCTCACGAAAGACCCGGTCATGCGCCAGAAGCTGGCTCAGCTCTGGATCGACACTGAGTGCCTGAAGTACACCGGCGCGCGCGCCATCACCAAGCTGCTCCGCGGTGAGATGCCCGGGCCCGAGGCGTCGACCGGGAAGATGGCGTGGGTCGACACGCATCAGAAGCTGCAAGAGCTGGCGATGGAGATCGAGGGACCGTACTCGCAGCTCGTGAAGGGCTCGGACTGGGCGGTCGACGCCGGCGTCTGGCCGCATTCGTTCCTCAGATCGCGCGCCAACTCGATCGAGGGCGGGACGACCGAGATCCAGAAGAACATCATCGCCGAGCGGCTGCTCGGCCTGCCGAAGGACTAACCCCTGCCGAGGGACTGATCCAATGGATTTCGGCTTCAGCCAGGAACAGGAGCTGCTGCGCGCGACCGCTCGAAAGTTCCTCGAGAACGAGTGCACGTCGGGGTTCGTTCGGGCGCGGATGGAAGAGCCGGCGGGGGTGACCGACGACTTCTGGGGCAAGCTGGCCGAGCAGGGGTGGCTCGGGCTGATCTACCCCGAGGAGCACGGCGGCTCGGGGCTCGGCTTCGTCGACCTCACGGTATTGATGGAGGAGATGGGCCGCGTCGTGATGCCCGGTCCGTTCTTCTCCACGGTCCTGCTGGGCGGCCTGGCGATCCGCGAGGCGGGATCCGCGGCTCAGAAGAAGGAGTGGCTCACGCGCATCGCGTCGGGCCGGGCCAAGACGGCGCTGGCGTGGACCGAGCCGAGCGCGCGCTGGGACGCCGCCGGCGTCACGTGCGCCGCGCGCGAATCGAAGGACGGCTTCGTCCTGAACGGGACGAAGCTCTTCGTGCTTGACGCGCACCTGGCCGACACGCTGGTGGTGGTCGCGCGCACGAGCGAGGGCCGGACGCCCGAGGAGGGAACGAGCCTCCTGCTGGTGCCGAAGGCCACGCGCGGCGTCGAGGTGAAGCTGCTGCCGACCATGGACCAGACACGCAAGCTCTGCGAAGTGTCGTTCAAGGACGCCGCCGTGCCCGCCGACGCGCTGATGGGCGCCAAGGGCGGCGCGTGGCCGGCGCTCTCACGGGTGGTGGAGCGCGCGACCGTCGCGCTCTGTGCCGAGATGTGCGGCGGCGCCCAGCGCGTGCTCGACATGACCACGGACTACGCGAAGATCCGCATCGCCTTCGGCAAGCCCATCGGGACCTATCAGGGCGTGAAGCATAAGGCCGCCGACATGCTGGTCGACGTCGAGAACGCGAAGTCGCTGACGTACTACGCGGCGTGGGCGGTCGACGAGAACGCGCCAGAGGCAGCGCTAGCCGCGTCGATGGCCAAGGCGTATGTGACTGACGCTTACCGCAAGGTGGCGGGCGCCGGCATTCAGCTGCACGGCGGTATCGGCTTCACGTGGGAACACGACCTGCACCTCTACTTCAAGCGCGCCAAGTCGTCGGAGTTCACCTTCGGCGACGCCACGTATCATCGCGAGCGGGTCGCGCAGCTCATCAATTTGTAGCGGGGACCGTGAGCCCGGTTCGACCGAGGGTGGCCTGCCACGAGGGCTCGGGGCTCCGGACGCCCGTTCATCTGCGGTAATGAGCGGCCCAGCCCCAACCCCGAAGACGCCGGCGGAGCCGAAGCCGGCGGCGTCCGTCCTGCTGGTGCGCGATGCTCCCGCTGGTGCGCCCGAGCCGCTCGAGGTCTACATGATCCGTCGCAACCGGGGCATGAAGTTCCTCGGCGGCTACTATGCCTTCCCCGGCGGCAAGGTCGATCCGGTCGACGGCTCGCCGGCGGCGCTCGCGCGATGCCGCGGAGTCGCGGCCGCCGAGGCCAACGCGCTCTTCGAGGGGCTCGAGAGCCCGCCGGCCCTGGCATTCTGGGTCACCGCGGTCCGCGAGCTCCTGGAAGAAAGCGGCATCCTCCTCGCGTGCGACGAAAACGGGCACGCGCTCGACCCGTCGGCGCGCCCGAGCCGCTCGAGGTCTACATGATCCGGCGCAACCGGGGCATGAAGTTCCTCGGCGGCTACTATGCCTTCCCCGGCGGCAAGGTCGATCCGGTCGACGGCTCGCCGGCGGCGCTCGCGCGATGCCGCGGAGTCGCGGCCGCCGAGGCCAACGCGCTCTTCGATGGGCTCGAGAGCCCGCCGGCCCTGGCATTCTGGGTCACGGCGGTCCGCGAGCTCCTGGAAGAAAGCGGCATCCTCCTCGCGTGCGACGAAAACGGGCACGCGCTCGACCCGTCGGCGCCGCGAGTGCGTGACGGTATCGAGCGCTGCCGCGCGGCTCTCATGGCCGGCGAGGCGCCGTTCGACGCGCTGATCGCGAAGGAAGGGTGGTACTGCGACCTGCGGCCTCTGAGGTATCTCTCGCACTTCACCACGCCGACCTCCAGCCCCATCCGGTTCGCCGCGCGGTTCTTTCTCGGTCCGACGCCGCGCGGGCAAGAGCCGCAGCTCTTCACCGAGGAGACATCCGAGGGGTTCTGGATCGCCCCGGGCGAAGGCTACCGGCGCTTCCTGTCCGGCGACATGAAGATGGCCGAGCCGGGGGAGTACGGGCTCGCCTACCTCTCGCAGTTCGCCTCGCTCGCCGAGCTTCTGGCCGCCCACGACGACCGCCGCCACAAGTTCCAGGGGATCGCCGATCGCATGGACGTGATGTGGTCGAGCTTCGACTGGAAGCAGAACCGGTTTCCGGGCTTAAGTAGCTAGAACAAAGAAGTTTTTCCGCTCCGCTATCCACTTTCTGCCGCAGTATTCGCAAGGGCTCGGCAGGCTCCGCTGTTCGAGCATGCGGAAGAGCGGGGCGTAGTAAGGCTCTGGCGGCCGACGATCGGCTCCTTGCCGCGCTTCAGCAAAACCAAGACGACCGACCGCCGCGAGGCACGCGAGGTCCTCAAGCAGAAGTACCGAGAGCTCGAGGCCGCCAAGGGCGGCTTCGTCTTCATGCCCGGCCCCTGTTTGCAATCCCGGAGGCAATGACCAACTTACGGGTGTTCGCGAGCAACTATGCGGAATTGACGAGGACGTCACGGCCCATCGCTTCTGACGTCCAGAGTGCCGAGTAGCCCCATTGTTCCACGTCGCGCGCGAATTCGGCTTCGGCGCTTGCAGTCAAACAATCCACTTGCGCCCATACGCCCAGTCGTCCGATCTTCATGTGAGTGTCCTTCATGAGTTAGAGCGTTCTCCAGCTAGGTCGTCGTCTCGGCGGCGGGCATGGGGCAGGCCCACGACGAGCGAGAGGAAGAGCGACCATGTGCGGGCGACCGCGAGAGACCAGCGGCGCGGCACGGCGCGAGGGGAGCAGGTGCCCGCGAGGATCGCGGCGCATCCCGCCAGGACTCCCGACGCCAGAGCAGAGTCCGGCGGTTACGCGGCATGCTTATCATATGTGTCACCTCGGCGACTCGGCGCGGCCGCCGAAGGCCGGGCCTGCCACGACGACGGCAGGGGGATGCGCCACCCCTGCCATCTTCGCGAACGCCTCAGTGCTTCGGTGTGATCTTCCCCGCGAAGGTCTGGGTGACGATCTTCCCATCCTTTACCACGAAGGTATCCGTCCCGATCTCGTAGCGGTTGTCCGCCGTCTCGGCCTTCCAGAGGATGTAGGCGGTGTCGCCGTCGACGTCCTTCCTCAGCATCTGGAACGACGTTCCGGGCTTGGCGAACTCCTTGAACAGCGTCGCGAACAGCTGCCGAATGGCCTCGGGCCCCTTCAGCATCCCGTTCGGGGTGAACAGCCGCGACTCGGGTGAGTAGTCGGCCATGACTCCGGCGAGATCGCCCTTGCCGAAGGTGTCGAGGTGGTGGGTCAGCACTTCCTGAGTCGTCGCAGCCATCGTT
>DASRIY010000412.1:0-3263 GCA_035649755.1 Candidatus Methylomirabilota bacterium
CGCTCGATCGCGCACTTGTCGGTGAAGCAGCGGGCGCCCTTCAGGAAGAGCTTCTGGCCTTCACGGCGGCACAGCCGGCACTTCGCGTCGCGATAGCGTGCCATCGGCGCCCCCTACACCCGCCGCCGCTTGGGCGGGCGGCAGCCGTCGTGGGGAATCGGCGTCACGTCGCGGATCGCGGTGATCTCGAGGCCGGCGGCCTGGAGGGAGCGAATGGCCGCCTCGCGACCGGCACCCGGACCGCGCACGAACACCTCGATCTGCTTGAGCCCGTACTCCATCGCCTTGCGGGCGGCGAGCTCGGAGGCGGTCTGCGCGGCGAAGGGCGTGCTCTTGCGCGAGCCCTTGAACCCGGCGCTGCCGGCGCTCGACCAGGACACGACGTTCCCCATGCGGTCGGTGAGCGTGACGATCGTGTTGTTGAACGTCGCCTGGATGTGAGCGATGCCGGTGCGGACTTCGCGCCGCTCGCGCCGCTTCGCGCCCTTCTTCCGTGGTGCTGGTTTGGCTTCTTCGGCCATGCCTTACGCTCCTGCCTTCTTCGGCGTCGCCGGGGCGGCCGCCGGCGCCGCTGTCGCGGCCGGCTTCTTCTTGATCATCACGCCGCGCTTGGGTCCCTTGCGCGTCCGGGCGTTCGTGTGCGTGCGCTGGCCGCGGACCGGGAGCCCGCGCCGGTGCCGAATGCCGCGGTAGGCGCCGATGTCCATGAGCCGCTTGACGTTCATCGACACCTCGCGCCGCAGGTCACCCTCGACCTTCAGCTCGCGCTCGATGAGCTCGCGGATCCGGTTCACCTCGTCGTCCGACCACGCCTTCACCCGCTTACTCGGATCGACGTTGGCCCGGAGCAGGATCCGCCGCCCGGTGGAGCGGCCCAGACCGTAGATGTAGGTGACCGCGACTTCGCCTCGCTTCTCTCTCGGCAGATCGACGCCCGCCACTCTCGCCATGTGCCCTCTCCGTTCTTCCGCTGATCAGCCTTGCCGCGCCTTGTGACGCGGGTTCTGACAGATGATCCGAATCACGCCGCGGCGCCTCACGATCTTGCAGTGCTCGCACCGTACCTTGATCGACGGCCTTACCTTCATCGTTCCTTCTTCCTTGCCAGTTCCTACTTGAACCTATATGTGATTCGGCCTCGGGTCAGGTCGTACGGCGACAGCTCGACCTTCACGCGGTCGCCGGGCAGGATGCGGATGAAGTTCATGCGCATCTTGCCGCTGACGTGCGCGAGCACCTTGTGCCCGTTCTCGAGCTCGACCCGGAACATCGCGTTGGGCAGCGGCTCGACGACCGTTCCCTCGACCTCGATCGCGTCTTCTTTCGGCATCAGTCTCGACTCGTCGGCGCCGACCGCCCGGTCAGGCTCGTCAGCACCTCCGGGCCGTTCTCGGTCACCGCCACGGTGTGCTCGAAGTGCGCCGCCAGGCTGCCGTCCTGGGTCACGGCCGTCCAGCCGTCGTCCAGGATCCGGACTTCCCAGGTCCCCATGGTCACCATCGGCTCGATCGCCAGCACCATGCCGGCACGGAGCTGGGGACCGCGCCCCGGATCGCCGAAGTTCGGGATCTGCGGCTCCTCGTGCAGCGCGCGGCCGATCCCGTGGCCCACGAACGCGCGCACGACCGCGAACCCGTTGGCCTCCACGTGCGACTGGACGGCGTGCGACACGTCCGAGAGGCGGCGGTCGGGCCGGCACTCCTGGATGGCCCGGTCCAGACTCTCGCGGGTGACGTCGAGGAGCTTCTGCACCTTCGGGGGCACCGGGCCGATCGGCAGCGTGAACGCGCAGTCGGCGTAGTACCCTTCGACGATACACCCGAGGTCGAGCCCCACGATGTCGCCCGTGTGGATCTTGCGCCGGGCTGACGGGATGCCGTGCACGACCTCCTCGTTGATCGAGATGCAGGCCGTCGCCGGGAACCCGCGGTAGCCCTTGAACGCGGCCGAGGCGCCCTCGCGATGGATGTACGCCTCGACGTCCTCGTCGACCTCGAGCGTGGTCATCCCGGGCTTCACGAACGTGCGCAGGCGATCCATGACGCCGGCCAGGATGTGCCCGGCCCGCCGCATCAGGGCAATCTCGCGCGCCGACTTCAGCACGATCACCGGTGAGCTCCCACCGCGGCGCGGATCGAGGCGCGGATGGCCTCGACCGACCCCTCGCCCGACACCGTCACGAGCTGGTTCCGCTGGCGGTAGTAATCCAGCAGCGGCTCCGTCTGCCGCCGGTAGACCTCGAGCCGGTTGCGCACGGTGGCCTCGCGGTCGTCCTCGCGCTGATAGAGCTCGCCGCCGCACACGTCGCAGACGCCCTCGCGCTTGGGCGGGCTCGACGTCAGGTGGTAGGTGCGGCCGCAGCTGCGACAGACGCGCCGGCCCGTCAGCCGGCGGAGCAGCTCGCCCTCCGACACGTCGAAGTAGACGACCGCGTCGAGCGTCTGGCCCATGTCTTTCAAGAGCTTTGCGAAGGCCTCGGCCTGCGCGATGGTGCGCGGAAAGCCGTCGACGATGAAGCCGGTCGCCGCGTCGCGCGCGCCGAGCCGCTCGCCCACCAGCCCGATGATCACGTCGTCGGGGACGAGGGCGCCGCGATCCATGTAGCCCTTGGCGGTAACGCCGAGGGACGTGCCCGCCGCCACCGCCTCGCGCAGCACGTCGCCGGTCGCCAGATGCAGGACGCCCCATTCCCGGGCGAGGTCGCGCGCCTGAGTGCCCTTGCCGGCACCCGGAGGTCCGAGGAACCCGACGCGCACGCTCAACTCCGCGCGAACGCGCCCGAGCGCGACTTGGACTTCTTCAGGAAGCCCTCGTAGTTCCGCATGAGGAGGTGGGATTCCATCTGGCGCACGGTGTCGAGCGCCACGCCGACCACGATCAAGAGGCTCGTCCCACCGAAGTAGAAGGGCACGTTGAACCAGCGGATCAGGTAGTCCGGCAGCACCGAGATCATCGCCAGGAAGAGCGCGCCGGGCAGCGTGATCCGCGTCAGCGTCCGGTCGATGTACTCCGCCGTCTTCTTGCCCGGTCGCACGCCCGGGATGAAGCCGCCGTACTTCTTCATGTTGTCGGCCAGGTCGATCGGGTTGAACACGATCGCCGTGTAGAAGTAGGCGAAGAAGACGATGAGCGCCATGTAGGCGACGGTGTAGGGCGCGCGCCCGGGCGACATCGCGTCGGCGATCCACTGCATCCACGGATGCGGCACGAAGCGCGTCAGGGTCGCCGGGAACAGGATCAGGGACGACGCGAAGATGACCGGG
>DASRIY010000413.1:0-4427 GCA_035649755.1 Candidatus Methylomirabilota bacterium
GATCGAGTAGATGAACAGCGGCGAGGTCTGGTTCTGCACGCGCCGGGGGCCGAACGACGAGAACTCGAAGACGTTGAGCTTGGCCTTGATGCCGACCTTTTGCAGATAGCCCACGATCGCCTCGGCCGGCTTGGAATGATCCGCGATGCTGCCGGTGAAGCTGTCGAACTCGGTCTCGAAGCCGTTCGGGAAGCCGGCCTCTGCGAGCAGCGCCTTGGCCTTGTTCGGATCGTAGGCATACGGCTGCACGCTCGGGTCGTAGCCGAGCGCGCCCTGGTCGACGACGGTCGCCAGGCGCGTGCCGTGGCCGAAGTAAAGCGTCTTCAAGATCGCGTTCACGTCCACGGCGTGGTTCAGCGCCTGGCGCACCTTGACGTTGTCGAAGGGCGGCTTGCGCACGTCGATCGTCACGTGGAAGATCCGCGGCGCGGCGATAGTCTTGATCGCCAGCTTGCTGTTCTGCTGCAGCTCGGCGATGCGCACGTGCGGCACCGGCGCGATCAGGTCGACCTCGCCGGCCTGCAGCGCGGCGATGCGGGCGGCGTCCTCGAGAATGGGCCGCACGACGATCGTCTTCACGCTAGGCGCGCCGCGCCAGTAGCTCTCGTTCGCCTCGAGCACCAGCCGCTCGTTCTTCGTCCACGCCACCAGCTTGAACGGGCCGGTCCCGTTGGGCTTGGTGGCGATAGCCTCCTTGCCCATGGCGTTCGTGTGCTTCGGCGAGAGCATCAGCCCGAACAGCTCGCCCAGCCGCACCGCCAGGAGGAAGTCGGGGGTCTTGGTGGTCACGTTCACCGTGTTGGCGTTCACGACCTCCGTGCTCGCGATCGTGCTGACCTCGGAGCTGATGGTGGCCTTGGTCTCCGGGTTCGTCGCGCGGTCGAGGGTGAACTTGACACACTCGGCATTGAACTCGTCGCCGTTGTGGAACTTCACGCCCTTGCGGAGCGTGAACTGCCAGGTGGTGGGGGTCAGGCGTTTCCAGGACTCGGCGAGCGCGGGGACGAGGTTGCCCTGGGCGTCGCGTGCCGTCAGCCCGTCGTAGACGTTGGCGATGAAGATCTGGGTGTTGCGCCCGACGGTCAGGTGCGGGTCGAAGGTGTTCGGCTCGGCCGCGAGGGCCATCTTCACCTCACCGCTGGGCGCGGCCTCCGCGGTGAAGCCGGGGCGCAACGTCGTGGCGGCCGCGGTCACGCCCAGCAGGCGCAGCGCGTCGCGCCGGGTCAGCGTTCTCTCGTCCATGGTGTCTCCTCGTTGGTCCGGCGGCGCCCTCAGGCGCCGGTGCGCCGGCCCTTGACCTCGACGATGACGTTGCGGAACGTCTTCGTTCCGACGTTCTTCAGCGCGTGCCGCAGCGTGCCCTGCTGCCATCGCATGATCGCGCCGGGCTTCACCTCGATGCGATCCACGGTGCCGTCGGCGTTCGGGCGCTCGACCATGTCTCCCTCGACGACGACTGTCGTGTAGTCCAGGTAGTGCGTGTGCCAGCCGGCCACCTCGCCCGGGGCCAGCTCGATGCGCCAGACGCGCACGGCGTCATCCTCGTAGACCAGCTCGGTCCCGATCGGATTCGTCTTCGGGTCCATCTCGTCTGCCATGACTCCTCCCCGCGCGAAGGTAGCACAGAGTATGATGGCTCCCCATGTCCTACGTCGGCGCGGCGCTGAGCCCGCGTGAGACGAAAAAACTGGTGCTCGGGCGAGGCAGCTACATCGGCGACCTGACGGCGCCGGGCATGCTACACGCCGCCTTCGTCAGGAGCCCTTACGCTCACGCGCGCATTCTCCGGATCGACACGTCCGCCGCGCGACGCCAGCCTGGGATCGTGGCCGTGCTGACCGGCCACGACCTGGCGCGCGTGACAGCGCCGCTCCGCATCGCGCCCCCGATCGAGGGACTCCTGCCCATGGAGATGACGACGCTGCCGACCGACAAGGTCCGCTTCGCCGGCGACCTCGTCGCGTGCGTGATCGGTGCCGAGCGCGATCAGGTCGAGGACGCCTGCGCGTCAGTCGACGTCGAGTACGCGGCACTTCCCGCCGCGATCGATCCCGCGCACGCCCAGGATTCGGGCCTGCCGCTGGTCGACGAGACGATCCCCGCCAATCGCGCCTATCAGGGCGTCTTCGCCCACGGCGACGTCGCAGCGGCCCTCGGCGCGGCGGACCGAGTTGTCTCGGTGCGCTTCCATCAGGGCCGCCAAACGCACGTGCCGATGGAGCCGCGCGGCTGCCTGGCGAGCTGGCAGCCCGGCGACGAGACGCTCACGTTCTGGCACTCGACGCAGATTCCGCACCCGATGCGCTCGGCGCTCGCGGCACGGCTCGGCATTGCCGAGAGCTCGGTGCGGGTGATCACGCCGGACGTCGGCGGCGGCTTCGGCCAGAAGATTCCGCTCTACCGCGAGGAGCTGGCGACGGCGGCGGCGTCTCGGCTGCTGGGCCGGCCCGTGCGCTGGATCGAGACCCGCCGCGAGAACTTGGTCGCTTCGCTTCACGCGCGCGAAGACATCGTCGACGTCAGGGCAGGGGTGAAGGCTGACGGCACCATCCTCGGCGTTGACGTCCAGATCCTCACCGACTTCGGCGCCTACGCGTACTTCCCCGCGAACTACATGGCGCGCGTCGTCGGGATGATGATTCCGGGCGCCTACCGGCTGCGAGATTATCGCTACGCGATCACCGCCGTGCTGACGAACAAGTGCCCGGCCGGACCGTACCGCGCTCCGATGCTGATCTGTAGCTGGGTCACCGAGGGCACGATCGACGCCGTGGCGCGCGCCCTCGGACTGGATCCGGTCGAGGTACGGCGCAAGAACATGCTCGCCGAGTCTGACCTGCCGTACACGACGGCGACCCGGCTCGTCTACCGGTCGGTCTATCCGCGCGACACGCTCGAGCGCGCGCTCGAGGCGTTCGACTACGACGACGCGCGCCGGGCGCAGAAGGCGGCGCGGGCGGCCGGACGTGTCGTCGGCCTCGGCGTGGCCACCTACGTCGAGCCCAACACGTACGGCTCGGAGTTTTACAAGACGGCCGGCATCGCCGGATCGGGCCACGACGCGGCGATCGTCCGGATCGAGCCGAGCGGCGCGGTGTCGGCCCAGATCGGCGTCGTCAGCCAGGGCCAGGGGCACCTGACGACGGTCGCCCAGGCGCTGGCCGATGCGCTGACGGTCCCGATCGAGCGCGTGCGCGTGCAGTCCGGCGACACGGCGGCCGCGCCGTACGGCATGGGTACGCGGGGCAGCCGAGGCGGTGTGGTGAGCGCGGGGGCGGCGCTCGGCGCGGCGCGCGTGGTGAAGGACAAGCTCCTGCGCATCGCCGCGCACCTCCTGGAAGCGCCGCTGGCCGACCTGGAGCTGGTCGAGGGCGCGGTGCGCGTGCGCGGCACGCCGGCGTCAAGCCTGACGATCGCGCAGCTCGCCCAGAAGGCCTACCTCGCTCCGCTCGAGCTCCCGAAGGGGATGGAGCCCGGGCTCGAGGCGACTCACGCTTTCGATCCGCCGCCGCTGACGTTCTCGAGCGGGACCCACATCTGCCAGGTCGAGATCGACCCGGAGACCGGTGCCCTGACGATTCCGCGCTACACGATCGTCGAGGACTGCGGGAGAATGCTGAATCCGCGCGTCGTCGAGGGCCAGCTTCACGGCGCGACCGTGCAGGGGCTCGGCGGGGCGCTCCTGGAGGAGGTCGTCTACGGCGCGAACGGGCAGAACCTGAGCGCGACGCTGCTCGACTACGCGCTGCCCACGGCCGCGGCGGTGCCGCCGTTCGAGGTCGAGCACTTGGAGCGTCTGGACCCGAATACACCGCTCGGCATGAAGGGCATGGCCGAGGGCGGCGTGATGGGCGCCTCGGCGGCGATCTCGAATGCGGTGGCCGACGCGCTTGCGCCGCTCGGCGCCGCCGCCGAACGCCAGCCGTTCACCGCGCCACGGCTCGCGGAGCTACTCCGCGGCAGGACACTGAGCTCGAGGCACTGATATGGACGCGACCGACCTCTGCTTCACACCCGCGATCGATCTGGCGGAGATGATCCGCCGCCGGGCGCTCTCCCCCGTCGAGCTGATTCGCGCCGTACTGGAACGCATCGAGCGGTTGAACCCCCGCCTGGGCGCCTATGTCCTCGTTCACGCCGAGCGTGCGCTCGCCGAGGCGCGCGCCGCGGAGCAAGCGGTGATGGCCGGCCGGGCGCTCGGTCCGCTTCACGGCGTGCCTGTCTCGATCAAGGACAACCTCTGGACGTCGGGCGAGCGGACTACCTACGGCTCGCGCCTGATGGCGGAGTTCGTCCCGACCGAGGACGCGCCTGCCGTGGCGGGCCTGCGCGCGGCGGGCGCGATTTTCATCGGCCGGACCAATCTCCCGGAGTTCGCGTGGCGCGGCTCGACCGACAATCCACTGTTCGGCGAATCGCGGAATCCC
>DASRIY010000414.1:0-3991 GCA_035649755.1 Candidatus Methylomirabilota bacterium
CTGCGGAGCGACGCCGGCGGCGCGATGGCGGCCGTCTTCTTCAACGTCACCTTGATGAGCGGCACGGTCGGACTGGCGGCCACGCCGGATTCGCCGGCGATGGCCGCGGCGGCGTTCTTCGTGTTCTGCCTGGCGCAGGTCGCCGAGACCGAGCGGCCGGCGTGGTGGCTCGCCGCCGGCGTGGCGGGCGGCTTCGCGCTGCTCTCCAAGTACACGGCGCCGTTCCTGGCCGCCGGGGCGCTCTTGTGGCTCTGCCTGTCGCCGCGGGAGCGTCGCTGGCTTCGCTCGCCCTGGCCCTATCTCGGGGCGGCGCTCGCGCTCGTCATGTTTGCCCCGGTGATCGTGTGGAACGCGGCCCACGGGTGGATCTCCTTCTCCTGGCAATTCGGCCGGGTCCTCAGCCGCGGCTTTTCGCTGCGCTACCTCGGCGACTTCGCGGCCGGCCAGGTCGGCCTGGCAACGCCGTTCATCCTTCTCCTGGGGCTCGCAGGCGTGCTCGGCATCATCGCAACCGAGGCGAAACGGCGCGCGCCGATCGTGCTCGTCGCCGCCATGCTGGCGCCGGCGGCGGCCTACTTCGTCTGGCATTCGCTGCACGCGCGCGTGCAGGGCAACTGGCCGTCCTTTCTCTACCCGGCCTTCTGCATCGCCGCGGCGTGGCCGGCGCGGGGCGGCGGCCTCGCCGGGCGCGTCGTCCGATTCTCGCGAGCAGCCGCGGTCCCGACGGCGGTGCTGCTGACGCTCATCGTCTACGTGCACGCGTTCTGGCCGCTCGTCTCGGCGCCGGGATCGCTCGATCCGGTGGCGCGCATTCTCGCCGTGGGCTATGCCCCGGTCGTGGAAGAGGTCGAGGCCTTACGCCGGCAGACAGGCGCCAAAGGCGTCGTCACGACGAGCTATGCCCAGACCGGATGGCTCGCCTTCTACATGCCCTCGCATCCTCCGGTCGTTCAGCTGACGGAGCGCGATCGATGGCACCAGGAGCCGCCGCCGGCGCCCGATCTGATGGCTGGGCCCGTGCTCTACGTCACCGAGAGCTGGCGCGATCTGAAGGAGACGGTCGCCGAGCGGTTCACCCGGGTCACGCTGCTGGCACGAATCTCACGGCTACGCGGCGACGCGGTCGTCGAGGACTACCTGGTCTATCGCGCCGACGGCGGGCGCGACGCGCGCTGACCCGGCCTCGAGCTAGCGCCTGGCCGGTAGCGACTCGAGGAGCTTCCGGGAGTCCGGCGCGTCTCGCAGCGTCCAGTCCGCGAGATTGCTCGGCGCCTTCTCGGCGAGCACGCGCTGGAGCTCGGCGCGCGCATCGTCCGCCAGGCCCTTGTCCACGAGCGTCCTGGCCAGACCGACGCGCATGCCGGTGTTCCGCGGGGCGCGAGCCAGCCCCTGGCGAAACATCTTCATCGCCTCGTCGCGATTTCCCCACGGCCACGGCGCCCGATAGTAGAAGTAGCCGAGGAAGCCGTAGGCTCCGGCGTAGTCGGGATGGTCGCGGATGATCGCCTGCATCTCGTCGCGCAGCGTCCCGACCTGGGTGGCGGCCCGCAACCGGTTGCGCTCGAGCCAGCGTCCGAGGTTCGCGGCGCGCCAGAAGCGGGCGTCGGCATTCCCGGGCTCTTGCTGGAGCGCCAGGTCAGCGACCTGGCGGCCGCGCTCGTAGGCCTGGATCTTCGCGTCGCTCGTCGAGCCGCGGATGTCGCCCCAGACGTAGCTGATCTGCGCCAGCATGACCAGCACCGCCACGCTCGGCTGCGACTTGACGGCGGCCTCCAGCTCCGCCCGCCCCGCGTCGAGCCGCGCCGGGTCCTCGTGATAGTGCGTGGTCAGGCGCTGCATGCGCGGCACGAGCTCCGCGTCGGCCGCCCACGCCGGAGCCGGGCAGACGACGAACAGGGTCAGCATGAGTCCCGCGCATCGTACTCTCACCAGCTTCGATCATATCGCCCTGCGCGAAGGACGACGCCGAAGTCCAAGGGCTGCGCTATGATTCAAGTGTGAAGCCGATGCGCCGAGCGAAGAACGCGCGTTCTGGATTGCCCGCGCCGGATGTGGCCGCGCTGCCTGCGGTTGCCGTCAAGACGAAGGTGTGGCTCGAGCACGACGGCCAGTTCGTCGTCGGCGACGGCGGTCTGAAGCTCCTGCTCGGCATCCTCGAGCACGGCTCCCTGCTCGGCGCCGCTCGCGAGATCCGATGGTCCTATCGGCACGCGTGGGAATACTTGCGCCGAGCGGAGACCGCGCTTGGCGTGCCGTTGACGACGCCCCGCCCCGGCAAGGGAAGCTCGCGCGGCTCGGCGCTGACCGAAGCCGGACGGCTCGTCATCGAGCGCCTGGCCGAGATTCGCAACAAGATCGACGACACGGTGGGACCGCTGGGTCCGACCGCCGCCGACGTCGCCGCCCGCGGAAAGCGCCGGAAGAGCACGCCGAGCGCCGGTGCCGAGAAGCCAGCCTCGCCGCGCCCGTCGCGATATCGCGACGGCGACTGGCGCCGCGCTCGCTGATCCCTCAGTCCTTCGCCACGATGACGTCGGACGCCTTGACGACCGCGTAGGCCGCGTCGCCCTCGCGCAGCCCGAGCTCATCGACCGCTTCGATCGTGATCGAGGCGGTCATCACCGTCCCGCCACCCACGTCGATCTTCACGTGCGCCGTCGTGGTCCCACGCGTGACCTTGACCACTCTGCCCTTCATGACGTTTCGCGCGCTGAGCTTCATCGTGTCTCCTCTCGTTCTGACTCTATGAGAGTCACGATGCCATGATGTCGGCTCGAGGGCGATCGCACTGTGGCGCTGCCGATTGCCTACCGCGTGCCGGCGGGCGGCGGCTGGAATCCGAACCGGGCGAGTGTCGCCTGACCGTCTCGGCTCATCAGGAGGTCGAGAAAGGCCTGCGCCAGCGCGGCCTGCTTGGCCCCGGTGACGACCGCGACGGGATAGACGACCGGCCGGTACGTGTCCTCCGCCGGTCGAAACGCTTCCTTCACCTGCTGGGCTCGGGCCGCCGCGTCGGTGGTGTAGACGAAGCCCGCGTCGACTTCGCCGCGCGCCACGTAGTCGAGAGCCTGGCGGACGTTCTCCGAAAGGACGAGCTTGGGCTGGAGCCGATCCCAGGTGCCAAGCGCCTTCAGGCTCTCCTCGGCGTACTGGCCAGCTGGGACCGTCTTCGGATTGCCGATGACGATCTTCGTGACCCGGGCGTCGAGCAGGTCGCTCGGCTTGGTGATGTCGATCTTCGAGTCGGCGGGCTTGACGACGGTGAGCACGTTGCGCGCGAAGATGCGCCGGCTCTGGCTCACGACCAGGCCCTTCTTCGCCAGCTCGTCCATCTGCCGGTCGGCCGCCGAGATGAACAGGTCGACCGGTGCGCCGGCCTCGATCTGCTTCTGCAGCTCCCCGGACGAGCCGAAGTTGTAACGGAGTGTCACGCCCGGGCGAGAGCCCATGAAGCCCCGGCCCAATTCGTCGACGACGTCCTTCATGCTGATCGCCACCGACAGCATGACGTCCTGCGCCTGCGCCGGGCTGGCCACGGCCAGGAGCAGCAGAACAACCGGGATGACGCGCGACAGGATCGACATGGATACGAATCGTACCTGTGCCGGTCTCCGCCGATCAAAGTGCACGGATCGGCATAACGACCGCGTCACAGGCGCTCCATACGGATATGGGACAATGCGTGACGCATGCTGCTCCGGATGACCTTCCCCGTCGCCCTGATTCTCGTCCTGGCCCTCGTCGCGGGCGCCGCAGCGCCGGTGACTGCCGCCCAGCCGTCTCCGCTCGTTCGGGTGGAGCTCTTGAGCGAGACGGCCTCGATCCGACCCGGCGAGACGTTCTGGGTTGCCCTCCGCCAGGAGATCACCCCGGGATGGCATACGTACTGGGGCGTGAATCCCGGCGACGCCGGCGAACCGACGCGAATCGAGTGGACCCTGCCTGCCGGCGTCACCGCTGGAGAGATCGCGTGGCCGTACCCGTCGCGATT
>DASRIY010000415.1:0-13311 GCA_035649755.1 Candidatus Methylomirabilota bacterium
AGTACTTCTTGAGGTTCTGGACCTTGAGCAGCGCCTCAGGCATGGCGGGCCTCAGTACAGGAAGCAGGCCACCTTGTGGCCCGGCCGGACTTCCTTGAGCGGGGGCGTGTTTTCAAAGTGCATCGGCTTTGCCAGCGCGCACCGCGGGGCAAACCGGCAGCCGGGCTTGATGTCGCCCCGCAGCGTCGGCACCGTCCCGGGAATCGCCTCGAGCTTCTGCTTCTGGGTGGCGGCCAGGTCGATCCGCGGAATGGATCGGAGAAGCCCCTGGGTGTAGGGGTGCAGCGGCTCCTTGAACAGCTCGGTGACGGGCGCCTCCTCGACAACCTGGGCCCCGTACATCACTATGACTCGCTGCGCGGTCTCCGCGATCACGCCCATGTCGTGGGTGATCAGCAAGATCGCCATTCCCAGCTTGGCCTTCAGCTCGTTCAGGAGCTCGAGGATCTGAGCCTGGATGGTGACGTCGAGCGCGGTCGTCGGCTCGTCGGCGATGAGGAGCTTGGGGTTGCACGACAGCGCCATGGCGATCATGATGCGTTGCCGCATGCCGCCCGAGAGCTGGTGGGGATATTCCTTCACGCGGCGCTCCGCGTTGGGAATGTGCACGAGTTTGAGCATGTCGACCGTCTTGGCCATCGCATCGCGGCGCCCGAGCCCCTCGTGCAGGCGAATGGCCTCGGCGATCTGCTCGCCGACGGTGAATACCGGATTGAGCGAGGTCATCGGCTCCTGGAAGATCATCGAGATCTCTTTGCCGCGGATCTTGCGCATCTGCGCCGGGGGCAGATCGAGGAGGCTGCGTCCGCCGTAGTTGATGGTGCCCTCGACGATGCGGCCGGGGGGCTGCGGGATCAGGCGCATGACCGAGAGCGCCGTGACACTCTTGCCGGAGCCGGACTCGCCGACGATGCCGAGCGTCTCGCCCTTGTTGATGTGAAAGTCGATCCCATCGACGGCGCGGACGACGCCCTCGTCGGTGTAGAAGTACGTCTTCAGCCCTTTGACGTCGAGCAGTCGTTCGGCCATGGCGCCCCCTGGAGCTACCACGAACGGGTGATTTCCGCCAAGGCGTCGCCCGCGCGGACGACGTCCTCGGCATCGATGTCTTTGTGGGTCACGCAGCGAATCGCAGCGGGACCGATCGCGTGGATCTTCACCTTGCGCGCGGCGCATCCCGCCACGAGATCGGCCGTGGCGGCCGCCGACGCGGCGACCCCGCCCGGCCGCTCGACCGCGAAGATGACGATGTTCGTCTGAACGCTCGCCGGATCGATGACGAGCCCGGGAATCCGCGCCAGCCGCTCGGCCAGCGCGAAGGCGTTGGCATGATCCTCGGCGAGCCGGTCCACCATGCGCTCGAGCGCGACGATGCCCGCGGCCGCGATGACACCGGCTTGGCGCATGCCGCCGCCCAGCATCTTGCGCACCCGCCGCGCCCGCGTGATGAACGCGCCCGAGCCGCAGATGACCGAGCCGACCGGGGCGGCGAGGCCCTTGGAGACGCAGAACGTGACGGAGTCGACGTCGCGGGCGAACTCGCGCGCCGGCCGCTTCAGGGCGACCGCCGCGTTGAAGAGGCGGGCCCCGTCGAGGTGCACCGGCACCGACGCGCCGTGGGCGACGGCGGCGACCGCGCTGATCTCTTCCGGCGTGCAGCAGGTGCCGCCGTGGCGGTTGTGGGTGTTCTCGACGCACACCAGCCCGGTCGGCGGGAGGTGGATGTTCGCGGGACGCAGCGCCTCGCGGACCTGATCCGGCGCCAGGAATCCGCGCGCGGTCTTTACCGGCCGCATCTGCACGCTGCCGATCACCGCGGCGCCGGCCACCTCGTAGTTGAAGATGTGCGAGTCGAGGTCGAGCACGACTTCCTGGCCGGCCTGCGTGTGGCTCAGCACCGAGACGAGGTTGCCCATGGTCCCAGAGGCGACGAAGAGTCCGGCTTCCTTTCCCAGGCGCTCGGCGGACATCGCCTCCAGGTGCTGGACGGTCGGGTCCTCCTCCCACACGTCGTCGCCGACCTGGGCGCGCGCCATGGCTTCGCGCATCTCCGGCGTGGGAAGCGTCAGCGTGTCGGAGCGAAGGTCGACGATGTCGTGCACGGCGACTACCTCTGAGCTCGCAGGCGGGCGTTGGCCCGCCGGCCCCACTCGGTGTATCCGTATTCCGCGGACAGACGGCGTAGCAGCTCGTTGCCCTCCACCGCCTTGCCCTCGTAGAAGTTCACCTCGGCCAGGAGGAACAGGGTCTCGGGGACCACGAGCGTTCGCGGGTAGTCCTTCAGTACCAGCTCCAGACGCTGGCGAGCGGCGCTCGGATTGCCCTGATTGAAGTAGTACGTCGCGACCCAGAGCTCCTTCTGCGCGAGCCGGCCCCGGCAGACGTCGATCTTCGCCAGGGCGTCGGTGGCGTACCGGCTCGCCGGGTACTCCTTGACGAGCTTGCGGAACTGCTCGATGGCCTTCACCGTCAGTCCCTGGTCCTGCTCGACCGGCTTCATCTGGTCGTAGTAGCTCATGGCGAGTCGGAACTGGACGAGATCGGCGATCTGGTGCTGGGGAAAGAACGCCAGGAACGCCTCGAATTCCTTCACCGCCTTGTCGAACTCCCCCTCACGGTAGAACGCCTCGCCGACGAGAAAGCGGGCCCGCGCGGCGTAGGCCGAGTTCGGGTGCCGCTCGACGATCTTCCGGAAATTCTGTCGCGCCTCGTCGTACCGCCGGTTGCCCAGCTCGGTCTCGCCGAGCTGATAAAGCTCCTCCGGCGGCAAGATCGGCGTCGGCGCCCCCTTCAACAACGAGCAGCCGCCCGCCGAGAGCAGCAGGCCCGTCACGAGGACAGTTAAGAATGCGGTAGGAGATCCCATCAAAACTGGCCCATACATATAGCACACTCCGTAAAGAAAGCACGGGACCTCTGTCTACCCACGCCCCCGGCTTCCGGAGTAAAATGCCGGATGCCCCATGAAGCGTAAGCTGCTCCTGGCGCTCGGCTGCCTCGTTGGCCTGGCGACCCTCTCGTACGGCGGTCACGTCTGGTACACCGCAATCACCTTTGTCTCGACGGACGACGCGTACGTCGATGGCACGATCTCGCCCGTCAGCGCCAAGGTCGCGGGCCACATCGTGGAGCTCTTCGTACAGGACAACCAGACGGTCAAGCAGGGCGACGTCCTGCTACGCGTCGATCCGCGTGACTTCGAGGCCAAGCGCGAGCAGGCGCGGGCCGCCGTGGCCACCGCCGAAGCGACCCTGCGCGCCGCGCGATCCGAAGTGCCGCTGACGCGCGAGGGCACGCGCGCCCAGATCGATCAGGCGCGCGCCTCGCTGCAGGCCGCGGTGGTCGGCGTGAAGTCTGCCGAGTCGGCGGTCGAAGAATCACGCGCCCGGCTGGAGGCGCGGCGCTCCGCGACCGAGGCGATGCGCGCCGACGTGATCGGGGCGAAGAGCACGCAGCGCCAGGCGGCTCGCGAGCTCGAGCGGGCCCGCAGTCTCTTGCAGAGCGACCTGGTCGCGCGGCGCGAGTTCGATCAGGCCGAGGCGGCCCACGAGACCGCCGGCGCGACGGTCCAGGCGCTGGAGCGGCGTATGACGCAAACGGAGCGCGAGATCCAGCAGGCGGAGGCGGAGCTGGGCGCGCGCGTGCACGCGGTCGACCAGGCGCGCCAGCGCGTCGCCGAGGCGCGGGCGGCGGTCGCGCTCGCCGAGAGTCAGACTCACCAGGTCGCCATCAAGGACGCCGAGGCGAGCCGGGCCGAAGCGCGGCTGCGCGAGATGCAGGCCGATCTCGCCTTCGCCGAGCTCCAGCTCGAGCACACGGAGGTTCGTGCCGCCCTCGACGGCACTGTGTCCAAGCGCAGCGTCGAGCTCGGGCAGGTGGTCCAGATGGGGCAGCCGCTCCTGGCGATCGTGCCGCTGCAAGACGTGTGGGTGGTCGCCAACTTCAAGGAGACGCAGTTGGCGCGGCTCAAGCCGGGCATGAAGGCGACCGTGGAGGTCGACGGCTATCCCGACAAGACCTACACGGGCGTGATCGACTCGATGAGCGCGGGCACCGGCGCCCGCTTCTCGCTCCTGCCGCCGGAGAACGCCACCGGAAACTGGGTGAAGGTCGTCCAGCGCGTCCCCGTGCGCATCCACCTCGACGGGAAGGGAGTCGGCAACCCGCACACGCTCCGGGCGGGGATGTCGGTTGTCGTCAAGGTCCGCGTCCGGTAGCGGACGCTTCCCGCCGGACGGGCTCAGCTCGAGAGAAGCCGCTCCATCACGATGGTGTCGACCCACTTGCCGTCGAGCTGTCCCTGCTCGCGGTAGATCCCAACCGGCCGGAAGCCGAGCCTCTCGTAGAGCGCCATCCCGCCCTTGTTGAACGGAAACGCCGCGAGCACGAGCTTGTGGAACCCGTGCTCGCGGCCGAGGTCGACCAGCTTCTCGAGCAGCACGCGGCCGGCACCCTTGCCGCGCCAGCCCCGCTCGACGTACACGGAGATGTCGGCGACGAACCGGTACGCCTCGCGCGGGTTGAACACGTTGAGGCTCGCCCACCCGGCGATCTCGCCCGCGTCGTGCTCGGCGACGATCACGGGATGTCGCGGGCTTCGACCCTCGAGCCACTGCCGGCGCTCGTCGGGCGAGCGGAGCTCGACCTCCAGCGTGGCCACGCGATCCTCGATGCCCTGGTTGTAGATCCGGCAGATCTGCTCGGCGTCGGCGGCCGACGCGAGCCGCAGACGGTAGGCGGTCATGTGAGCTCCCGGGCGTCGAGCCGCCCGCTCTGCCGCAGGCGCTCGAACTCGTCGAGCGTCTTCTGGACGCCCGCGGCGAGCGAGGTGGACGGCGCGGGACCCAGATCTTTCTGATAGCGCGCGTCGTCGAGCGCGGCCGGGAAGGGGAGCGCCTGCTCCACGTGCGTGATCAACTCCTTGGCCGGCGGCCACGCCGCCTCGATCGCGTGCACCACGTCGGCAACCGACGCCGACGCGCCATGCAGGTTGTAGACACGGGCGCCGTCGAGCCGCGCCGCGGCGGCCGCGAGGAACGCACGTGCGACGTCCTCGGTGTAGATCAGGTCCGTCGAACCGCCCCAGCGAATCTGGAAACGCCGCCCGAGGACCGCGGCTTTCATGGCCAGGGTCGGATCGGCGGTGAGGCCGAAATCGCGGCCCGGACCGTAGACCGTGAGCGGGCGGAAGCCCGCGGAGCCGATCCGGTGCTCCTCCCAATAGATGCGCGCCGTCTCCTCGTTGGCCACCTTGTAGACGCCGTAATGTGTGGCCGGCCGCGGCGGCGCGTCGTCCTTGATCGGCCCGGGCGGGTAGAGGCTCGGCGCGCCGAACACCGCCGCCGAGGAGGCATAGACGACGCGCTCGACCTGTCCGGCTGACGCGCGCGCCACCTCGAAGACGTTGGCGGTGCCGGTAACGTTGATCGAGGCGCCGCGCGGCGGGTCCTGGCGGCAGAGCGGGACTTGCCACGCGGCGAGATGGACGATCCGCCGGACCCCGTGATCGCGCACGACGCGCTCGAGTTGCGCCTTGTCGGTGATGTCGCCGCGCACCACGGTGAGGCGCTCGGGCGTATCGGGGCCGGCGATCATGCGCACGCGCCAGGGATCGTCGCCCAGATCGAACACGACTGGGCGCTCGCCGCCGGCCAGGAGTTCGCGGATCACCCACGCGCCGATGCAGCCGAACGCGCCGGTGATTAGCGTCGTCATGAAGGGGACTATAATGCCCGAGGTGTTTCCGAGCGAGCGGTTCTTCCGTGAAGCGTGGCCGCAGATCTCACATGCGTTCGCTTCCACGGTAGACGCCGCCACCGAGGTGCAGTGGATCGCCGGCCGCCTCGTCCTGGTGGCCTGGAAGTAGTAGAATCCAGGGCCTGCCCGAGACCGAAAGGAGAATCGATGTCCACTGATCCGCGGCCGCTGGTCGTGCTCGCCGGACCCATCCACCCCGACGGCAAGGCGCTTCTCGACAGGGAGGCGCGCGTCGTCGTCTGCGAGGACGAGACCGAGGCCGGCCTGGTCAAGGTGGCCGCCGAGGCTCAAGGGATTCTCTTCCGCATCCGGCCCCGCTGCACCGAGAGCCTCATGGCCGCGTGCAGGCGCCTGAAGGTGGTCGGCCGCCACGGCGTCGGGCTCGACACCGTCGATATACCAGCGGCCACGCGCCTCGGCGTCGCGGTCGTGCACGCCCCCGGATCGAATTCCCAGGCCGTGGCCGAGCACGCGCTCATGCTGATGCTCGTCTCGGTGAAGCGCACGCTCGCGATGGACAAGGACATGCGGAAGGGCGGCTGGAGCACGAGCCGGGCCGGCAACTCGGAGCTCGGGGGCAAGACCCTCGGCATCGTCGGGGTCGGCAACGTCGGGCGCCGCGTCGCCAAGTTCGCCGGCGCCCTCGGGATGCGCGTGCTCGGCTACGACAAGTACGTGCCCGACGAGGAGCTGCGCCGGCGCGGGGCCGAGCCGGTCAAGAGCCTGGAAGAGCTTCTTCCCCAGGTGGACGTGCTCACCACCCACACGCCGCTCACGCCCGAGACGCGGCACATGATCAACGAGAAGACGCTCGCACTCCTGAAGCCGAGCGCGATCTACATCAACACGTCGCGCGGCCCCGTGCAGGACGAGCGGGCGCTCTTCGAGGCGCTGACCCGCGGCAAGCTGGCCGCCGCCGGGCTCGACGTCTGGGAGGACGAGCCCACGTCCGCCGACAACCCGATTCTCAACCTCGAGAACGTCGTCTGCTCGGCGCACATGGCCGGCGTCACCCGCGAGGCAACCCGTCAGGCGGCCATGCAGGTCTCGGGCGAGATGCTCCGGGTCCTGCGCGGCGAGCGGCCCGACGTGCTGGTGAATCCGGACGTGTGGCCGCGCCTCGGCCAGAGGTAGAATTCGGGTATGCCGATCGACACGCGCCATCCGCGGGAGATCCGGCAGGACATCCGAAACGGCAAGATCAAGGGGATCACCGCGGGGCTCGGCCAGAACTACGTGCAGGCGAATCTGGCCGTCCTGCCGCAGGATCACGCCTACGACTTCCTCCTGTTCTGCCAGCGCAACCCGCGGCCGTGTCCGCTCATCGAGGTGACCGACGTCGGCTCGCCCGAGCCGGTGGGCGTCGCGCCGGGCGCCGATCTGCGCACCGATATTCCGCGCTACCGCATTTACAAGGACGGCGTCCTCGCCGACGAGGTATCCGACGCGACGCCGTACTGGCGGGACGACCTGGTCGCGTTCCTGCTCGGCTGCTCGTTCACGTTCGAGTGGGCGCTGCTGGAGGCGGGGATCCGGCTCTGGCACGTGGAGCACGGCAAGAACGTCGCGATGTGGCGCACCTCGACCCAGTGCCGGCCCGCCGGCGTCTTCCACGGGCCCATGGTCGTCTCGATGCGGCCCATCGCTGCCCCCCAGCTCGCGAAGGCGGTGACCGCGAGCGCCCGCTTCCCGGGCGCCCACGGCGCGCCGGTGCACGTCGGCGATCCGGCGGCAATCGGCATCGCCGACATCACCAGGCCCGACTGGGGCGACGCGCAGGAGTTCGCTCGAGGCGACGTGCCCGTCTTCTGGGCGTGCGGTGTCACGCCCCAGGCGGTCGCGCTCGCGTCGAAGCCGCCGTTCATGATCACGCACAGCCCGGGGCACATGTTCATCACGGACCTCCCCAACTCCGCGCTGTCGGCGATCTAGCGCGTTGCGGTTTCGGCCGGCCGGCGATCTCGCCGTGTGCGTGGAGCTCGGCGAGGAGATCAGCGCGGAGGTCAACACGCGTGTCCGGGCGCTCGAGTTCTTGATCCAGCAGAAGGCGCTGACCGGCGTGGTCGAGACCGTTCCGACGTACTCGTCGCTCCTCGTCTACTACGAGCCCCGGGAAGTCGGCTACGAAGCCCTGTGCGCGTCGATCGCCGAGCTGGCTCCGCAAGCGACCACCGGCGTGCTGCCGCCGGCCCGGTCAGTGGAGCTACCCTGCTGCTACGACGATCCCGAGCTCGGCTTCGATCTCGCCGCGGCCGCCGAGCGGCTCGCCCTTTCCGCCGACGAGCTGGTCCGGCTCCACGCCGGCGCCGAGTATCTCGTCTACTTCATCGGTTTCACCCCCGGGCTTCCGTACATGACCGGCATGCCCGAGCGTATCAACATCCCGCGTTTGGACACGCCGCGCACCAAGACGCCGCCGGGCAGCGTCGGCATCGGCGGCATCCAGTGCTGCATCTATTCGGTCGAGAGCCCCGGGGGATTCTGGATCCTCGGGCGCACACCGCTGGCGCTCTACGATCCCGGGGCGACGGAGCCCACGCTGCTGCGCGCGGGCGACCGCGTGCGCTTCCGGCGAATCGACCGCGCCGAGTTCGACGCGATCGGCAGGGCCGTGGCGGCGCGAACCTACCGGCCGGTGATCTCGTGATCACGATCCTCGACGCCGGCCCGCAGACGACCGTGCAGGATCTCGGCCGGACGGGACAGATGCGTTACGGCATTCCGCCGTCGGGCCCGGTCGATCGCTTCGCGTTCGTGGTCGGCAACCGGCTGGTCGGCAACGCCGACTCCGCCGCCGCGCTCGAGTGCACGCTGATCGGCCCGCGGTTCGAGGTGGACGCCGCCGGAGCCATTGCGGTAACGGGCGCCGACATGCCGGTGACCGTGAACGGCGCGGAGGCGCCGCGGTGGGCCACCGTCGCGCTCAAGGCCGGCGACGTCGTCAAGCTCGGGCCGGCGCGCGCGGGCGTGCGCGCGTACGTGGCGTTCTCGGGCGGGCTCGACGTGCCGCTCGTACTCGGGTCGCGGTCGACGTACGTTCGTGGCCGCATGGGCGGGCTCGAGGGGCGCGCGCTCCGGAAGGGCGATGCGCTGCGAATCCTGTCGTCGGGTCCCGTGCGGCCGCGGCGCATGGAGCCCGGCGCGGTGCCGGACTACCGCAGCGCCCAGCCGATCCGTCTCGTCCTCGGGCCGCAGGACGATCGTTTCACCGAGGCCGGGATCAGGGCGCTGCTCGACAGCCCGTACGAGGTGCTGCCGCAGTCCGACCGGATGGGCGCGCGGCTTCGCGGATCTCGTATCGAGCACGCGAGAGGCCATGACATCATCTCGGATGGCATCGCGCTCGGATCGGTGCAGGTGCCCGGCGACGGCCAGCCCATCGTCCTGCTGGTCGACCGGCAATCGACGGGCGGCTACACGAAGCTCGCGACGGTCTGTTCCTGTGACATCGGGCGCGTTGGTCAGGCGAGGCCGGGCCAGTCGCTCCGCTTCCAGGCGGTCGGCGTGGCCGAGGCGCACCGCCTTCTGCGCGAATCCGATGCGGTACTGGGAGCGGTGGTGAGAGAGGAGATCGCATGAGCGTCGAGAAGGAGCTGAGCGAGTACACCGCGAAGACCGCGCGTTCGCGCACCCTGCACGAGGAGGCGCTGGCCGTCATGCCCGGCGGCAACAGCCGGACGACGACCTTCTTCGATCCCTACCCGTTCGTCATCCAGCGGGGCCAGGGCGCGCACGTGTGGGACGCCGACGGGGTCGATCGCCTGGACTTCAACGGTAACTATACGAGCCTGATCCTCGGCCACGCGCCGCCCGACGTCATCAAGGCCGTGCAGGAAGCAGCCGAGAACGGGCTGTCGTTCCCGGGGCCGACCGAGCACGAGGTGCGCCTGGCCGAGATGCTGACCCGCCGCGTGCCGTCGGTGCAGGCGATCCGCTTCACCAACTCGGGCACCGAGGCGACGATGAACGCCGTGCGCCTGGCCCGCGCGTTCACGGGCCGGCCGAAGATCGCGAAGTTCGAGGGCGCCTACCACGGCACGCACGACTGGGTGATGGTGAGCGTCACCGGTGAGGTCAAGGGGGCGGGGAGCCGGCGGCGGCCCAAGCCGGTCGCCTGGTCGTCGGGGCTGCCCCCGGCGGTCCTCAAGCACGTCGTGGTGCTGCCGTGGAACGACGCCGACGCGTGCGCGGAGATTCTCGAGGAGGAGGCGTCGCAGATCGCCTGCCTGATAGTCGATCCGATCATGTGTAATGCAGGACTGATACCGCCGGTTGAAGGGTTCCTCCAGCGTCTGCGCGAGATCACCGAGCGACATAATATTGTGCTGATCTTCGACGAGGTCATCTCGTTCCGCACGGCATGGGGTGGCGCTCAGGAGCGCTTCGGCATCCGGCCCGACCTCACGACCTTCGGCAAGATCATCGGCGGCGGCCTGCCGGTGGGCGCCTTCGGCGGGCGGCGCGACATCATGGACTTCTACGACCCGCGCAAGGGCGGCGCCCGCATCAGCCACGGCGGCACCTTCAACGCGAACCCGGTGACGATGGCGGCCGGCATCGCGACCCTGAACGCGCTCACCCCCGAGGCGTACGCGCGGCTCGACGCGCTGGGCGAGCGGTTGCGCGGCGGCGTGACGCGCCTTCTGGCCGCAACGCGCCGGCGGGGCCAGGTGACCGGTCTCGGCTCGCTCTTCTGGCTACACTGGACCACCGAGCCGCTGAGCGACTATCGCTCGGCGAAGGCGAAGGATTCGGCGGCGGCGATGCGCGTGTTCATCGGGCTCCTGAACGAGGGCATCCTGATGACCCAGCGCGGTCTCGGGGCCTGCTCGCTCGCCATGACCGACGAGGATGTCGATCGCTTTATCAACGCGCTCGCGCGCGTGAACGCGCGAGGATAAGGAGTCTGACCATGGCCAAGTTCATCGACCTCAACGCCGACATGGGCGAGAGCTACGGTCGCTGGAAGCTCGGGGTGGACGAGGAGATCATGCCCTACCTTTCCTCGGCCAACGTTGCCTGCGGGTTCCACGGGGGCGATCCGCACGTCATGCGCAAGTCGGTCGAGCTCGCGATCAAGCACGGCGTCGCGATCGGCTCGCATCCCTCGCTGCCGGACCTGATGGGCTTCGGGCGGCGCGTGATGGACGTCTCGCCGCAGGAGCTGAAGGACTATCTCTGCTACCAGACCGGCGCGCTCCGCGAGTTCTGCCGCGCCGCCGGCGTCGAGCTCCAGCACACCAAGCCGCACGGCATCCTCTATTCGATGATCGAGAAAGACGAGCCGCTCGCGACGGCGGTCGCCGAGTCGGCGCGCGAGTCCGGCCGCGACCTGATTCTCATGGCGCTCGGCTCCGGCAACTACGACCGGCTCGCCCGCAAGATGGGTGTCCGGGTGGCGTCGGAGGGGTTCGCCGATCGCGCCTACAACGTCGACCTCACGCTCGTCTCGCGCAAGCTCCCGGGGTCCTTGATCACCGACCCGCAGAAGGCGGCGGCCCAGGCCGTGAAGATGGCCATGGAGAGCAAGGTGCGCACGATCGACGGGGTCGAGATCGATATCTCGGTGCAGACCATCTGCTGCCACGGCGACACGCCCGGCGCGCAGAACATCGTCCGCGCCGTCCGTGAGGCGCTCGACCGGGCCGGTTGCCAGGTGAAGCCGCTGCGCGACTGGCTGCCGAAAGCTTGAGCGCAACCCCGCTCAAGCGCACGCCGCTCTACCAGGCGCACGTGAAGGCCGGCGCGCGCATGGTGCCGTTCGGGGGCTGGGAGATGCCGGTGCAATACACCGGCATCATCGAAGAGCACCGGACGGTGCGCGCCGCCGTCGGTCTCTTCGACGTGAGCCACATGGGCGAGTTCGAGGTCGAGGGCCCCGGCGCGCTCGCGGCGCTCCAGCGTCTGACCACCAATGACGTGGCGGCCCTGCAGGTGGGCCAGATCCACTACTCGCTCCTCTGCTATCCGAACGGGACGATCGTCGACGATCTGACCGTCTACCGCATGGGCGACGCACGCTATCTGCTCACGGTGAACGCGGGGAACATCGACAAGGACTGGGCGTGGGTCACCGAGCAGACCCGCGAGGTGAAGGATGCTCGCTGGCGCAACGCGTCCGAAGGCACCGGGCTCATCGCGGTGCAGGGACCGAAGGCCGAGGCGCTGGTCGGCCGGCTCGCCGATCGCGACGTCACCCGGATCGGCTACTACCGGTTCGAGCGCGGCACCGTCGCGGAGGTGCCGACGCTGATCTCGCGCACCGGCTACACGGGTGAGGACGGCTTCGAGCTCTACGCCCCCGCCGACCAGACCGAGAAGCTCTGGACCGCGCTCCTGGCGGGCGGGCGCGGCGACGGCGCCGCCCCGATCGGGCTCGGCGCACGCGACACGCTGCGGCTCGAGATGAAGTACGCGCTCTACGGCAACGACATCGACGAGACCACGAACGCGCTCGAGGCGGGGCTCTCCTGGGTCGTCAAGCCCGCCAAGGGCGAATTCACAGGCCGCGAGGCGCTCGAGAAGGTTCGCGCCGAGGGCGTGCGACGAAAGCTCATCGGTCTGGAGATGACCGAGCGTGCCGTGGCGCGCCACGGGTACCCGGTGCTCAAGGGCGAGGGCGCGGTCGGCACGGTCACGTCCGGCTCGTACGCGCCCTCCGCCGACAAGTACATCGCGATGGCGTACGTGGAGACGGCGCTGGCGGGCGCCGGCACGGAGCTGGCCGTCGAAATTCGCGGCCAGGCGAAGCCGGCGCGCGTGGTCAAGACACCCTTCTACCCCTCACGAGTGAAGAAGGCATAGCCATGGCCAACGTCCCCGGGAATCTCAAATACACGCGCGAGCACGAGTGGGCGAAGCAGGAGGGTGACCGCGTGCGCATCGGCATCACCGCCTACGCCCAGGAGCAGCTCGGCGACGTCGTCTTCGTCGAGCTGCCGAAGATCGGCGCGAAGGTGGCGGCCACCAAGAACTTCGGAGTCGTCGAGTCCGTGAAGGCGGTCTCCGACCTCTTCGCGCCCGTCTCGGGCGAGGTGGTCGAGGTGAACGGCGAGCTGCCGCAGAAGCCGGAGACGGTCAACCAGGATCCGTACGGCAAGGGGTGGATGATCGTGGTCAAGCCCTCGAACAAGGCGGAGTGGGATCAGCTCCTGACGGCGCAGCAGTACGAGGAATTCCTGGCGCAAGGGGGGCACTGATGACCTCTCGCTACATCGCTAACACGCCGGAGGAGCAGAAGCGGATGCTCGACGTAATCGGCGCCGCGTCGCTCGAGGATCTTCTGGTCCGGATCCCGGCGAAAGCCCGTCTTCCGCGCGCGCTCGGCATTCCCGCGGCGATCGCCGAGACCGACCTGATCCGCCACATGAAGGCGCTTGCGGCGCGCAATGCCGACGCCGACACGCACGTCTGCTTCATGGGTGCGGGCTCGTACGACCACTACGTGCCGAGCCCCATCAGCCACCTGATCTCGCGCGGCGAGTTCTTCACGGCCTACACGCCGTATCAGCCCGAAGCGAGCCAGGGGACGCTTCGGACGATCTACGAGTACCA
>DASRIY010000416.1:0-8792 GCA_035649755.1 Candidatus Methylomirabilota bacterium
CCGGTCGCCGAGCGCCACGTTGTCGCCCATGCCGATCTCGTCGCCGTAATAGATGATCGGGCTCCCGGGCAGCGTGAGCAGCAGGCAGTTCAGGAGCTCGACCCGGCGGCGGTCGCCGTCCATCAGCGGCGCCAGGCGGCGCCGGATCCCGAGGTTGAGCTTCATGTCGCGCTCGTACGCGTACGCGTAGTACATGAACGCTTGCTCCTCGTTCGTCACCATCTCGAGCGTTAGCTCGTCGTGGTTGCGCAGGAACAACCCCCACTGGCAGGCGGACGGGATCGGCGGCATCTGCGTGAAGATGTCGGTGATCGGGCGGCTGTCCTCCAGCCGGAGGCCGAGATAGAGGCGCGGCATCAGCGGGAAGTTGAACGCCATGTGGAACTCGTCGCCGTCGCCGAAATATGGGCGCACGTCCTCGGGCCACTGGTTGGCCTCCGCCAGCAAGACCCGCGCGCCGCCGTACTCGCGGTCGATGACCGCGCGGAACTCCTTGAGGATCGCGTGCGTCTCGGGCAGGTTCTCGCAATTCGTGCCCTCGCGCTCCACGAGATACGGCACCGCGTCGCAGCGAAAGCCGTCGAGTCCCCGGTCGAGCCAGAAGCGCATGACGTCGAGCATCGACCGGCGCACCGCGGGGTTGTCGTAGTTCAGATCGGGCTGGTGGCTGAAGAAGCGGTGCCAGTAGTACTCGCCGCGCGCCGGATCGAGCGTCCAGTTCGACTTCTCGGTATCCACGAAGATCACGCGCGCGTCCCGGAAGCGATGATCGGTGGGACTCCAGACGTAGTAGTCGGCGAACGTCGACGTCGGGCCCGAGCGCGAGGCCTGGAACCACGGGTGCTGGTCGGAGGTGTGGTTCATCACGAGGTCCGCGATGACCCGCAGCCCGCGCGCGTGAGCCGCGTCGAGGAACTTCTGGAAATCCTGCACCGTCCCATACGACGGGTGGATCCCGTAGAAGTCGGCGATGTCGTAGCCGTCGTCGCGGAGCGGCGAGGGATACATCGGCAGAATCCAGAGACAGTCGACGCCCAGCTCCTGGACGTAGTCGAGCCGCTCGATGAGCCCCGCGAAGTCGCCGACGCCGTCGCCGTTGCCGTCCATGAACGCCTTGACGTGGACCTCGTAGAACACCGCGTCCTTGTACCAGTCGCGCGGGGCCGGTCGCGCCATCACCAACGGTCCACCAGGTAGGGCTTCTGCTCCTCGAAGGCGGCGGCGGTGGCGTCCAGGGCCGCCTCGGCGGCCGCGGCGTCGCGCGCGCGCGTCGCCAGCACGAACGCGGCGGTGCGGCCGAGGTAGAGCGGCACGAACGAGCGCAGGAGATGGTCGTGATACACGACGTGGTGGTGATGGCCGACCGCGAAGTCGTAGACGGCGCGCGCCCAGAGCTCGTCCGGGAAACGGAACCGCGCCGGCTCCTCGCTCTCGAGGCTCAGCACATCGCCCCAGGTCTCCGGCGCCAGCACCTGTTCCCAGATGGTCCCGAGGTCGCTCAATCCGCGCCGGAACGCGTCGAGCATCCGCTCGGGGTCGATGCGCCCGGGAACGCCCGGCGGCGGCGGCGCGGCGCCCTCCGCGGGCATCGGAACGCTCGCGGCCGGACGGTGCCAGAGGTCCTCGTAGCCGTCCATCAGCGCGAAGACGGCCCCGAGCGTCTGCGCCACCATCGTAGGCAAATCGGTCACGCGTGTGTTCGATTCGACGCGCCACGGGCCGAGCCGCGCCTCGCGGACGGCGAAGTCCGCGGCGATCGCGGTGCCGGTCACCCAGAGATCGGTCTCGCCGCGGCCCGGCAGCGGCCATGGCAGCTCGGCGAGGTGATCGAGCAATCGCGCCGACATCGCCCGCGCGCCGGCGAACGGGTGGTGCAGCCGCCGGCCGAACAGGGCGCCGACGAGCGGCGCCAGCACGAGGTTCGTCATCGTCCCGTCGTAGCGATGGCGCGCGTGCACGGGCAGCACGAGATCAGCGCCGCGCTCCAGGACCGGGCGCGCGAGTCGCTCGAGCCACTCGTGGTCGATCGATACGGCGTCGGCCTCCAGCACGACGAGCGCCTTGGCGCGGAGACGGCGGGCGACGCCGAGCGAGAGCTGGATCGAGGCGCCGCGGCCGGGCACACCGTGGAACGGCACGGTGGCGAGCTGGCCGGGCGGCGCCGGATGGATCGCGCGCACCAGAGGCAGCCCGGCCTCGCCGAGGCGTTCGGTGGTGGCGTCCGACGAGCCCGCGTCGGTGTTGATCAGCACGGCCGGCACGCCCTCGAAGTGCTTCTCGAGGCCCGCGCGCACCGCCTCGACGACCTTGGAGATCGTCGCGGCGTTGTTGTAGGTTGGCACACTCACAGCGATGTCCGCAGGGATGAGGCTTTCGAGCTGCCGCTCGACGTCGGGCGGCAGCGCCGCGGCGGACTCCGCGGTCATCGGAGCAGATGGATCGCGAGCGCCAGCTCGTCGACGAGCTGACGCGTGATCAGAAAAGACCGGCGGACATGTTCGCGCCCGGCGGCGCCCATCCGGGGAATCAGCTCGGGGTTGTTCAGCAGGTGGCGGATCCGGAAGGCGGCGCCCTCGACCGAGTGGACGGCGTAGCCGGTGACGTTCGGAATGATCTGCGGCGCGAGCCCGCCGGCGTAGCCGCCGACCACCGGCTTGCCCTTCCACATGGCCTCGGCCGGTCCGAGGTCGAACCACGCGCGAACGGACTTCTGCAGTACGATGGTCGCCGCCCGCTGGAGCGCGTTGATCTGGCGATGCGCCTCCGCCGGCAGCTCCAGCACGACCACGTCGGAGTCCTGGTGGGCGATCTCGCGCAGCTGGGTCAGGAGCTCGAGCCGATCCGGCTCGCCGTCGGTCGTGCCGGCCAGCGCCAGGCGCACGTCATGGTGCTGCTTGACGAGCCGGTACGCGTCGACCACGCCGAGCGGGTCGTGTGCCTGCGTGAACGGGGCGATCTGGACCAGGAGCGGCTTGTCGCGCGCCACGCCCAGCCCGCCGAGGGTCTCGTTGATCTCGCGCGGAGTCAGGTCGCGGTTTCGCTCCGCGAGCGGGTCGATCGACGGTGCGATCACGAACATCGGGATATCGAGCCGGCTCTCGAAGCCGGGCATCGGGAACACGGCGGCATCGTACTGATCGGCGAACTGGCGGAAGGCCGCCCAGTTATCGGCCCGGGCGGCCGAGCAGTCGACGTGGCAGCGCCAGACCCACCGGCCGGCGTTGCGCGCGCTCACGAGGCTGGCCGGCTGCGTGTCGTGGACCGAGATCAGATCCGCGCCAAGGTCGAGCTTCTTGCCGTTGAGCCGGTTCATATCGGCCCAGCGGGCGAGCCCTTCCTCGCTCGGCCCGCGCTCGGCGCCCTCGAGCGCCGCCTGGAGCGCCCGCGCCGTCAGGTAGTAGCCCGCGTCGCCGCCCGTGACTTCCCAGCGCGCGTCGATGCCGAGCTCGGCGAGGATCGGCACCATGGCGCGCAGCGTCTCGGCCGCGCCACCGCCGAGACGTCCGCCGGTCACGTGCAGAACGCGGCGGCCCTGGACCTGCTCGGCGAGCCGGAGCACGAAGTCCACGGCGCCGGGCCCGGAGACGCGACGGTAGTCGTCGATCCGGCTCATCGCCGCTCGTCCTCCAGCGCCTCGTCGACGAAGCCGAGGAGACGTCCGCGGGCGCGCTCGAGGGCCGTCAGGTAGGGATCGGCCCGCGCGAATCGCTCCGCGAGCTCGGGCATCCCGAGCGCGTCTGCCAGCCAGGTCGTGAAGGACTCGGCGCGGCGCGCGCGGACGCGGGTCTCGACCGTGTGCAGGTAGATGGCGCTCTCGTCGACCCGCGCCAGCCCGGCGCGGAACTCGGCGAGGCTCGTGGCGTCCAGGCCGAGCGGCACCTCGACGATGTGCGAGCGCTGAAAATGAAACGCCCGGTCGAACTCGAGGCGGCCGCCGACCGTGTGCCGCTGGAGGTGGTCGCTGAGGATCGAAACCAGGTGGTCGCGCAGCGCGTCGAGCCGCGGGAACGCGAACGGATCGACGACGGCCAGGCGCTCGGCGAGCGCGCGGTCGCCGATCTCGAGGGCGGCCCACCGGGCGAAGTCGTTGCCGTACGCGGTGGTCTGGGGATGATGGCGGAGGAAGTAGCCGAACGTGTGGAAGTAGATCGAATCGGCCGGCACCTCCGCGATCCGGGACATGAGCTCGCGCTCGTCGTGCGCGTGCACGTCGAGCGTCTGGCGCAGCTCGACACATCCGGCGAAGTGAAGAGGGCGCGCGGCGGTGCGCATCGTCGTCGAGGTCAGGCCGTCATGGCGGACGCCATGCGGCGCAGCAGCGCCTGGACCTCCCGGACACCGGCCACGCGGTACTCGGCGGCGGTCGGCTTGGTGCCGACGCAGATCGTGACCGCGCGCCCGCGCAGCGCCTCGAAGGCCGACTCGTCGGTCGTGTCGTCGCCGGCGTAGAGCACGACGCGGCGCCGCGTCGGCAGCGTGCGCGCCATCCGGCGCGCGATCCAGCGCGCGGCGCGGCCCTTGTTCCAGCCCACGCGCGGGACGAAGTCGAACACCTCGTGGCCCGGCACGAGCGCCAGGCCCCGGTCGCGCACGATCCGCGCGGCGATGGCCTTGACCCGCGGCCGCGTTTCCGGCGCCACCCGGCGATAGTGCAGGCTCACCGCCAGCCCCTTCCACTCCAGCCGCGCCCCGGGGATGGACGGCAGCGATGCGATCAGCGCGCGCCGGGTCGCGGTGAGGCATGAGGGCCGGGCGCCGGGATGGCGAAAGCGAAGATGGCGCCCGGCGATCTCGAGGCCGTGGCAGCCGCCATAGACCACGTCGGGGAGGGCGACGCGCGCGCGGAGATCGGCGAGCCCCCGGCCGGACAGAATCGCCAGGCGCGTCCGCTCGCCTTCGGCGAGCCGGGCCAGCGTCTCGCGCACCGACGGCGCCAGGCGCGCCTGGCCCGGCGTGGCGACCAGCGGGGTCAGCGTCCCGTCGTAATCGAGGATCGCCACGAGGCTGGCGCCGTCTCCGAGCTCTCGGTCGAGCCGATTGAGGAGACGCACCGGCAGGCTCAGGAGGCCTTGGCTCCGGCCGCCTTGGTGGGGATTCGCGCCAGATCGCTCAGCAGCATCCCGGCCCACCGATAGATGTTGTGGTCGGTGACGGAATGCCGCATCCGGATCATTCGCGCGCGCCGCTCCTCGGGCGACATCTCGAGCGCGATGTGGATGGCCTCGGCCATGCCAGTGAGGTCGTACGGATTGACGATCAGCGCGTCGCGCAGCTCGTGGGAGGCCCCGGCGAACCGGCTCAGGATGAGCGCGCCGTCCTCGTCGTCGCGCACGGAGACGAACTCCTTGGCCACTAGGTTCATCCCGTCGTGGAGCGAGGTCACCATGCAGAAGTCGGCGTGGCGGTAGTACGACCAGATGTCGCGGTGCTCGTGGTGCGCCTTGAGATAGAGCACCGGGCGCCACGACTTCGTCTGGAACCGCTGGTTGATCTCGCGGACGCTTTCTTCGACCTCGCGCTGGATCTCCTGGTAGCGATTGATGGTGGAGCGGCTGGGCGCAGCCAGCTGCACGAACACCAGTCGCTCGCGGTACTGCGGATAGGCCTCGAAGAAGTACCTGAGCGCGGCGAGGCGCTCCGGCAGCCCCTTCGTGTAGTCGATGCGCTCGACGCCCACACCGATGAACTCGGCCGAGATCCCGAGCTTCCGCAACAGCTCGGCGCGGGATTCGCGCGGCGGATCGTCGACGAACTCGGGCGCGACGCTGATCGGGAACGGCTTGACGTACGTCGTGTGGTCACCGCGCGACACCGCGAAGCGCTCCCAGTCGATGCGCGCCTCGATCGCGCGATCGACCGTCTCCAGGAAGTTGTTGCAGTAGTACTGGGTGTGGAACCCGATCAGGTCCGCGCCGAGCATGCCGAGCAGCAGCTCGCTCTGCCACGGGCAGATCCCGAAGGCCTCGAAGTTCGGCCACGGGATGTGCCAGAAGATGGCGACGCGGGCGTCGGGGCGCTCGGCCTTGATGAGCGCCGACAGCGGCGCGAAGTGATAGTCCTGGATGAGGACCAGGGGCGACTCGGCGTCCTTGATCTGGTCCAGCACGATGTCGGCGAACTTCTGGTTCACCTCGAGGTAGTACGCCCAGTCGTCCGGCCGGAAGATCGGCCGCGTGTGCACGATGTGGCAGAGCGGCCAGAGCCCCTCGTTGGAGAAGCCGGAGTAATACCCCTGCTCCTCTTCCTTGCTGAGCCACACGCGCCGGAGCGTGTAGCGCGGCTCGTCCACCGGGACGCCGAGCCGGCCGCGGGTGTCCGAGGTCTCGCGGTCTGCGTCACCGCTGCCGTGGGCGACCCAGACACCGCCGCACGCGCGCATCACCGGGTCCATCGCCGTCACGAGACCGCTCGCCGGCGCCTGAGCCTGGATCTTCCCGTTGCGCCACACGTGGCTCACCGGCTCGCGGTTGGAGACGACGACGAGGAGCCGCCCGGCGAGCTGGAGGTGAACGAACTGCTTCAGGCGCTCCTCGGTCCACACGCTCTCGCCGGCCAGGCGGAGCGCCGCCTCCTGCTCGGCGGCGACCTGGGCGCGCTGCATGCTGCGCGCCAGCCGGGAAACCTCGTTGGCCAGCGGCCCGAAGAGGTTGGCGTCGGCGACATTGCGAGGCGGCGGGACCGGCCGTCCGCTCCGGAGCGCGCGGGTCCACTGGGAGATCTCCTCCATCGGCCGCGTGATGCTGAACTTCACCACCAGCGCGGCGATGATCGAGGTGACCAGCGCCAGCACCAGGAAGCGGATCGCGTTGTAGCTCCAGCGGTCCCACTCGGCTTGCTGCAGATGCGAGGCGTCGAGGAGTACCGCGATGGCGCCCACCGGCTGGTCGTCGGACACCAGGGCCACCGCGTAGATGTACCGGTTGCGGCCGCCGATTTCCCGGATCGTCTGGGTCGCGGTGTTCCGCGCGATGGCCTCGGTCACCTCGGGCAGCGACGGAGGCAGGATCGGAGCGATGTCCGGGGTCGCGCTTCGAAGATTTGCGAACCGGTCGTAGACCGCGATGCCCCGCTGGGTCTGACCGAACTTTTTCACGACCCGCTCGATCGCGGCCGGCGACTTGGCGGCGGGCTCGAGCGCCTCGCCCAGAGCCCCGGCCACGAGCACGGCGCGGCGCTGCAGATCGCCGAAGAGCCGCTCACGCTCCTCTCGGATCTGCATATAGGCAAAGGCCCCGATGACCAGCATCACCGAGAGCCAGATGGCGCTGACGAGCCGTATGGTGAATTTCATGCTCGGTCGATCCGGCCCGGCGACCGGACGACTGCATCAGTGTACAGTACGCCGCACGCGGGGCGTACGCGATCCGCCTGCGGCTCGGGCGGCGCCGGAACGGCGGCGACAGCCGGAAGTGCGTGCCGCAGGCCGCCGTCGCGGGGCTGGGGCCACGCCGGCCGAGGCGCGGCTACAGACGATGCAGGGGGAAGATGCTCCGGCGGATCAGCTCGATCTGACTGTTCACGTAGTCCTGCGCGCGCTGCCGGCGCTGATCGGGCAACGGATCAGCCGCATCCCACAGCGATTGCGAGCGGAATTCGTAGCGGCGCGCGTCCCCGTGAAACGCCGCGGGCAGCGCGTCCGGTAGCTCGATGCCGTTCAGCACGGCCCACGCCGCCGTCCACCCGCGCGCGACGTTCTGGATGTCGTAGCCCCCGCCGCCCAGGCAGATGAGCTTGGGCGAGAGCTCCACGATGCGCGCGACGGCACGCGTGAACCCCTGGATGTCGAGGGCCAGATGCGTCAGGGGGTCGGTGCGGTGCGCGTCGACGCCGAGCTGCGCGACCACCACGTCGGGCCGGAACGCCGCGAAAAGCGGCGGCACCAGCTGCTCGAACGCCGGCAGGAAGACCGCCGAGTCGGTGAACGGCTCGAGCGGCAGATTCACCGAGTAGCCGACGCCCTTGCCCGTCCCCGCCTCGTCGACGAAGCCGGTGCCCGGAAAGAGGTACTCGCCGCGCTCGTGGGTCGAGATGGTCATGACCAGGGGATCGCCGTAGAACGCATGCTGCACGCCGTCCCCGTGGTGCGCGTCGATATCGACGTAGAGGACGCGCAGCCCCTTCTCGCGCAGGCGGAGGATCGCCAGCACCGCGTCGTTGACGTAGCAGAAGCCCGAGGCGCGCGCGGGCATCGCGTGGTGCAGGCCGCCGGCGAAGTGGAACACGCGGTCCGCCTGGTCCTCGAGGATGAGGTCGGCGGCGAGCAGCGAGCCCGCGGCGCAGAGTCGCGCCGCGTCCCAGAGCCCTGGAAATACCGGGTTGTCGCCGGGGCCCAGGCCGAAGTACGCGGCGACGTCGGGCGCCCGGCCGCTGTTCGAGGCCTTGAGCGCCTGGAGATACTCGGTGTCGTGGTAGACGGCCAGCGCGCTCTCGGTCGCGGCCTCCGGCGCCTCGACGGTCGCCCCGGCCAGCGTCGTCAGCGCATAGGCCTCCATCAGCCGCCACGTGAGACCCAGACGCTCCATGCGCAGCGGGTGATGCTCGCCGTAGTTGAACCGGGTCCACGCGTCGGAGTGGATGAGCGCCGTCTTCATGACCGGCGCCGCCAGTGGCCGGACTTGCCCCCCGACTTCTCGAGGAGCTGGATCTTCGCGATGGTCACGCCGCGCTCCACAGCCTTCACCATATCGTAGACCGTCAAGGCCGCCACCGCGGCTGCCGTGAGCGCTTCCATCTCGACCCCAGTCTTGTCCACGGTGCGGACACGCGCCTCGACCGTCAGCTCGCCGCGACGC
>DASRIY010000417.1:0-4555 GCA_035649755.1 Candidatus Methylomirabilota bacterium
CGATCGCGCTCGAGGGATTCGGCGCGACCGACGCGTACGCGATCGGGAAGCTCGGGCCTGAAAACGCGCGCGACGCGTTCGTGAGGATCGATCGGCCCGAGATCGAGGTCTTCGTGGTGCCCGGCGGCAATTTTCCGACGATGCCTGCCATCGAGGCCTGGGAGCGGGAATTCAAGAAGCCGGTCGTGACGACCAATCAGGCATCGTTCTGGGCCGCGCTGCGGGCGTTCAGGAGCGCCGACCGCGTGCCGGGCTTCGGCCGCTTGCTCGCCGAGGTGCCGGGCGACGCCGCGTAGATCTTCGACGCACGTCTGTTCTCCGGGGCGCCCCGCGAGCCGGCGCGCGTTCCTGCTTGGCGTCGCGCTCGCCGTCGTCGCCGCGGCCGGTGGCGGATGTGCGTCTGCCGGAGGCGTCGCGGCGTCATCCACTCCACGGAACATCATCATCATGTTCGGGGACGGGGCCGCGCCTACGCAGTGGGACTTCGGCCGCTACTCGAGCCGGGTGCTGCGCGGCCAGTCCTTCGCCACGACCGACGTCGTGTTTCGCGAAGGCACGGTCGGCCTCCTGACCACGAGCCCTCACGGCCCATACGTAACCGACTCCGCGGCGGCGGCGTCGGCCATGTCGACGGGCGTGAAGGTGGAGAACGGAGCCATATCGGTTGCTCCCGACGGCAAGCCATTGCGCACGGTCATGCAAGCAGCGAAGGCGGCAGGAAAGCGAATCGGCCTCGTCACGACCGCCACCGTGTACGACGCCACGCCGGCCGCGTTCGCCGTCAACGCCAAATCGCGGCGCGATTCGCAGGTGTTGGTCGACCTCATCCGGGCTCTGGAGCCCGACGTGCTCATGGGCGGCGGCGCCGATTACTTCCTGCCCGAGGCCGTCCCCGGTGGCAAGCGCAAGGATGGCCGGGACGTCATCGCCGAGTTCCGCGCCCGAGGCTACCAGGTGGCGCGAAACACGGCCGAGCTCAACGCCGCCGCCGGCGCGAAGCTGCTCGCGCTGTTCGCGGACGACGATATGGATTTCGAGGTCGACCGCGATCCGGTCAAGGAGCCGACGACCGCGGAGATGGCCGCCGCCGCCCTGAAGGCGCTCGCGCAGCAGAGCCCGAACGGCTTCGTGCTCCTGGTCGAGAACGAGAACATCGACACGGCCGGTCACATCAACGATGCCTCGGCGCTGATGCGCGCCCTCTGGGCGTTCGACGACGCGGTGAAGGTCGCGCTCGAATTTCAGCGCCGGAACCCGGATACGCTGGTCGTGGTCACCGGCGACCACGAGACGGGCGGGTTTTCCCCGACCTACGCCTTGAAGGATCTCTCGAGCATCGCCAGCAGCAACCGCTTCTACGCCGGCGACGAGCAGCTGCGCATGCTCGGCGGCATCACGATGTCGTTCACCATGCTGGTCGAGAAGCTCGGCAAGACGCCGACCGGCGAGACGCTCGACGTGCTGTTGACCAAGCATTTTCCCGGCTTCCGACTCGACCCGGATCTGCGCCAGCTGATCCTGGAGCGGAAGGCCCTGGACCGCAGCCATTCATACGTGCCTCAGAACGCGCTGGGGCGAATGATCGCGCGCCAGACCGCCTATTACTGGGGTACCTCGGGCCACACGCCCGAGCCGGTGGCCGTCGGCGCGGTGGGCCCCGGCGCCGAGCTGTTCCGCGGCTTCCAGGACAACACGGACTTCGGCCGGCATCTGCATCGGCTGATTCTCGGCAAGTGAGCCCCGAGCGCCCCGGGGTTCACGCCGACTGGATATTCACCAACGGCCCGATCCTCACCCTCGACAAGCGACGCCCGCGGGCAACCGCGCTGGCCGTCGCCGGCGGGCGGGTAGCGGCCGTCGGCGATCGTGGCGACGTCAAGCCCTGGCGTGGCCGCCGTACCGAGATCGTCGATCTTCGCGGCGCCACCGTCATTCCCGGGCTGGTCGACGCCCACGCCCACCTCGATCGCGAGGGACTGAAGTCGCAGTACGCGTCGCTGGCTAGGTGCCGCTCGATCAGCGATATCCAGAAGCTCATTCGCCGCCAGGTCGCCGGGACGCCAAAAGGGCACTGGGTGGTCACCATGCCCGTCGGATCGCCACCGTTCTACCAGGACGCGCCGACCCGGCTCGCCGAGAACCGCTGGCCGACGCGAGCCGACCTCGACGTCGCGGCGCCTGATCATCCGGTCTACATCCGCGGCATCTGGGGCTACTGGAACAAGCCGCCGGTTTACTCGATCGCCAACAGCCGGGCGCTGGCGCGGGCCGGCGTCACGCGTGACTCCGCGCCACCCGCGGGCGTGGAGATCGTCAAGGACGCCGCCGGCGAGCCCACCGGCTTGTTCGTCGAGCACAACCTGATCCAGGTGCTGGAGTTCACGCTCCTTCGCGAGGCGCCACGCTTCACCCACGCTGATCGCCTGCGCGCGCTCCATCAGTCCCAGCTCGCGTACGCCCGACGAGGTGTCACGGCAGTCTATGAAGGCCATGGCATCGCGCCGGAGGTGCTGGCGGTCTACCGCGAAGCCCGCGAGCGCGGCTGGTTCCGCCTGCGCGCGAGCCTGGCGGTGAGCCCGACGTGGGACGGCGCGGTGGAGGCGGCGACCGCGCTGCGCGATCTTGCGTCGTGGGCAGGCGGGCGGGGGATTGGTGACGATCGATTGCGCGTTGCGGGCATCTGCTTGCACTACGGCGGCGACGGCGACGTCGCGCGGATCCTGCACGAGGCGCAGCCCTACACGGGCTGGGCCGGCTTCGTGGAGAGCGCGAACTCTCGGGAGGCTTACACGGCGCAGGCCGCGCTCGCGGCTCGGCTAGGCCTGCGCGTCAACACGCTGGTGACGCGCTGCCTGCCCGAAGTGCTCGACGCCTGGGAGGCCATCGACGCTCAACATCCGATCCGCGACGCGCGCTGGGTCCTCGTTCATCTCAACGCCGCCACGCCGGAACAGCTCGAGCGCATCCGCGCGCTCGGCCTGGTGGCGACGACCAACCCGATCTCGTACCTCTACCGCTCGGCCGGCGACGAGGTGGCCCGGCTCGGTGGCGCCGCCGACCAGCTTCTGCCCCATTTGAGCCTGCTGCGCCGTCGCATCCCTTTCGGGATCGCGACCGACAACAAGCCGGCCGATCCGTGGGTGGCGTTCGCCGCCGTCGTGGCCCGGCGCGACATGCGCACCAACGTCGTCGTGGGGCCCGGCGAGCGGTTGAGCCGCGCCCAGGCGCTCACGGCGCTGACCTGGGGCGGTGCCGCGGTCGACTTCGCCGAGCGCGAGCGGGGCCGGCTCGCCCCGGGCTGGGCCGCCGACCTGGCGGTGCTCGAGCAGGATCCGCTGACCGCGCCGCTCGACGAGCTGATCGGACTGACGACGCGGCTGACGATGGTCGGCGGCGACGTGGTGCACCACGCCTGACCCCGGGGCGTTCGCGTCGCTAGCGTCCCTCGCGTAGCTGCCTGAGCAAGAACTCGCGTAGTCGGGCCTTCATCTCTTCCGGCATCTCGACTCGGCCCGCGTCGGCGGTCAGGGACTTCGTCTTCCGGTAGGTCGCCAGATAGGCTCGGCAGGGCGCGCAATCGCGCAGGTGCTCCTCGAGCTTCTCGACGAGGTCAGGTGACAGCGTCGACTCCAGGTAGTCGGCCAGGACCGCGATCGCGTCCTTGCAGGTCATCGCCCGGGCCCGAAGTGACGGGTGAGCTGCTCGCGCAGGGCCATCCGCGCCCGATGTAGACGCGATTTCACCGAGCCCACCGAGTCGTCCACGATCGAGGCGATCTCATCGTTGGACAGCTCCTCGACGTCGCGCAGGATCAGCACAGCTCGATAGTGGTCCGGGAGGCCGTCGATCGCGTTCTCGAGGATCTTGCGCGTCTCGACGGACAGGTGCGCCTGCTCCGGCGTGCTCGACCAGTCGGCGAGCACGTACGATCGATCTCCGTCGCGGTGGCCGTCTTCTGTGTACGTCGGCAGGTGCTCTTCCAGCGAGACTTCGAGCTCGCGGCGCTTGCCGCGGCGCTTGTTCAGCGCGACGTTCGTCGTCACGCGGTACATCCAGCTGGTGAGCGCCGCGTGCCCCTCGAAGCCGCCGCCCTTGCGCACGAGGGTAAGGAAGACGTCCTGGACGATCTCCTCGGCGTCGGCCTGGTTGCGCATGATGCCGTAGGCCAGCCGATAGACTCGCCCGGAGTGCCGGCTCATCAACGCCTCGAGCGCGCCGACGTCGCCGGCGACCGCGCGATCCAGCAGCATTCGATCGTCCGACTCCACCACGGCCCCGAGTCTAGCACCAGCCCCATCGACGTTTGGACACACCCACCGTGGCAATCGGTGCGCTTCGCACCGCTTGGGTCACTCGGCGTGTCCGACAAGCCGTGACCATCTCGCAAGGAGGAACCCCAATGAAACGGTACGTGAGGGTGCTTGGAATCATCGTGCTTCTCGCCGGCGGGATCGCCGGATGGGCGCTGTTCCGCCCTGAGCGGCTCTGGGTCGACGCGCGAGTGAACGAGAGCTTTCCGCCGGCGGCATCGCCCATGACCGCCGGCAGCCCCGCG
>DASRIY010000418.1:0-7988 GCA_035649755.1 Candidatus Methylomirabilota bacterium
CGGAAGATAGGACGGCCTTGACGACGTCCCGGGAGCGGAGTAGAGAGGAATTACGGTGACGCGATTGGTATCGCGCACCGTCGTGGGCCCACTCAATTCCAGGAGGTGTTGGATGGAGAAGACACCACCGGACTTGATACCTGCGCCCCTCGGTGCCTGCTAGCGGCTCCGAGCGGCGCACCGCGTGAGAAGTTGTAGCCCTCTCCCGACGCAAGCCGGGAAGCGCAGCGCGGTCTGCGCACACTGAAAGGGGATGCCGTGGGCGAGTCACCTCGCCCACGCCCCCGAAATACACTGCGTGGCAACTGACCTCTTCCTGGCTGCCTCCGCATGGCCCTCGGGCTCGCTCGCCCGGGCGGTGCCTCCCTCGTGCGATCGCGGCATCGATCACGCGCCGCCGCCGGAGCACGACCGTCAGGACCTGATCGTGAAGCTTCCGGAGTGGCGCCCGCGGGAGCCGGCCCATCGCCTGGTGCCGGCGCTCAGCGTGCTCGGCGATGGGGTCGCGGGCTTTCGCTTCGAGATGTCGGTATTTGCAGCGGGCGCATGGACGCCGTGGCTCGCCGGCGCCACGGTCGGGCACGCGAGCTTCCCCGAGGCTGCCGGCCGCTCGGACACGTTCGCCTGCGAGGTCGACGAGTTCATCGCCGGCGCACCGGCCGAGCGCGTGCGTCTGATCCTTCGCGTGAACCCGGCCGATCTGGACGTCCCGTTCGCCGCGCCGTGGTTCGTCTCGCTCTCGGCGTGGAGCCCGAGTCCGCGGCCAGGACCGCCCTCCGGATCCAGCGTGCGGCTCTCCGTGCCGGCGCTGAGCCAGATGGACGAGGACGCCGAGATCCGCAACCGTATCTGCTCGCCCGCGAGCGTGGCGATGGTGCTGGCCTACTACGGAGCGCCGATCGCCGTGGCGGATCTGGCGCGGGAGATCTTCCAGCCGGCGCTCGACCTCTATGGGGTGTGGCCGGCGGCGGTCCGTGCCGCGGGCCGGCGCGGCGTGGCGGGCTACCTGCTGCGCTTTCCCGACTGGCCCACCGCTGCGTGGTGCCTCGAGCAGGGGATGCCGATCATTGCGTCGGTGCGATACGGCCCGGGCGAGCTGACCAATGCGGCGATCGCCGAGACGTCAGGCCATCTCCTGGTCCTGACCGGCTACGAGGGCGACGACGTGCTCGTGAACGATCCGGCGGCGCCGCAGGCCGATGCGGTCGCGCGACGCTACCGGCTCGAGGAGCTTCGGCGGGTCTGGCTCGAGCGCGCCGGCGTCGGCTACGTGCTGTTCGCGCCGCTCCATTCAGGAAATCGGCGCTGACGACGGCCGGGGTTAACCGCTGCGGTACAATGCTGCCGGCATGCGACACGCCCTGACGCTGAGCGTTCTCGGCATCGCGATCGTGGCCGCGGGATGCGGTGGCGACGAGCGCGAGTGGATGAAGCTCAACGAGAAGTACACCCGGGAGGACTTCAAGCGCGACTGGGCCCAGTGCTCCGTCAAGGGAACGCTCGACGAGGAGTGCATGAAGGCGCGGGGCTGGGTCTCGGTCACCCCGCCGCGGGTCGAGCAGAAGAAGGAAGATCCCCTCGCGCCAAAAGGGCGCGGCGGCAGGTACTGACCGCGCGCCTCCGCCCCGTCGGCGTTCTGCCGGCCCGATCCCCTCTCCTCTAGCGCGCGCTGCTGCGCTCCTCGGCCGGGGCGCGCTCGGCGAGCCGGGACGCGGTCAGCCGCACGCGATCCACGTCATCGACATCGCCGCTCCGCGTCGCCAGACCCTCGGCGACCCTCAGGCACTGCTCGACCGTGGCCCGATCACCGAGCGCGCTGAACGCCTCGGCCGCGTGCAGGATACCGGTGAGCGAGTGCTGCTGGCGCGCGCGGAAGAACGCGATCCAGTAGGTCTCGCGCGCCCGCGCGACGGCGCCCCGGGCCAGGCCCGGGAACACGCCGAGCCGGAGCGAGGCGGCAGCCACCGCGAGCAGCCCGAGCCAGCCCGGATGACTGAGTGCGGCGGAGTACGCCTGCCGCCACGCGCGGACGGATTCGCCGGGGGCGTCTTCCGACACGGCCTGGTCCATCGCCTGGATGTGCGCGGTCCAGGGGCCGAGTGCTTCGATTTCGCCGAACAAGGGCTGCGTCATCGTTTCCCCCTCACAAAAGGCCAGTACGGTTCCCATCGACGATTCCTCCTAGGGCATGAGCCCGAGATGATCGGCCTCGCGCGCCCGAGCGTCCCAGCGCTCGGCGAAAGCCCGCACCTGCTCGTCGGCGCGCGGATTCCACGACCGTGCGGCGACACCTCGCGCGACACGGATACACTGCTCAACGACTTCCTGGTCGCCCAGCTCGGCGAAGCCCTGGGCCGCGCGCAGGACGCCCTCCAGCGAGCCGCGATTGCGCGCGCGGAAGAGCGCCGCGAGATACGCCTCACGCGCCTTCGCGTCCGAGATTTTCCGGAACCCGCCGACCTGGCCGAGCCGGCGGTAGGCGTCACCGGCCGCCACCATGCCCTCCCAGTGGCGGCTCTTGATGGCGGCGACGTACGCCTCGCCCCACAGCACCTCGGCGCCGGCGAGGTCATTCCGCGCCATCGCGGTGTCCACGCGCTCGAGATGTGCCTGCCAGGCGACATCTGGATCGGCCCCGAGGACGTGGTCAGCCAGAAATTCCACGCCCAGCAGCGCCAGGATCGTCACTATGAGCATCGAAACGGCGCCCAGCGCCAACGTGTACGACCAGCGGCGCGCCCCGGGCTCTCTCATGACTGCCTCCATGGCGCCGTACATATCGCAAGCTCGATACCATCCGGGAAATGCTAATAAAACGCGATGTTGGGAGGCACCAGCGACGGGGCACCGCTGGTTGGTGCTCAAGAGTTGAACACCACACTGACCGGCAGCTAAGATGTCAGGCCTGATGAAGCGGCAGCTGGCCGACCTCCTGGGTGAGAGCTCGGGGATCGAAGCGATCAAGGACAAGATCGCGCGACTCCTGGCGCGCCAGCAGGACTCCCGCCGGCTACCTCCCGTGCTGATCGAGGGCGAGACGGGCACGGGCAAGGGCCTTCTCGCCCGGCTCCTCCACAAGGCGGGCCCGCGGCCGCAGGGCCCGTTCGTCGACGTCAACTGCGCGGCGATTCCCGAGACGCTGCTCGAGGCCGAGATGTTCGGGTTCGAGCGGGGCGCGTTCACCGATGCGCGCCGGGCCAAGCCGGGTTTGTTCCAGGCGGCGAACCGCGGGACGATCTTCCTCGACGAAGTGGCGCTCCTGTCCGAGGGCCTCCAGGCGAAGCTGCTCAAGGTGCTCGAGGAGCGGTCGGTGCGGCGGCTCGGCGCCACGCGCGACGAGCCGATCGACGTGTGGATCCTGACCGCGACGAACGAGGATCTCAAGGCGGCGATTCCCGCACGCCGCTTCCGCGAAGATCTCTATCATCGCCTGGCGGTCCTGACGCTTACGCTGCCGCCGCTGCGCTCGCGCGGCGACGACGTCATGCTGCTCGCCGAGCATTACCTCGGGCGAGCGTGCGCCGATTACGGCGTGTCAAACAAGACGCTCTCGCCCGACGCGCGCGCGGCCCTCCGCGCGTACCCGTGGCCGGGCAACGTGCGCGAGCTCGCCAACCTGATGGAGCGCGTCGTGCTGCTGTCGAGCGATCCCGAAGTGACGGCGGACGTGCTCGGCCTGACGCTGGCCGTCACGGCGGAGCCCCCGGCGCCGGCGCCCGGCGTCGCGTCCGGTGGAGCGAGCTCGCTCGACGACGCTGTGCGCGACCGCGTCGTCGAGGTTCTGCGCCAGACGAGCTGGAACATCTCCCGCACCGCGGCCGTGCTCGGGATCTCGCGCAACACCCTGCGGGCTCGTATCGAGAAGTACGGGCTCAGGTCCGGCGAGGCTCCGGCACCTTCGGCTCCGGCGCCGGTCCGTCGCGCGGCGCCGAGCGCGCCGCGTTCGACGTCGAGCCTGGCGCCCGCGCCGGTTCCAGCATCCACGGTGCCGGCCCCGACGCTGACGCCGCTCCGATGGGAGCGGCGGCGCGTCACGCTGCTGCGCGCGTCGCTGATCGCCGCCTCCGTGCCCGAGGTGCTGCTGGAGACAGGCCGTGTCATCGAGCTGTTGCTCGACAAGATCCAGAGCTTCGGCGGACGGATCGAGGGGCGGAGCCCGACCGGGGTCATCGGTGCCTTCGGTCTCGACCCGACGGAGGATGCGCCCAGCCAGGCAGCGCATGCGGCCATGGCGATCCAGAAGGCGGTCGATCGATCTCGACGGGATGGCGCCGCGGGGCCGGCCATCAAGGTGGCTATCCACACCGCTCAGGTTCTCGTCGGTCAGGGCGCCGGCCCTCCCGAGCTCGACCTCGAGGGGAAGCAGGCGGTCCTCGGCGCGCTCGACGGGTTGATCGAGCGCGGCGGGCCCGACACCGTCCTGGTGAGCGACGCGACCGCGCCATTTCTCGAGCGAAGCTTCGAGCTGGTCGAGCTCCGCGGTGCAGAGCTGCCGGCCCGGCGCGCCTTCGTGCTGGTCGGCCGGGAGAAGGCAGGAGCCGGCCGCCCGGAGCACGTGGTGGCCTTCGTCGGCCGCCGCCGCGAGATCGAGCTCTTGTGGAGCGGGCTCGAGTCCGCCATTCGCGGGCAGGGCCAGATCGTCGGGGTCAGCGGCGAGCCGGGAATCGGAAAATCGCGGCTCATCTCGGAATTTCGCGAGGGGCTCACCGGGAGGACGGTGCTCCAGTTCGAAGGCCAGTGCCGATCGTACGGCGCCGTGGTTCCGTATCAGCCGATCCTCGACGTGCTCAGGGCGCTTTGCCGGATCACCGAAACGGACAGCCCGGGAACGATGGCCGAGAAGGCCCGCACGACTCTGCTCGACGCCGGGCTCGACCTGCTCGAGCACGCGCCCAGCCTGCTCCATGTGCTCGGCCTGGAGCCGGAAGCGGAGCATGTGGCGGGGCTCGGCCCCGAGGTAACCAAGGCGCGCGTGGTCGAGACGCTCAGGCAGGTGCTCCTGAAACGCAGCCGCGCGAACCCGCTCGTCGTCGTCATCGAGGACCTGCACTGGATCGACCGAACGTCGGAGGAATGCCTGGCCTCGCTCGCGGAGATCGTCGGCGGGCTCCGGCTGCTGTTCGTCTGCACCTATCGCCACGGGTACCGCCCGCCCTGGATCGAGAAGTCGTTCTCGACGCAGATCGCGCTGCAACGGCTCGCGCCCGAGGACAGCGTGCGGATCATCCGCGGTGTGTTGGGTACCGACCAGGCGCCCGAACCGCTCGTGGACGTCATCGTGGCCAAGGCGGAGGGCAACCCGTTCTTTCTGGAGGAGCTGGCGCGGGCCGTCCGCGACGACGGTGGGGCCCCTTCGCCCATCCGCGTGCCGGACACGATCCAGGAGGTTCTCCTCGCGCGCATCGGGCGGCTCCCGCACGAGGATCGAGAGCTGCTCCAGACCGGGGCGGTGGTTGGCAAGAACGTGTCGGTCGCGGTGCTCCGTGCGCTCGGCGGACTGCGCGACGACACGCTCCAGGGCACGCTCACACGGCTGACCCGCGCGGAATTCCTCTACGAGACCGGCGCCGGGCCCGACGCCGAATATTCGTTCAAGCATACGCTGACGCACGAGGTGGCGTACGAGAGCCTGGCGCCCGAGCGCCGCCGCGAGCTGCACGCCGGCATCACTGCGGCGATCGAGCGCCTGCATCCGGACCGACTCGCCGAGCACGCCGAGCGCCTGGCGCACCACGCCTCCCGCGGCGAGGTCTGGGACAAGACCGTCGCCTACATGCGGCAAGCCGGTGCGAAAGCCCTCGCGGCGTCGGCATACCGCGAAGCGGTGACGTGCTTCGAGCAGGCGCTCGAGGCCCTGGTGCGCCTTCCGGAGAGCCGGGCGACGCACGAGCAGTCGATCGATCTCCGATTCGAGCTGCGGACGGCGCTGACCCCGCTCGGCGAGCGCGCGCGGATCTTCGAGCACCTGAGCCGGGCCGAAGCGGTCGCCAAGGCACTCGACGACGCGCGCCGCATGGGGCGTGTCGCGGCGTACCTGACGGATTACTTCCGTCTCACCGGCGTCCACGAGGCCGCCCGCGAATCGGGACGGCGTGCCCTGGCGCTGGCGGATGCCCTCGGCGATTTCCCGCTTCAGGTCGCCGCCAACACGTATCTCGGACAGGTCCACTTCGAGCTCGGGCGCTACCGCGAAGGCACCGAGTTCCTCCGGCGCAACGTCGAGCGGCTCGTCGGTGACCTCACCTTCGAGCGCTTCGGGCTGCCGTTCCTTTCGTCCGTGCACTCGCGGGTGTGGCTGGTGCTCTGCTTGACCGAGCTCGGCGACTTCACGGAGGGCATCGCCGTCGGCGAGGAAGGGCTGCAGATGGCCGAGGCCGCGGATCATCCCCTCAGCCTGACCTCGGAGTACGCGGCGCTCGGGCGGCTCTATCTCGGCCGGGGCGATCTCGCGCGCGCGGTGCCGGCTCTGGAGCACGGGCTCGAGCTCAGCGAGACCTGGCACATCGGACTGTGGGAGCCGGTTTTGAGATCGCGGCTCGGGTATGCGTACGCGCTCGGCGGACGGGTCGCCGAGGGGCTGCCGTTGCTCGAGCGAGCGATCGAGCAGGAGGTCGCCATGGGCCGGATGGCCAGCCACTCGGCGCGCCTGGCCTCGCTCGGCGACGCGTACCTCATCGCCGGACGACTGGACGACGCGACGACACTCGCGTGGCGCGCCCTCACGCTCGCGCGCGAGCGGACGGAACGAGGCAACGAGGCCTGGGCGCTCCGCCTGCGCGGGGCCGTCGCGGACCGGACCGACCCGTCGTCGTGCGCGCCGGCGGAAGCCTCATATCGCGAGGCGATGACGCTGGCGAACGAGCTCGGAATGCGGCCCCTTCGCGCCACGTGCGCGCTCGAGCTCGGCGCGCTCTACCGCCGGCACGGCATGAGTGAACCGGCGCGCGAGCATCTGACCACGGCGCTCGAGCTCCTGCGGGCGATGGAGATGCCGCTCTGGCTCGAGCGAGCAGACGCGGAATATCGGGCGCTTGGCTGAGCCCGCCTACCGCTTTCGGCGGTACTCTTTGACCGAGAAGCGTACGAGCTCCGCGCCCTCGTGTCGGCAGAACCGCTTCAACTCGAGGTAGAGGCTTTCGGCGGACTGGCGGTCGATGCCGCTGATCGTCACGCGGCGGACGACGTCTTTTCGGATCTTGCGCTTGATCGGCAGCTCCTTGCTTGAAGGTGGCGGACCCCGCCGTGATTGCCGGGGCCCGCCGAGCTGATGTCAGGTCCTCCGCCTCCTCGGCTTGCGCCTTGCTGCCTTAGGCTTTCTTCTCGCTGCCGGTTTGGTCTGCAACTTGATGTTCCCGGGGAGACCCCGGAGGATGGCCTTGATCCTCCCCATGTACTTCTTCACCTGCGCCGTGGTCTTCGGGCCCCGGACCTCGAACGTGACTCGATGCCGCTTCTCCGGTCCAAACCCGCTCATTCCCTCACCTCCCTTCCAGCATGTCTCGATTCCTGCTCCAGATTCGTCGCGTGGACGAGAGCTATCCTCGTGCGTCCTGGATGCCTTCGAACAGCTCGTCGGCGTGGAAGATGCCCGGCAGGACGTCGACGTCTCGCACGAAGTAGTGATCTTCCACGGCGTCATAGGATTCGCCGAGTTCGACGGGCTCGCCGAGGGCGAGCCGCACGTAGGTCGAGCTCATGTTGTGCTTTCCGGTCAGGTCGAAGAAGTTCATCATCGTGATGAAGCGGCCCGCGTTGATCTCCGTCACGCACGGGACACCGCGGGCGTTCTCCTTCAGATCGACGCTGAAGGCGCCGGTGACGCGGCCGCCGAGCGCGCGGACGGCGGCGACGCTGATGTCGACGACGCGCGTGTCGACGATCGTCTTGGCGAGCGCGGCGATCGACGACGTGCCGCTCGGCTGGCTGCCCCCGCCGAAGTAGGACAGCCGCTCCACCGTCTTCACGAGAACGAGCGTGCCGTCCTTCCA
>DASRIY010000419.1:0-8496 GCA_035649755.1 Candidatus Methylomirabilota bacterium
GGCGTTCATCATCGCTCAATTGCTCGGGGCGGCCGCGGCGACCGGGCTCTTTCGGTGGCTCGTTCCGACGCTGCCCGAGGTTGCGCCGACGGTGGTCGTGCCGCATCCGGAAGCGAGGCGCTCCGGCTCCGCTTGACAGCGGTTCGATATTTCCATAGACTTCGAAACATGAAGACGATAGCTCGGTTGCCGCTGGCGCAGCTGACAGCCGACGAGACGCACGTCGAGGCGTTCAAGGCTCTCGCCCATCTGAGCCGACTTCAAGTGTTCTTCCTGCTCGTGAAGGCCGGGCGGGAGATGTCGGTCGGAGAGATCCAGGAGGCGGTCGAGATCCCGGGGGCGACCCTGTCCCATCATCTCGACATCCTGCGACGGGCAGGCCTGCTCGAGAGCCGCAAGGAAGAGCGCTACATCTACTATTCGGTGCAGCGGGAGCGGGTCACCGCGCTGGTGCGCTTGCTGACCGCGTGCTGCTAGGGGGAATCATGAGCGCAAAGGTCCATCTCCACCTGCACGTGTCGGATCTGGACAAGAGCCGCGACTTCTACGAGAAGTTCCTGGGCGGCGACCCGGTGAAGGTGAAGCCCGGCTACGTCAAGTTCTTGCCCGAATGGGCGCCCGTCAACCTCGCGCTCTCCACCGGCGGCCCGGCCGGGGCGGGCACCATCGATCACGTCGGGGTCCAGGTCGATTCCCCGGCGACCGTGATGTCCGAGCTCGCCCGGGTCAAGGCCGCCGGACTGCCGGTGACTGAAGAGATGGGGGTCAACTGCTGCCACGCCAACCAGGACAAGTTCTGGGTCAAGGATCCGGACGGCGTCGAGTGGGAGGTGTACCACCTCAACTACGATCTGGAAGGCGAGGAGGCAGTAGGGGTCCGGCCGAGCGGGCTCACGATGGTCGCCGCGACTGCGTCCGCGTGCTGCGGCGGCACCAGCTGCGCCTCCTGAAGAGCGTTCGGGCGAGGCGGGAGAAGCGCCATGAGTGACGAGTCGATCAAGGACGTGGTGAAGCAGAAGTACGGACAGGCGGCGCTGCGCGTGGTGAGTGGTAGCGGGACGTCGTGCTGTAGCACGTCCGCGACGGGCAGCTGCGATCCGATCACGTCGAACCTCTATGCCGAGGGCGAGACGGCCGGCCTTCCGACGGAAGCCGTGGCCGCCTCGCTCGGCTGCGGCAATCCGACCGCGCTGGCCGAGCTGAAACCGGGCGAGACGGTTCTGGATCTCGGGTCGGGTGGGGGAATCGACGTCCTCCTCTCGGCCCGGCGCGTCGGCCCCGGAGGCAAGGCCTACGGACTCGACATGACCGACGAGATGCTCGCCCTGGCCCGCGAGAATCAGCGGAAGGCCGGTGTGACGAACGTCGAGTTCCTGAAGGGTGAGATCGAGCACATCCCGCTTCCAGGCGATTCGGTCGACGTCATCATCTCGAACTGCGTCATCAATCTGTCTGCCGACAAGGACGCGGTGCTGGCCGAGGCGTTTCGGGTCTTGAAGCCCGGTGGACGGTTCGCGGTCTCCGACGTGGTGGTGCGCGGGGAGGTGCCTTCCGCGATCCGCCGCAGCGTCGAGCTGTGGATCGGGTGCGTCGCCGGCGCGCTCGAAGAGCGCGAGTATCGCGCCAAGCTTGCCAAGGCGGGGTTCGAAGAGATCGACGTGGAGCCGACTCGCGTCTACACGGCCGAGAGCGCCCGCGACGTGCTCGCCGGCGCCGGGCTCGGCGACGAGGCGATCGCCGGCATCGACGGCAAATTCATCAGCGCATTCGTGAGGGCACGAAAGCCGGCGCTCGCGCGTTCGTGACCGTCCCGTGAGCGGCGCATCACACGCCACGCAGCGCGCCGACTGGCGCACGCGACTCGCCGACCCCATGGTCGGCGCGGTGGTCGCGCTGGGCATCACGCAGATCACCGCCTGGGGAACCAGCTACTACTGCCTCGGCGTCCTCGCGGGGCCGATCGTCCGGGACACCGGCTGGAGCCGCGGCTTCGTGTTCCTGGGCTTCACCGTCGCGCTGCTCGTCATGGGTATCGTGTCGAACGCCGTCGGCCGCGCGATCGACCGCCACGGCGGACGCACCGTGATGACGCTCGGCACCGTCCTGGTCTCCGCCGGTCTCTTCGCGCTCGCGCACGTGCGGAGCGCGCCGGCCTACCTGGCCGTGTGGGCGTTCCTCGGTATCGGGATGCGACTGTGTCTTTACGACGCGGCATTCGCGGCGCTGGTGCAGGTCGCGCCGTCGCGCGGACGGCAGGCCATCTCCTACCTGACGTTGTTCGGGGCGTTTGCCTCGTCGGTGTTCTGGGTGATCGGTCATGCGCTCGAGGAACAGCTGGGCTGGCGTCAGACCCTCCTCGTGTTCGCCCTCATCAACCTGGTGCTCTGCCTGCCGTTGCACTGGTTCGGCCTCGGGCGCCGCGAGCCGGACGGAAGAGCCGGACCGGCCGGGCGTTCGGTCGAGTCCCCGGACGGGCCTCCGCTCGAGGGCACGACCCGGTCGATCGCCATCGCGCTCTTCGCGCTCATCATGTCGCTCAATGGCTTCGTGTTCGGCGTGATCTCGGTGCAGCTGGTTCCCTTGCTGGAGGCCGCCGGCCTGGCGACCGCGGCCGCGGTCTGGGTCGCGTCGCTGAAGGGCGTAGCGCAGTTCGGCGGAAGAGTCGTCGAGATCGTCTTCGCGCGGAACTTGCGGGCGATCACCGTGGGCCGCATCGCGATCGGCGTCTTGCCTCCCGCGCTGGCTCTGCTGCTGGCGGGCACCGGCAGCCTGCCGCTGGTGCTCGCCTTCACACTGCTCATGGGCGCATCGCAGGGCGTGATCACGATTGTCCGGGGCTCCGTTCCGCTGGCGCTATTCGGCGCCAGGGGGTATGGCGCCGTACTCGGTTTGATCGCGACGCCCGTGCTGGTGGTGAACGCCGCTGCCCCGACGGTTTTCGCCTGGATCGTGGACCGATGGGGCTGGGCGCCGGGACGGGTCTTGCTTCTCGTCGGCTGCTCGGCGTCGTGGCTCGCGATGGAGCTGATGTCCCGCTGGTATGAGCGCCAGCGGTCCGCCGCGGCGGGGACCGATCGGCCTGCCGCTCCGGTTCGCGCCGCCCGCACCCCCTGAGCGATCGTGCTGTCGACCCGACTGGCAACCTCCGGAGATGCTGCGGCGATCGCCGCGATCTACAACGCGGGCATCGCCGAGCGGATCGCCACGTTCGAGACCGAGCCGCGGACCACGGAACAGATCGCCGCGCAGCTGCTCGAGAAAGGCAATCGCTTCCCGACAATCATCGCGGAGCAGGAGGGTCGAGTCGTCGCCTGGGCAGGTGCCGGTCCCTATCGAGCGCGCCCGGCGTATGCGGGCGTCGCCGAGCATTCGGTGTACGTCGCTCCATCGGCGCGCGGCAAGGGAGCCGGACGTGCCGCGCTCGATGCGCTATGCCGTGCCTACGCCGAGCGGGGATTCTGGAAGATCGTGTCCCGGATCTTCCCCGAGAACACCGCAAGCCTCGCGCTGCACGAACGCTGCGGATTCCGGGTCGTCGGCGTCTACAAGCGCCACGGCAAGCTCGAGGGTGTGTGGCGTGATTGCGTGATCGTCGAGCGCCTGCTCGACGGCGCGGCGGAGAAGGGATGACGCTGTCTCGTGGCGTCGTCGCGATGTGTGCCGCGCAGGCGTGCGCCCAGATCGGCGCGTTCAGCGTCGCCGCGGTCCTCCCGGCGCTGATCTCGGCGTGGTCGCTCACCAACACGGAGGCCGGCTGGATCAGCGGCATCTACTATGCGGCCTATACCCTGACCGTGCCGCTGCTCTCGTCGCTCACGGATCGCGTCGACCCCAAGCGCGTCTATCTCGGCTCCGTTGCGATGACGGCCATCGCATTCGCCGGATTCGCGTGGATCGCGAGTGGCTTCTGGTCGGCACTGGCGTTCCGGGCGCTGATGGGTGCCGGCTGGGCGGGCAGCTACATGCCGGGGCTCAAGGCGTTGAGCGATCTGGCGGAGGGCCAGCAGCAGTCGCGAGCCGTCGCGGCGCATGCGGCGGCCGTCGGTGTGAGCGGCGCGCTCTCGTTCGGTGTCGCGGGCGTCGTCAATACCTGGCTGGGCTGGCACTGGGCGCTGGTGCCGGGCGCGGCGGGCGCCACCCTCGCATTCGTGCTGGTGCTCTTCGGTCTGCCGTCGCGACCAGTCAGTCCCGCATCGGGCCAGCGCCGTGCGCTGCTCGATTTCAGGCCGATTCTCCGTAACCGATCGGCCCTGGCGTACTCGATCGCCTATTGCGTGCACACGTGGGAGATGTCCGCGCTTCGCGGCTGGGTCGTCACGTTCCTCACGTTCGTGGCCGCCCAGACAAGCGGCGCGTGGACCCCGCTGGCCCCCGCCACCGTCGCGACCGTGATGGGCCTCCTCGGCGTGTGGGCCAGCGTCTGGGGCAACGAGCTGGCCATTCGATTCGGTCGCCGGCGCTTCATCCTCGGCACGGTGCTCACGTCCGCCGCGCTGGCCGCCGTGATCGGCTTCAGCGCGGCGCTGCCGTACGCGGGCGCGGCCGCGCTCGTCCTCCTGTACGCCATGCTGATCTGGTCGGATTCGTCGTCCCTGACAGCGGGCAGCGCCGGGAGCGCCGAGCCGGGCCAGCGCGGTGCGACGCTGGCCGTCCACTCCACGCTGGGCTACGCCGGCGGTTTTCTCGGGCCGCTGGCACTCGGCGCGACGCTCGATCTCTCCGGTGGCGCGAGCGTGCTGGGATGGGGGCTGGCGTTCGGCCACGTCACGGTCGCGTTGCTTCTCGGAGCGCTCGTTTTCATGTGGCTGCGCCCGGCGGACCTCGCCGGCGATCGTTCAGTGACAGTCGCAACCGCGTCGGCTACGCTCAGTCCGAGGAGGCATCACTGAAACGGGTCGGCCTCATCGGGTGCGGGGCGATCGGGCGTCCGGTAGCGCGCGCGTTGCTGGCCGGCAAGGCCGGGCCGCATTCGCTGGCGGCGCTGCTCGCGCGCACCGCGCGTGATCTCGACGGGTTCCCGGTGACCGACTCCGCCGACAAGTTCCTCGCGGGCGGCTACGATCTCATCATCGAGGCGGGCGGTCCGGGGGCTTTCCGTGCCCTCGTGCCGGCGGCACTGGAGCGCTGCGAGGTGTGGGCAGTGAGTCCGATCCCTCTCGCCGATCCGGTCCTCGAGCGCGAGATTCGCGCCATCTCGGCGTCCACCGGCCATGCGCTGCGCATCGCGCCGGGCGCGCTCGCCGCGTTCGATGGTATTGCCACCGCCATGGCCGGGGGCCTGGAGCGCCTGGACGCGTTCATCGATCTCGGCGCCGGCGAAGCGTCCGAGCCCGAGCTTCTCTTCGAGGGCACCGCGCGCGAGGTCGGGCTGCGCTTCCCCGAGGGCGTCAACGTCGTGATCGCGGCGGCGCTGGCCGGACCGGGCCTCGATGCCACGCACGTCCGCGTCATGCGCCCCCCGCGGGGGAGCGTCGGTCGCACGATGGGGTTCACCGTGCGCTCGCGGGTTGGCGTCTTCGAGCTGATGGCAAGGCCGCGCGTCGTACGCGCCGAGGACATCCACATGGTTGCAGCCAGCCTGATCGCGATGCTGCGCCGGGAGACGGCGGGCATCGTCATTGGCTAGCGCCGCAAATCATGTGTACCGAGGCTCCACGGTGTCGTAGCCTTGGGATACTCGATCTCGAAGAGAGGAGACCGCCATGGCCGAGAGGAATCGTCGAAAGACCGCGCGTCGGCGCGCCGCGTTCAAGAAGAAGCAGTTGAAGCGTCGTTTGCGCGCCGCCGGACGGCTTCGCTAGGCAACCAGCCCGGCTTGACAGGATGAGCCTCGCGCCGTCGATCGACGCCGACCGGAGGGACCGGTGAGCACGGTGGTCCGCACGATGTGCCCGATGAACTGCCACCCCACGCTCTGCGGGATGCTCGTAGAGATCGAGGACGGCCGCGTGCTGTCCGTCAAGGGCGATCCGGACAATCCCGACAGCCAGGGGTTTCTTTGCGTCCGCGGCCAGGCGGCGAAGGAGATCATCGGCAACGCGGCGCGGCTGCTCTATCCCATGGTGCGTGACCGGCGGGGCGGCGGCGACTGGCGGCGGGTTGGCTGGGACGAGGTGCTCGACCGGATCGCGGAACGAATGCGCCAGGCCGGCCGGCTCGCGGTGGCCACGTGGACTGGCCACGGCGTCGCCGCCAACAACTACGGCATGCGGCTCACGGGCAACCTCGTCCGGCGCTTCGCCAATCACTACGGCTGCCAGACGTGGGGCTCGCAGATGATCTGCTGGGGCCTGGGCGGCTTCGGCCTCGGCCTCACCGGGGTGCTGGAGACGAGCACCAAGGAGGACATGGGCGCTCACGCCGATCTCATCCTCCTCTGGGGCGCCAACCTCACGAGCCAGCCGAATACCGCTCGGCACCTGGCCGCGGCCCGCCGGCGCGGCGCTCACGTCATCACCGTCGACGTACGCGAGACCGAGGCGACCGCCCAGTCCGACGAGGTCTTCGTGCTCCGCCCGGGAACGGACGCGGCGCTGGCGCTGGCCATGCTGCACGTGATCGTGCGCGAGGGCCTGCACGATCGCGCGTTCGTGGAGCGGCACACGCTCGGCTTCGACGAGCTGGCGGCGCACGTGCGGGCGCACTCGCCGGCGTGGGCGGAAGCGATCACCGGCATCCCCGCCGCGCGCATCGAGGCCCTCGCGCGCCGCTACGCGACCACGCGTCCGGCCATGATCGTGATCGGCGGCAGCTCGATGTACAAGGGCGCCAACGGCTGGCAAGCGGGTCGCGCCGTCGCCTGCTTGCCCGCGCTCACCGGCAACCTCGGCGTGCCCGGCGGCGGGTTCGGTCCCCGCCACGGCTCGACCTCGCACGGCCACGGGCTCGCCAGCATCGCGGCCAACGACCGGCGGCCGCCTGGCGACTACGTCATCGACCAGATGCCCCGCATCACCGAGGCGCTCGTGGAGAGGCGCATCCGCGTGATGCTCCTGTGGGGCACGAACATGGTCTCGTCGTTCGCCGATTCGAACCAGGTCGTGGCCGGCCTCCGCGGCTGTGATCTCGTGGCGGTGCATGATCTGTTCATGAGCGACACTGCGCGCGAGTGCGCAGACGTGCTCCTGCCCGCCACGTCATGGCTGGAAGAGGTGGGCATGAAGGCCACGAATACCCACCTCTATCTGATGCCGCAGGCCCTCGAGCCGCCCGGCGAGGCGCGCTCGGCGTCGTGGGTGCTGCGCCAGCTGGCGCGCCGGCTCGACCTCGGCGACTTCTTTCCGTGGGCGTCCGACGAGGGCATGATCGACGCCGTCCTCGATCATCCCGCCACCGGCCACGCGACGGTCGCCCGGATCCGCGACGCCGGAGGCATCCATCCGCAGAACGTCTCGCACGTCGCCTATCCGACGCTCGCGTTCGACACGCCATCGGGGAAGGTCGAGTTCGTCTCGGAGCGAGCGAAGCGCCACGGGCTGCCGGCGCTGCCGGTCTACGAGCCGCTGCCGTCGTCGCCCTATCCGCTAGCGTTCCGCCAGGGACGCACCCTCGCCCACTTCCACGGCTTCTACGATCACGGGCGCGCGCTGCCGTCGCTGGCCCGGGCCGACGCCGAGCCCGTGCTGTGGATCTCGCCGGCCGACGCCGCCGCCCGCGGCGTGACCGACGGCGCGGCGATTCGCATCCACAACGAGCGCGGCGCGCTCGAGGCCCGGGCGCGGGTGACCGACAAGGTTCCCGACGGCACGGTGTGGATGCGCGACGGCTGGCGCGGCGTCAACGACCTCACCAGCGGCGCGGCGGCCATCCCCGACGAGGCGGCCGGGCTCTTTCCCTTCACCACCGGCCAATCGGCCTACGACGCTCGCGTCGAGGTCTCGCCCCTGCCGTGACGCGTCAGCAGCCGGCTGATCGCTGCGTCAGCGGCTGACGACAGGCGGCGCGGCCCAGCCGCGCGCCGCCCGTAGCTCGGCCCGCCGCCGAGTCGTGGCGTCCTCATCCACAACGGAGCCGGACGGGTCCATCACGACACCGTAGTCGTCGCGCGCCGCGGCCGGGCTGACCAGCTCGTTGGCGACATCGCGCAGCACCCGAAGCGGATCGCGTTCGAGCGGATCGCCCCAGCCACCGGGCCCGGGCTGGTCGTGGATGAAGACGTCGCCGCGGCGCATCGGGGTCATCGTGACCTTGGCGGTGAGCTCCCGCTCGCGACCATCGGTGATCAGTCGGTTCCGTGACGGCTTGCCTGGCGTGCCGCCGTAGAGCCCGTAAGGACGAAACGTGTGGCGATCGGCGCGTACCTGAAGCACGGCCTCGTCCTCGGTGAGCCGGTAGGCGCGGCGGATCGACATGCCGCCGCGGTGCCGGCCGGGGCCGCCGACGTCCGGGATCAGCTCGCAGCACAGGATCTCGAGCGGCTGCTCGGTCTCGGTGACCTCGGCGGAGGGCAGCGACATGTTCGCGAAGAGGTTGGCGTTGCCGTCGAGTCCGTCGGCC
>DASRIY010000420.1:0-2754 GCA_035649755.1 Candidatus Methylomirabilota bacterium
GGCGTCTGGTTCGTGGGAGCAGCTTCGCGCACCCGCGCCGGCTCGGGACTCTGTACCGGTCCGTTAGTCTGTACCGCTCCGTTAGGTTGTGTCGACGCGCTGGGCTGAGGACGCGGCGCCGGAGCTTCGGGGGCTTTCGCCGCTTGAGTGGGTGGCTCGGGCCGGCTCGTCACTTCCGAAGGGGATGGCGCCACAGGCGGTTGTGCAGCAGCCGGCGGCGCGACAGGCTGGGGCGGGACAGGCTGCGGCGCAACAGGCTGGGGCGCAGTAGGGTGGGGACCCGGCACGACCATCGGGGCTGACGCCACGCGCGCGCGCGGCTGGGCAGCCCGTTCCGCGGCCGGCGGGCGCGCTTGCAGCCGCGGTCGGTCGGTCCGCTCTACGACCTGGGGCGTCGGTTCTGGTCTCGTCGATTCGAGTCTCATCGATTCCGAGCTCTGCGGCGACCCACCAGACGAGGTCGCGGGCGGCCTGGGACGGGGCGGCGGAGCCGTCGCAATGGCCGCAGGCGATTCCGCGGGCGGCGCTGCCGCCGAATAAGTCCGATTCGTGAACGTCGTCATCGCCGGCACCAGCGCGAGAAGCACCAAGGCTGCTCCGACCCACGACGCCAGCACGAGCCGCTGGCGACGGACGACTCGGCGCCGGCGCACGAAGTCGAGGACACGGGCGCACTCTAGCTGCACCGGGTCGACCTCGAGGAGGAGCAGCTCTGGCCGGTCCGGGTCAGCCTCGGAAAGAGGTCCGTCCGCGCGGGACGCGGACGGAGATGGCAGGATGGCGAAGCCGTCCGTTTTCACCTTGACGTCGACGAACGGCTGGCGCCGCCGATCATCCGACGGCGAACCCGGAGCGCAGCCGGACTCACCTCGGCGCCGGTCCACGACGATCTCAAGTCCTTCGTGCGAGTCGACCATGGTGCGGAGCGCGGCCAGGAGCTCGCCCGATCGAACGGGATCGCTGGAGACGATGCACAAAGACCGAAGCGCCGGAGGCTCGGACATTGGCCCCCCTTTTGGGCAAGGATGCCTCACCGAGACCCCGGTTGCAATCGGGCCAAACACCGAGACGCACGGAGATGCAGAGTGGGGAGCGGGCGCCCGTGAGGGCGTGTAGCTCTTACATCGGCCCTCGGTGGTGGTGCTGGTCGCCTATTTTTTCAGCTTGGCGACGGCGGCGTCGTAGCTCTTCTGCAGATCCTTGTAGGAGTCGTGGAACGCCTTCTGGGCGTCGGCCCACGAATCCTTGGACGCCTTGCTCAGCTCGTCAGCCGACTTGGAGGCCTTAGCCCGTGCCGCCTTCAGGTCGGCGAGCTCCTTCAGGTCCTTCCCCTGCCGCTTCGCGTCCGCGCCCGCCGCGCTCGTGTCCTTGGAGATCTGAGTTTCCAGATCCTTGATCTTCACGTCGAAGTCGTTCACGAGCTTCTTGCTGTAAGCCACGGCCTCGTTCTTCTTCTCCACCGTGTAGCTCTTGACCTCGCCCATGGTGGACGTCTGGGCGACCACCGTCGTCGCCGGCAACAGGAACAGGCTCATTGCGATGACAAGGATCTTCATGGATTTCCTCCTTTGGGTGAGTGGCCAACTCTATCACGGGTCCTCAGGGCTTCGTCGACAACCTCGATCGCCGCCTCCACCAGAAGCGTGCGCGGCACCGCGTCGTCGTAGAACAGGAAGTCCACCGCCCGGAGCTCCTGGCTGAGCGGCACGGCGACGCCCCAGTGGTCGGCGTTGACGTAGCCCAGAAGGCTCGCGCCTGACACGAGCTGGTCGTACCAGAAGAGCATGCCGTCGTTCCGGGGCTCGGTGCGGGCCAGCTCGCGGTACGTCGGGGACAGCGTCGGCGAGACACGATCGCGGCGCGGTGTGGTCACCAGGAGAAAGATCGGAATCGAGATGGCCGCGCGATGGCGCCGCCACCATTCGAGACGGACGTCTCGCCCCAGATCGCCCATCTCGTCGCCGGTACCCGAGCCGCAGCTGACCAGAGGCAAGCCGCTGAGCCACCGTCGATAGGTGACCAGGTGCCGGTCGGCGAGGAGGCTGCCGTTGGCGGCGCCCGCGATGCTGACGATCGCGGTGATGCGCGCGGCCAGGTCCGGGCGCCGCACGACGAGCTCGAGCAGATCGGGAAGCCCCTTGGAATACGCGACTACGACGAGCGGGCGCCCGTCGTCCGGGAGCGCGGCGATCTCGGTCCCGAGCCGCTCCGAATTCGTCGTGACGCTTCCGCGCCCCGCCACGCTGAAGTACCGGGCGTCGAATCCCGTCCGCGTGAGCTCCGGGATGACGTCGGCGAACGGACGCGCGACCGCCTGCAGGCATTCGGAGAAGAGCCCGGGGATGAAGGCCAGCCGATAGCGGCGCACCGCCTCGGGCGGCGCCGGCTCGAATGGAGCGGGGCTTTCGCCGGGGAGGCGAAGGAGCACGTCGTCGCAAGGCGGACCTTTCGGCGGCAGGCGACGGCAGAGCGCCGCGCGATAGCGGGCGCGCAGATCGACGATGCCGGCCTCGGTGGGCGTGGTCATGAGCACGGGCGGGGTCGTGTCCGAGTAGAGCGGTGGCGCCGGCGCGCACGCGGCGAGCACAGCCACACCGACCACCGCCGCGAGGCCGCGTGACCAGCGCGGCCTCCGCCAGATCGTCATCCGATGGCTGGCACTCCGGCGGCCGTGAGCTGGGCGCGGCACCAGGCGCGATCGGCCTCGCGGGCCGGGGCGACCGTGATCCCGGTGACATCAGGGGCGGTCGGGCC
>DASRIY010000421.1:0-2536 GCA_035649755.1 Candidatus Methylomirabilota bacterium
CCGCAGATCTTCGGGCGCGGAAAGCGCGCGCGATCGAGAAGGCGGACCGCCAGGCCGTGCTCGGCGAGGAAGATCGCCGTGGCCGCGCCGGCCGGCCCGGCGCCGACGACGATGACATCACTCGTCATGTGAGCACCGCCAGCATGCGGCCCAGCACCGGATACTCGTGGATCGTCAACCGGCGCGCGCCCGCGCGCTCGGCAAGCGCCCGAAGCTCGTCTCGCGAGTAGGAGCGGCGGACCGAGAGCGGGCCGTCGTGGCGCGAGATCGGATGACACCGCAAGAGGCGCGTCACCAGCCAGACCAGGCCGAGCGACAACCGCTTGCGGAGGAGGTCGTTCACGACGACGGCGATGCGGGCGGCCGCCGTCATCTCGCGAAGGCCCTCCACCGCCTGCTCGGGCTCGAGGTGATGAAGCGTCAGGCTGCTCGCGACGATGTCGACCGTGTGCGCGCGGAACGGGAGCGCCACCGCGTCGCCCTGGACCAGCAGCACCTCGGGGTAGGCGGCCACGACCGGGCGCGCCAGCGCGAGCGTCGCCGGATCGCGCTCCACGACCACGATGCGGATGGGCCGCCCGTGCCGGCGCGCCCATGCGGCCAGGCCCACCGCGAACGCCGCGGTACCGCCGCCGACGTCGGCCACGCTCACCGCCCGATCGTGCGGCACGCCCGCCGTCAAGCGGTCGATCTGATGACGCGTCAGCGCGTACCCGCCGAACCAGGCGTTGAGCCGGTCGATATCGCCGAGGGTCGCCGCGAGATCGGTCGGCGAGAGCTCGCCGTCGAGGACTTCATGGGCTCCGGCGGCGCGTTTCATTGTAGCGAGGTCCGTGAGCCCACCTTGGACCGAGGGTGGCCTGCGACAGGCGCGGCGTGGCTCCGGCTCGCCCGAACCTCCCTCGAGATCATGTGACTCGGCTCCGAGGCGCCCGTTCTCACCCTTTGTGGTATCGCGTGTCGTCGCATCACCACCGTAATAGCGCTCCCTCGGCGGCGAAGCCGGGGCCGAGGCCGATCATCAGCGCCCAGTCGCCGGGGACGGGCGACTCCGCGCGAAGGGTTTCCTCGAGGACGAAGAGAATGGTCGCCGACGACATGTTGCCGTAGCGGCGCAGCACCTCGCGCGAGTGGCCCACCTGCTCCTCGCTCAGGTCCAGCAGCGACCGCGCGCGATCGATCACGCGGCGGCCCGCGGAGTGCAGCACCCAGTAGCGAATGTCCTCGCGCTTGAGCCCCTGGGTTGCCATCAGGATCGTCGCCATCTCCCGCATCATGGTGCCGCCGATGCGCCGCACGTCCTTCGAGAGGGTCACGCGCAGGCGGCCGCCCGGATACTCGAATCCCATCGCGGGGAGATGCTCGGAATGGAACAGCGTGCGGTGGGCGACGATCGACGGCCCCGGCCCGCCGGTGGTCAACGCAAGCGCGCCGGCGCCATCGGCGAAGATCGCGTGCGCCACCGCGCTCTCGAGCCGCTCGTCCAGGAAGTAGGCGGCCGAGCAGATCTCGACGGCAATGACGAGCGCCCGGCGTCCGGGGAACGCGGTCAGGTAGTTGGCCGCCTGCTGGAGCGCCACCATCGCGGACGCGCAGCCGGTGTCCCCGACGTGAACGCGCTGGATGTCGGCGCGGCAGCCGAGCCGGCTGATCAGGTGCGCGTCGAGGCTCGGCGTGAGGCGTCCGGTGCACGTCGTGGTCGCGATGAAGTCGACGTCGCGCGCGTCCCAGCCGGTGCGCTCCAGGGCCCCGCGTGCCGCCGACTCGCCGAGGTGCAGGGCGCCGGCGCGGAAGCGATCGTTGAGCTCGTCGACCGACTCGTTGGGCCGGAAGGTCGCCGGATCGATCCAGAGGTGGCGGCCGTCGATGTCGCTGCGGCGGAAGAAGCCGCGGCGCTCCTCGTCGGGGTATCCGGCGAGCGCCAGGATCTGCGCCTGCGTGAAGCGGTGAGGCGGTGTCGCGGTAGCGACGGCTGCGATCCTCGGAAACGGCATTCCCACCTCCTGTCGCTTCCGCCTTCGAGTAAGATGAGAGCCAGTTTCGAGGATACTGCGGGGGTCCAGCCCATGCCACTGTTCAGCTTCGAGGGCAAGAGCCCGAAGGTCCATCCGACGGCGTTCGTCGCACCCACCGCGGTTCTCATCGGCGACGTGACCGTCGAGGAGCGCGCATCGGTGTGGTACAACGCCGTGCTTCGCGGCGACTTCAATCCGATCGTGGTTCGCCGGGGCGCCAACGTGCAGGATTGCGCCGTCGTCCACGTCACGCCCCGCAGCGGCGTGGAGATCGGCGCGGGCTCGACCGTCGGCCACAATTGCACGATCCACGCGGCGTCGCTCGGCGAGGAATGCCTGATCGGCAACGGCGCGACCGTCCTCGACGGCGCGCGGATCGGAGCCCGCTCCATGGTAGCCGCCGGCGCCCTCGTCACGCCCGAGACGGAAATTCCTGAAGGCATGCTCGCCCTCGGCACGCCCGCCAAGATCCGCGGGCCGCTCGCCGGCACGCCGGCCGAGCGCTGGGTGCGCGCGAACCC
>DASRIY010000422.1:0-2473 GCA_035649755.1 Candidatus Methylomirabilota bacterium
AGCGGCGGCCTCGAAGGCCGCCGAAGGCGTGGACGTGCAGGCCGACCTTCAGGGGTCGGTCGAGTACAAGTCGCACCTTTGCCGGGTGTTCGCCAAGCGGGCCATCACGGAGGCCGTGAAGCGGGCCCAGGGCTGATCGGCGAGTACTGTCTGTGAACGGCTGAGCCGGATCGACCCGGCTCAGCCGGCAACACGAGAGCGATGGAAGCGCTCAGGGTCGAAGCCTTCAAGGCGGCGCTCTCGATCTCGGCTCCGAGCCGACCCTTCAATCTGGCGATCGACGGCCTCATCTTCACGCTGATCGACCACGCGCTCTTCGGTCTGATCGAGTGGTGTCTGACGAGCCTGTCGTCGTTCGCGCCCGCCCGCTGGCTTCGTGCGCTCGGCGAAGCCATCCAGACGTCGCCGAGCCTGCCCGGCGAGCTGGGACGCCAATTCTCCGAGGCCGGCGGCTTCCCGATCATCCTGATCGCGATCGGAGTCGGCCTGGTGTTCGGGGTCACGCGTCATCATGGCTGGGATTTTCGTCTGCTGCGAAAGCTCAAGCTGACGAACCGGACCGGCGAGAACCTGGTCTGGGCCGAGGCCCTGACCGCGGCGTCACAGACCTCCTACGCGATGGTGGCGTGCCGGGACGGCTCGAGGTTTCTCGGAAAGATCGACCTCTTCTCCGAGGAGGCTGGCCGCTACGAGATCTTGCTGACCGAGGCTTCGCAGGTGGAGCCGGACGGTAGCCTGCTCCCCATCGAGGGGGAAGGTGTGCTGCTGACGAGGGAGAACCCGATTGTGCGTGTCGAGTTGTGGTATCCCGGCCAGGGATGATAGCGTTGCGGATGAGGAGCAATTCACCGATGGTCGAGACCAGAACGGCGCGAGTCACTGAGGCCAAGCAGGCCCAGACGGAAAAGAGCGCCGGGCGGAAGCCCGATGGGCCGCCACCCGCGAAGGTGAACCCGGCCCCGCAAATTCAGAACTCCTCGAAGTCCGACCGTCTGCAAGACAAATAGTTCCGCTGGCGAGCTCTCCCAGGCGGCACTCGTCCCGGTCGGTATTCGATCACCGTCTTCCCCTTTGTGGTGACCGCTGATGCCGGCGGTGTTCGTACATGGAGTCCCCGATACGCATCACGTGTGGAAGACGTTGATTCGCCGGCTGCGTCGGGACGATGTCGTGTCCGTGTCGCTGCCGGGGTTCGGATGCGAGGTGCCGCCGGGATTCGATTGCAGCAAGGAGGCGTACTGCGACTGGCTGCTGAGCGAGGTGGACAACGTCGGCGGGCCCGTCGATCTCGTGGCGCATGACTGGGGCGCCATCCTGGCGCTGCGGGTCGCGTCGCTCGAGCCCAAGCTGATCCGGACCTGGGCGGTCGGCGGTGCGCCGCTCGATCCGGATTACGAGTGGCACAAGGTGGCGAAGCTCTGGCAGACGCGGGAGGTCGGCGAGCAGGTGATGGAGAAGCTCACGCCCGAGACACTGGCGCCCAGCCTCGTTGCTGCCGGCGTTCCGGCCGAGGATGCCGCGGAGGCCGCCCGTCGCGTCGACGCGACGATGAAGCGGAGCATTCTCGCGCTCTACCGATCGGGCGTGCGCGTCGGCGCGGAATGGGAGCACGGGCTCACTCGTGTCGGCGGACGCGGGCTCGTCCTGTGGGGCGCCGATGATCCGTACGCGGCACCCGTGTTCGGCAGCCGGCTGGCGAGCCGAACCGGCGCGCGATTCGTCACCTACGCGGAGTGCGGGCACTGGTGGCAGCTCGAGCGGCCCGGCGAAGTGGCGAAAGAGCTCGAGGCGCTCTGGGTGTGAGAGCGAGAGCGTGAGGCTTCGGTGATTGCGGCGGTCGTACTGGCGGCTGGGCTCGCCCGGCGCATGGGCCGGCAAAAGCTCCTGCTCCAGCTCCAGGGGAAGCCCGTCGTGCGCTGGGCGGTGGAGCGAATCCTTCCACACGTCGAGGACGTCGTGGTGGTCACCGGTGCCGACGACGCGGCGATCCGACAGGCGCTGTCGGATCTACAGGTGCGCTTTGCCGTGAACCCGCGCCCGCAGGACGGCCAGGGCACCTCGATCGCCGTCGGCGTGGCCGCGCTGAAGCCGTGGACGCGCGCCGCCATGGTCGCGCTCGGCGACCAGCCCCGCATTCCCGACGCCGTCGTGCGCACGCTGCTCGAGGCCTTCCAGACTTCCGGCAAGGCGATCGTGGCGCCCGTCTACCGCGGTGTGCAGGGCACGCCGGTCGTCTTCTCCTCGGAGATCTTCGCCGAGCTGCGTGCGCTCGGGGGCGATTCCGGCGCGCGCGCGGTGGTCGCCGCGCACCCCGAGCGCGTCGAGCGTATTGCCATCGATCTGGCGATGCCGCCCGACGTGGACACGCCGGAAGACTACGCGAAGCTTCATGTACAATAGCTAGCCATGCGCGAAGACATCCGGAAGATCCAGGAGATGATGGAAGCGGCCGAGTACGTCACCGACGCGCCGG
>DASRIY010000423.1:0-13581 GCA_035649755.1 Candidatus Methylomirabilota bacterium
GGGGTGCACCATCACCACGATGTCGGCCCCCGCCCGCAGCGCCTCCGCGTAGCACGTCTTCTGGTTCGCACCGTAACCGTAGTTGCGGTTGTGCACGAAGATCTCGAGGCCGAGCTGCCGCGCAACCTCGAGCGTCCCGTCCGTGGGCCGTCGTCCACCAGGATGACGAGGCTGACGGTGTCCTTCGGCAGCTCATTGTATGTCATGCGGAGCGTCCGCCCCGCGTTGTACGCCGGCATCACGACAACGACTTTCTCGTTTTGCATGGGGCCTCGCTACTGCACCGTCGATGCCAGCCGGCCGGTGGTCGAAATCCCGGGCACTTGGCGCGCGGAGCCCCGATATCCGGATTTTTCGGCTACAAAAATTCGTCTGAGCAAGTGACGATAACTGTCATCGTCCTTGCCGCGTCTCGGATAATGCTTTCGGGAGAGAATGTTCTCCAGAGAGTGAATCGGCGATGTCCCAGGATCTCTACCTGACCGACGAGCAGAGCGCCATGCGGGACCTCGTGCGCTCGGTCGCGCGCGACCGAATCGCGCCGCTGGCCGCCCACGTGGACGAGACCGAGGCCTACCCCGCCGAGCAGCTCGCGCTCCTCGGCAAGCAAGGGCTGCTGGGGCTCTACATTCCGGAGGCGTACGGCGGCAGCGCGATGGGCGCTCTCGCGTTCTGCATCGCCGTCGAGGAGATCGCCTGGGCGTGCGCGTCCACCGCGGTCATCTACCTCGTCCAGTACGCGGGCGGCTGGCCGATCGTCGCGGCTGGCAACGGGGAGCAGAAGCGCCGCTACCTCCCGCGCCTGGCCTCGGGCGAGATCACCGCGGCGTTCTCGGTGTCGGAGCCCGGCGCCGGCTCGGACGCCGGCTCGCTTTCGACGCTGGCCGTTCGCAAGGGCGACCGCTACGTGCTGAACGGCCAGAAGCTCTGGGTCAGCAACGGGAGCCACGCCAAGGTCATCACGCTCTTCGCGACCGTCGACCGCGGCCGCGGGCGGCGCGGCGTCACGGCGTTTCTGGTCGAGCCGACGTTCCCCGGCTTCTCCGTCGGCAAGCTCGAGCGCAAGATGGGCATCCGCGGCTCGCCGACCGTCGCGCTCCACCTGAGCGACTGCGAGGTCCCCGTCGAGAACCGCCTGGGCGAGGAGGGGGAGGGTTTCAAGATCGCGCTCCGCACCCTCGACGGCTCGCGCCCTGCCGTGGGCGCCCAGGCGGTGGGGATCGGCCAGGCCGCCCTCGACGCGGCGGTGGCCTACGCGAAGGAGCGCCAGCAGTTCGGTCAGCCGATCGCGTCCTTCCAGGGCCTCCAGTTCATGCTGGCCGACATGGCCATGCAGGTGCACGGCGCGCGGCTCCTCGTCCATCACGCGGCGTCGCTCCTCGATCGAGGCGGCTCGCCGACGGCGTTCGAGTCGTCGATGGCCAAGTGCTTCGCCGCCGACGCCGCCATGAAGGTCGCCACCGACGCCGTACAGATCTTCGGCGGCTACGGCTACACCCGCGAGTATCCGGTCGAGCGCTTCATGCGGGACGCGAAGATCACCCAGATCTTCGAGGGCACCAACCAGATCCAGCGCGTCGTGATCGCCCGCGAGCTCATCGGCCGGTAGCTGTCCGGACAACGAGGGGGTCCTGTAAGGCAGTTCCGTAATTTGACGGCCGGGTACTCCTGGTGTTAGATGTCTAGACATCCTGACAACGGGAGGTTCATCCGGCTTTGAATTACCGTCCCGGAATTCCGAGGTACCTCCAGATTGCCGACGCCATCCGAGCCGACCTGCGCGAGGAGGGCGAGCGAATCTCCTCCGAGCACGAGCTGTGCGCGCGCTTCAAGGTGAGCCGGCCGACGATCCGCCAGGCCCTGGACGTCCTCGTCCAGGAAGGGCGCCTCTACCGGCACGCGGGCCGGGGCACGTTCGCGACGCCCTCGGCCGGCGGAGACCGCAAGCTCAGGGTCATCGGCTCGGTCGGCGACATGATGGCCCTCGGCGACGAGACGGAGTTCAAGTTCGTCTCCCGGGGCGTCGTGCTCCTGCCCGCGAACATCGCCCGGGCGCTTCGCATGCCCCCGCGCTCCTCGGCTCACTGCATCACCTTCGTCCGGATCGCCGACAACGGCCCCTTCCAGCATGTGACCGCGTACATGCCGCTGTCGATCGGCGCCGCCGTGTCGGAGGAGGATCTGCAGAAGACCTCGCTGATCGGCGCCATCGAGCGGCACCTCGGCATGCCCATCAAGCTCATGGAACAGGTCGTGGACGCGGCCCTCGCGCCGCGGCAGGTCGCCGAGCTATTGCAGATACGCGCCCGCTCTCCGCTGCTGTTCTTCGAGCGCACGTACTTCGCGGCGAGCGGGGAGCCGGTCGAGTACACCAACACCTGGCAAACGTGCCGTCGATATCCCTATCGGATCGTTCTTTCGCGCTCGGATCGCCGGAACTAGCGTCTGATCATGTCGTACCGGGTAGGGTTCGACGTCGGCGGAACCTTCACCGACTTCGTGCTCCAGTCGCCCTCCGGTGAGCTGCGTACCGCCAAGCGGCTGACGACCTACCCGGATCCGTCCGAGGCGTGCCTGGCGGGCCTCGACGAGTTGATCGCGCAGAGCGGCGTGGCGTGGGCCGACGTGGCCCAGGCGATTCACGGCACCACGCTCGGCTCCAACATCGTCATCGAGCGCAAGGCGCGCGGCGTCGGGCTCCTGATGACGCGCGGCTTCCGCGACGTCCTCATCATCGGACGCGAGCGCCGCTACCAGGTCTACGATCTGCAGATCGAGAAGCCGGCGCCGCTGATCCGGCGGCGGCTGATGGGCGAGGTGACCGAGCGCGTTCTCGCCGACGGATCGGTGCGGACGCCGCTCGACGAGGCTGGCGCCCGGCGCGCGATCCGCGAGCTGGTCGGGCGCGGCGTGACGACGCTCGCGGTGTGCCTGCTTCATTCGTATCTGAATCCCGCGCACGAGCGGCGGCTGGCCGAGCTGGTCGCCGAGGAAGCGCCGCACGTCACGGTGACGCTGTCGCACGAGGTGGCGCCGACGTTTCGCGAGTACGAGCGTACGTCGACGACCGTGGTGAACGCCTACGTCATGACGGCCGTCGGTGAATACCTGCGCGGCCTCGCGTCCGCGACCGCGCGCCGCGGCTACCGCGGCCGGCTCTTCGTGATGCAGTCCTCCGGCGGTGTCGCGACCGCCGAGGCCATGCAGCGGCATCCGGTCCGGATGATCGAGTCGGGCCCCGCGGCAGGTGCCTTGATGGCGGCGGCCTATGGCGAGCTCACCGGACACAGTGACCTCATCGCCTTCGACATGGGCGGCACCACCGCGAAGCTCGCGCTGATCGAGAAGGGGCGTCCCGCAACGACGACGGCCTTCGAGCTGCACCGGGTGAAGAACGCGCCCGGCAGCGGCCTACCGATGAACATCCAGGCGATCGATCTCGTCGAGATCGGCGCGGGGGGCGGGTCGATCGCGAGCGCCCGGCTCGGCGTCATCGCCGTTGGTCCAGAGAGCGCCTCGTCGATGCCGGGCCCCGTCTGCTACGGGCGGGGCGGCGCCGAGCCGACCGTGACCGACGCCGACGTCGTCCTCGGCTACGTCAATCCCGACTATTTCGCCGGCGGGGCGATGCGGCTCGAGGGAGGCGCCGCGGCGCGGGCGATCGAGGCGAAGATCGCGCGGCCGCTCGGTCTCTCGCTCGAGGAGGCAGCGTGGGGCATCCACGCGATCGTCAACACGAACATGGAGCTAGCCACGCGCATCGTGTCGATCGAGCGCGGACGCGATCCCCGCGACCTCACGCTGGTGGCCTTCGGCGGCTCGGGCCCGGTCCACGGCTGCCGGCTCGCGCAGGCCCTCGGCATCCCGCGAGTGATTCTCCCAGCCTGCGCCGGCGTCACGGCGGCGATTGGCCTGCTCGCGGCCGAGGTGCGGTTCGACGTCGCGCGAACGTACGTCCGCCGTCTCGACACCGTCGATCCCCAGCACCTCACGTCGATGTACGCGGAGATGGCCGCGCAGGCGATCGAGGTCGTCAGGGAGTCGGCGGTCGCGGGGGAAGTGACGGTCGTGCGCTCCGCAGACGCGCGCTACGTCGGACAGGGATACGAGGTGACCGTGCCGATCCCCGCCGGCCGCCTGGACAGTGCGGCGCTGGCGCGCATGCGCGCGAGCTTCGACGAGGTGTACGCGGCGCGCTACGGCTACGCGAGCCCCGAAGAGCCCGTGGAGATCGTTACCTGGAAGCTTTCCGCCATCGGCGGCTCGCCGCGCATCGCCCTGGCCAAGGCGGGGGCGCGCAGCGGCGAGGGAAGCCGCAAGGGCGTACGCCGCGCGTACTTTCCTGAGGCGCGCGGCTACGCCGACACACCGGTGTACGACCGGTACGCGCTCGCGCCGGGCATGTCGCTCACCGGTCCGGCCATCGTCGAGGAGCGAGAATCGACCACCGTGATTCCGCCGTGGATGACGGCTACCGTGGACGAGTACGCGAACCTGCTCGCCGAGGTTGCCGAGCGATGAGCGCCCAGGGCTTGGTGCTCGGCGTGCTGGTCGGCCTCGTGCTGGCGTCGGCCCCGGGCGAGGTGGCGGCCCAGCCACCGTCGAAGACCGCGCGCATCGGCATCCTCTCGCTCGCCACGGATCCAGCCCGGCCCGGCCCCGAGTGGGCGGGGATCGTCGAGGCGTTGCGCGGGCTCGGCCACGCACAGGGCGCGAGCCTCACGATCGAGCGGCGCTTCGCCGCCGGCAAGGCCCGGGACCTCCCGGGTTTCGCCGCCGACCTGGTCCGACTCAACGTCGACGTCATCGTCGCGGCCGGATCGCGTGAGATCGAAGCGGCTCGCGCGGCGACGACGACGATTCCGATCGTCACGATCGCGGCGCCCGATCTGGTCGCCGGCGGGCTCATCGCGAGCCTGGCGCGGCCGGGCGGCAACATCACCGGCTTGACGCTCGGCGTGCCGGGGATCGGCGCGAAGTACGTCGAGCTGTTGCGCGAGGCGGTACCGTCCGCCACGCGTGTGGCGGTGCTCGTCACGCGGCAGCCCGTGACGGGCGTTCTCGAGGACATGCAGGACAAGGCGCGGGCATCGAGAGTGATGCTGGCCGCGCCGACGTTTCTGCACGCCCCGGACGAATTCGACGCGGCGTTTGCGCGCGTGAAGCGCGAGAACGCAGGCGGCGTCATCCTTCCCAGCGACGGCGTCGCCGACCCCCAGCGCCGGCAGCTCGTGAGCCTCACGGCGAAGTACCGCCTGCCCGCGATCTATCCGCAGCGCGAATACGTCGAGGTGGGCGGGCTCATGGCGTACGGGCCGAACGCGATCGATGCGCACCGTCGGGCCGCCGCGTTCGTGGACAAGATTCTCAAGGGCGCCAAGCCGGGTGACCTGCCCATGGAGCCGCCCGCGAAGCTCGAGCTGCTCCTCAACCTCAAGACCGCCCGGGCGCTCGGCGTCACGCTGCCCCCGACGCTGGTGACGCGCGCCGACGAGGTCGTCCAGTGACACCGCTCGATCCGATCACTCTCGGCGTCGTGTGGGGCGCGCTCCAGTCGATCGCCGTCGAGATCGGGACCACCGTACACCGCACCGCGTACTCCGAGCAGGCGCGCGAGGGCCAGGACTTCTCGGTGGCGGTCTTCGATCCGGAGGGCCGCATGGTGGCCCAGGGTCCCTATTCGCCGGGCCACATGGGCGCGATGTCGGCCGCCGTCAGGAACGCACTCGCGGCGCATCCGCGCGAGACGCTGCGGCCGGGTGATGCCATCATGCTCAACGACCCGCTCCTCGGCTCGGGACATCTCCCCGATTTCTTCATCACCCAGCCGGCGTTCCACAAGGGCGAGATCGTGGGCTTCGCCGTGAACATCCTGCACCACACCGACGTGGGCGGGCAGCGGCCGGGCAGCCAGGGCGTCGAGGGGATCTTCGATTACTTCCAGGAAGGGCTGCGGATCCCACCGACCAAGGTCTGGCAGGAATATCGCGAGCACGAGGGCATCGTCGCGATCATCGCGGCCAACACGCGCACGCCCGAGAAGGTGCTCGGCGACCTCCGCGCTCAGCGGAGTGCGCTGCGCGTCGGCGAGCTCCGGCTCCAGGAGCTGGCGGCGCGCTACGGCAAGCACGTGCTCCGCGCCGCCATGGACGAGATCGTCACCCGAAGCGAGGCGAGCATGCGCGCGTCCATCCGCGCGATCCCGGACGGCGTCTACCGGTTCGAGGATTTCCTGGACGACTACGGCCCCGGGACCGAGCCGCTCCGCGTCGCGGTCGCGGTGACGGTGCACGGCGACTCGATCCTCATCGACTATGAAGGCTCGAGCTCCCAGACCGCGTCGGGCATGAATTCCTACATTAACTACACGCGCTCCTACTCGTACGCGGCGGTGAAGTGCCTGACCGATCCGCTCGGGCCGATGAACGAGGGCGCCTTGCGGCCGATCACCGTCAAGGCGCCGGAGGGGTCGTTCCTCAACCCGCGGCCGCCCGCCGGCGGGGGGCCACGCGCCATCATCTGCTACAGGACTTTCGAGTCCGTGCTGGGCGCGCTGGCTCCGGCGCTGCCCGCCCGCGTGAGCGCCGCCGCGTCGCACATGGCCAACCCGACCTTCGGGGGCTGGGACCGGGCTCGGCGCCGGCGGTTCGTCGCCTACGAGCTCGTGCTTTCCGGGACGGGCGCCCGCGCCACCCGGGACGGCTGCGAGGCGATGGCGTGGGCATTCAACGCGTCGAACATTCCGGTCGAGGCGCAGGAGGCCAACCAGCCGATGATCGTCGAGCGCTTCGAGCTGATCGGCGATTCGGGCGGCGCCGGCACGTACCGCGGCGGCTGCGGGATCCGCCGCGATCTCCGGTTTCTCGCCGACGAGGGCAAGCTGACGAATCTCTCGGACCGGCAGCGGTTCGCGCCGTATGGTCTCTACGGCGGCAAGCCGGGCAGGCTCGGCCGCACCGTGCTGAACCCGGGTCCGGGGGAGGAGATCGTCCACGGCAAGCAGTCGCGAGAGTTCGCCTATGCCGACGTGATCTCGTTCCAGCAATCCGGGGCGGGCGGCTACGGCGATCCGCTCGAGCGCGACCCGCGCCGCGTCCTGGAGGACGTGCTGGACGACTACGTGTCCGTCGAGGCCGCGCGCCGCGACTACGGCGTGGTGATCGTCGCGCGCGGTGCCGATCTGTCGATCGACGGGCCCGCCACCGACACGCTGCGCCGGGAGCTCCGGTCGTGATCGCGTTCACGTCAGAGCAGGAGCAGTTCCGCAAGGCGGTCGCCCGATTCGTCGACGCCGAGGTGGTGCCGGAGGCCGAGGCGATCGACGACCGCGCCGAGTTTCCGATGAAGCTCTTCAAGCGAATCGGCGAGCTCGGCTACCTCGGACTCCGCTATCCGGAGGCCTACGGCGGCGCCGGCGCCGACATGGTGACGTACTGCCTTTTCGCCGAGGAGCTCGCGCGCGGCTCCTTGTCGGTGGCCGCCGCCGCGGCGATGCAGTCCCTGATGGGGACGTACTTCGTCTACAAGCACGGGTCCGAGGACCTGCGCCGGCGCTATCTGGTCCCCGCCCTCCGCGGCGACCTGATCGCGACCTTCGCGTTGACCGAGCCCAACGCCGGCTCCGACGTCGCCGCCATCACCACGCGGGCGGAGCGCCGGGGTGACCGCTACGTGCTGCGCGGGACGAAGACGTGGGTGACCAGCGCACCGGTCGCCGATCTCCTGACCGTCGCCGCCAAGACGTCGGACGAGCGGGGCATGAAGAACATCGCGCTCTTTCTCCTCGACCGGAGCGCGATGCGCGGCATCACGCTCGGCAAGTCGATCGACAAGATGTCGGTCCGCGGCTCGGTCACCGGCGAGATCCTGCTCGAGGATGTCGAGGTTCCCGCGGAGCATCTGCTGGGCGGCGAAACCGGCGGCGTCGAGAAGGTCGGCGGGATCCTCTCGGAGATCCGCGTGATGACCGCCGCGATCTCGGTCGGGCTCGCGCGCGCGGCGTACGGGGCGGCGGTCCGCTACGCGCGCGAGCGCGTGGCCTTCGGCAAGCCGATCGCCGAGCATCAGGCCATCGGGTTCAAGCTGGCCGACATGCTGACGTCACTCCACGCATCGATGCTCCTGACATACCAGGCGGCCGCGCGTCTCGACACCGGCCGCGTCGTCCCGCGCGAGGCCGCCATGACGAAGCTCTTCGCATCCGAGACGGCGGTGCGGATCACCGACGAGGCGGCCCGCATCTTCGCGTCGTACGGCCTGGCCAGCGAGTACCCGGTCCAGCGGTACTTCCGGGATGCGCGATTCCTCCTGCCCGGAGGAGGGACGTCGGAGATCTTGCGCGTCATCATCGGCCGCGACCTCGACTGGGATCGCGCGACGGCGTTCGAGTGAGGGAGCTCTGAGCATTTTTGCGCGGAGGCGGACGTGAGAAAGGTCGCGCTGGTCGGCGCCGGAGTGTCGAAGTTCGGGGTCCGCAAGGCGAGCTATCGCGACCTCATCTGGGAAGCCGGCAAAGCGTGCTTCGATTCCATTCCGGCGGTGAAGCCGAGGGACGTCGAGGGCCTGGTGGTCGGCTCCGTCATGCCGGAGCGGACGGCCTTTCAGTCTCACATCGCGTCGATGGCCGCCGAGGCGCTCGGAATCCGGCCGAGTGCCCTCAGCGCCCGCACCGAGCACATGTGCGCCTCGGGGACCGTCGGCATCCGCTACGCCTACGCGTTCATCGCCGCCGGCCTCGCCGACCTCGTCATGGTGCTGGGCGTCGAGAAGCTGAACCAGCCGCGCGGCGACGAGGCCATCCTGAACATGGGAACCGGCGTCGATCGTGAATGGGAGGCGGCGTTCGGGCTCACGGCGCCGCCCTGCTTCGCCCTCGCCGCGCAACGGCACATCGCCGAGTACGGCACGACCGAGGAGCAGCTCGCCATGGTCGGCCTGAAGAATCACACGCACGCGTCGAAGAACCCGAACGCCCACTTCCAGAAGGGCGCGACGCTCGATCAGATCCTGTGCTCGCGGATGATCTCGACGCCGCTCAGGCTGTTCATGTGCTCGCCGATCACCGACGGCGCCGCCGCCGTGCTGGTCGCTTCCGAGGAGCGCGCCCGCGACCTCACCGACCGGCCCGTGTGGATTCGCGGCACCGGCCAGGCGCTCGACGGCTTCCAGCTGACGTCGCTGCACGAGGACTACGCCCGCTGGCCCGCGCTCGAGCGCGCCGCGCAGAGCGCGTACCGCATGGCGGGCGTCGGGCCGGCCGACGTGGACGTGGCCGAGGTCCACGACTGCTTCGCGATCGCCGAGATGATCGCGTACGAGGAGCTGGGCTTTTGCCGGAAGGGCGAGGCCGGGCCGTTCGTCGCAGCCGGGCGAAGCGACTACGGCGGCGACGTGGTAGTGAACCCGCGGGGCGGGCTGATCGGCTGCGGCCATCCGCTCGGGGCCACGGGTGTCGCGCAGGCCGCCGAGGTGTTCGCGCAGCTTCGCGGCGAGGCCGGCGCGCGCCAGGTTCCCGATGCCGCCGTCGGGCTCACGCACAACAACAGCGGCATGGGCGAGCACGTGGTCATGGTCTACGGGCGCGAGCCCCGCTGAGCATGAGCCTGAATCGGGTCGCCGTGCTGGGGCCCGGACGGATCGGGCGTCAGATCGCCCTCACGTTCGCGCTGGGCGGCTCCGCGGTGGCGCTGGTCGACCTCAAGGATCGGACCGCCGACGAAGCGGCCGCCGTCTTCGCCGACGCGCGCCGGGAAATCGCGCGTGACCTGCGCCTCATGGCGGAGGAAGGCGTGATCTCCGCCGCGGAGATTCCGCCGACGCTGGCGCGGCTCGAGGACCGGAGAGGGCTCGACGGGCTCGAGGGCTGCGGGTTCGTCCAGGAGGCGCTGCCCGAGCTGGTCGATCTCAAGCGCGAGGCGCTGGCGCGCGTATCGGCCCGGGTGGCGCCCGAGGCGATCATCGCATCGACCAGCTCGACCATCTCGCCCGCGCATCTCGTCGAGGCCATCGAAGGCGGCGAGCGTTTTCTAGGGGTACACTGGCTCAACCCCGCGCACATCATTCCGCTCGTCGAGGTGGTGCCCGGGCGCTCGACCGACGCCGGGGTCGTGCAGCGAACGATCGCGCTGCTCGAGAAGCTCGGTAAGACCCCGGTGCGCTGCGCCGACTCACCCGGGTTCATCGGGCCCCGGATGCAGGCGCTGCTCATGAACGAGGCGGTGCGCCTGGTCGAGGAGGGTGTGGCGACCCCCGAGGACGTCGATCGCGCGTTCAAGGCCGGCATGGGGTTTCGCTACGCGACCGTCGGTATCTTCGAGTTCATCGACTGGGGCGGCGTGGACATCCTGCACCGCGCCAGCCGGTTCCTGGCCACGGCCCTCGGCGACCAGCGCTTCGAGCCCGCGCGCCTCGTCGAGGAGAAGGTCGCCAAGAACGAGCTCGGCTCGAAGACCGGCCGCGGGTTCTTCGACTACAGCGGCGACCGGCGCGAGGCGTTCGAGAGCGCGAAGGTGCGGGCCCTGCTCCGGCAGCTCCGGCGCCACCGGAGCGCTTGACGTGCTGTACTTCCGCGCGACCGATCCGTTCCCGCTGGAGTCGGCGGATCACACCAAGCTCCACGAGTTCTATACACGCCTTGCCGACGGCCGCCTGGCGACCACGCGCTGCGCCGCGTGCGGGCGTCTGGCCTGGCCGCCGCGCGGGTTCTGCGGGGAATGCGGCTCCGACCGGTTCGACTGGACCGATCTGTCCGGCCGCGGAACCATCCACGCCTTCACGGTCCAGGAAGCGGGCCTGCCGGCCGGATTCGAAGGGCCGCGCGTCTTCGCGATCGTGAAGATCGACGGCCTGCGGGTCTTCTCCATCCTCGTCGATGCGGACGTGTCGTCCGTCGCGGTCGGGCAGCCCGTACGTCTGGTACCGCTCCGGGTCGCCGACGATCCCGGCGGGAGCGCTCGCTGGCTCCCGGCGTTCCGGCCGGCATGAGGGTTCTCATCGCCAAGCCCGGGCTCGACGGGCACGACCGCGGCGCCAAGGTCGTGGCCCACGCGTTGCGCGACGCGGGAATCGAGGTCATCTATTCGGGGCTCAAGCGGACGCCCGCCGAGATCGTGCAGGAGGCAGTCCAGGAAGACGTCGACGTCGTCGGGCTCTCGATCCTGTCCGGCGCGCACTTGCTGCTGGCGCGTCGCGTGCTCGACGGACTCAGGGCGCAAGACGCCTCCGACATCGCGGTGGTGGTGGGCGGCACGATTCCCCCCCGTGACGTCGAGCCCCTGAAGGAGCTCGGCGTGCACGACGTCTTTCCGATGGGCACGCCGCTCCCCGAGATTGTCAAGGCGTTTCGGCGCGCCGAGCGCCAGGGGAGTAGGGAGGGAGGCGAAGGATGAAAGAGCTGAAGACCCACGCCGGCTTTCCGATCGCGCCGGCCTACGGGCCCGAGGATCTCGCCGGCGTCGACTTCGAGCGCGACATCGGCCGGCCCGGTGAGTACCCGTTCACGCGCGGCATCCACAAGCACATGTACCGCGAGCGCCTGTGGACGATGCGCCAATATATCGGGTTCGGCACTCCGGAGGAGACCAATGAGCGTTTCAAATACTTGATGGCTCACGGCCAGGACGCGCTGAACGTCGCGTTCGACCTGCCGACCCAGCTCGGGCTCGATTCCGACGACCCCAAGGCCGAAGGCGAGGTCGGCCGCGTCGGCATGGCGGTGGACACGCTCGCCGACATGGAGGCGGCCTTCGCCGGCATCCCGCTCGACCGCGTGAGCGTGTCGCTCACCATCAACGGCATGGCGGCGCCGATCACCGCGATGTACTACGCCGTCGCGGAAAAGCAGGGCGCGGCGCCCGAGCGCGTGGTGACCACGCCGCAGAACGACATCCTCAAGGAGTTCATCGCGCGCGGCACCTGGATCTATCCCGTCGATCCCTCGCTGCGGCTGGTCGCCGACCTCATCGAGTTCTCAGCGCGCCGCTACCCGCGCTCGAATCCGGTGTCGGTGTGCGGCTATCACATCCGCGAAGCCGGCTGCACCACGGCGCAGGAGATGGCCTACGGCCTCGCGATCGCCGCGGCCTACGTGGAGCTCATGCTGACGCGGGGCATGGCCGTCGACGACTTCGCCCCGCGCATCTCGTTCAACTTCACCGCCTGGGGAAAGATCTTCGAGGAGGTCGCGAAGTTCCGCGCCGGCCGGCGGCTCTACGCGCGCATGCTGCGCGAGCGGTTCGGGGCGTCCAATCCGAGATCATGGATGTTCAGGAGCCTGATCGGCGGCGGCGGCTCCGCGTTCGCGGTGCAGGAGCCCGAGAACAACATCGTGCGCGGCGCCTACATCGCGCTGGCCGGCGCGCTCGCCGGCGCCCAGACGATGGCGCTGCCGACCTACGACGAGGCGTACACGATTCCGTCGCCGAAGGCCCAGCTCATCGCGCTCCGCACCATGCAGATCTGCGCCGAGGAGTCGGGCGCCGCCGATACGGCCGATCCGCTCGCCGGCTCGTACTACGTCGAGGCCCTCACCACCGCGATGGAGAAGCAGATCGTCGACGAGCTCGGGCGCGTCGAGCGCATGGGCGGCATCGTCGAGGCCGTCAAGAGCGGCGCCATCCAGGCCGAGGTGGCCCGGCAGGCATACCTGTACGAGCAGCGGATGGCGACCGGCGAGGTTCCGAAGGTCGCGGTCAACTGTCACGTGGGCGACCAACCCGTCGAGGCCGACCGTGACGTGGAGCTCTACTCGTTCGATCCGCGGACGACCGAGGCGCAGCTGGCGAAGCTCGCGCGCATTCGCGCCCAGAGGGACAACGGCGTGGTCAACGCCACGCTCGACCGGCTCACCGCCGAGGCGCGCGGGCGCCAAAATCTGATGGAGCCGATCATGGAAGCGGTCAAGGCGTACGCGACCCTCGGCGAGATGGCCCAGGCCATGAGGCGCGTGTTCGGCGAGCACCAGGAGGCCGTGAAGCTCTGACGATGGCGCAGCCGTTCACCATCGTCGGCAAATCCACGCCGAAGCGGGACGGCCCGGACAAGGTCACGGGCCGCACGCGCTTTCTGCACGACCTCGAGCTGCCGCGCCTCGCCCACGGCAAGATCCTGCGCGCCGGCCTGCCGCACGCGCGCATCGTTCGGCTCGACGCCGGCCGGGCCCGCGCGCATCCGGGCGTGCTCGCGGTGGTGACGGGCGCCGACGTCGAGCCGCGCCCGTTCGGCTTCGCCAAGGACCAGACGGCCCTCAAGCGCGGCAAGGTGCGCTGCATCCGCGACGAGATCGCCGCGGTCGCCGCCGAAACGCCGGAGATCGCCGAGGAGGCGCTGGCGCTCATCGAGGTCGAGTACGAGGAGCTGCCCGCGGTGTTCGATCCGCTGAAAGCCCTCGAGCCGGGCGCGCCGCTCGTGCACGAGGAGCTCAACACCAACCGCCACCATCTGCGCTACCAGTTCAGCCACGGCGACGTCGACCGGGCGCTGGCCGAGGCGGCCGCGGTCGTCGAGGACACCTACCGGCTCGGCTTCGTGACGCCGGCCTGCATGGGCACGATGGTCGCGATCGCCGACTGGGAGCCGGCCGGC
>DASRIY010000424.1:0-23782 GCA_035649755.1 Candidatus Methylomirabilota bacterium
GGCTCGCCCTTCGGTCACGCCCTCTCCGCTGCGCACGAGGAGCCTGAGGGCGTCGAGCCCGGCGAAGATCGTCTCGATCGCGACGCGGTCGAGAGCGCGCCGGCTCTCGCGAATCTCGCCCAGCATGTCCTCGATGCGATGGGCGAGGCCGCCGATCATCTCGCACCCGACGGTATAGGCGGCGCCCTTGAGCGTGTGGACGGCCCGGAAGAGGCTCGCGATCTCGTCGGCGGTGACGCCGTCGCCTTCCAGCGCGACCAGCGACTGAGCCATCGACTCGAGGTGCTCGACGGCCTCCGGCACGAAGTACTCGAGCACGTCCGACTGGCCGGCGAAGAACCGGTCCAGCTCGTCCAGACGCCGCGCCGTATCCATTCCGGGCTCGGGCGGCGCCGCCGGCACGATGCGATCGAGCGCCTCGGCGATCGCCTCCCCGTCCTCCGCGCCGGTGGCGCCGATCACGTCCAGCGCGGTCTTCAGCGCGAGCACCATGTCCGACAGCGCCGCGAGGGCGCGCCGGTCGCCGTCGGGGGCGGCCGCCGCCCGCTCCACCGTTTCCTCCATCGCGGTGGCGAGCGCCGACACCTGGGGAAACCCGCTGAGGGCCGCCGAGCCGCGCAGCCGGTGCGTCACGACCGTGAGGTTCTCGAGCGTCGCCGCCTCGCGGGGCACGTGCCCGAGCGCGGTGAGGCCGTCCTCGACGGCGGCGAGGGTGTCCCACGCCTCCATCAAGAACACGCTCAGCAGGAACTGCCGGTCGCCGTCCGCCACGATCTCTCCTCTAGATGCCGTCTCAGGTCGCCAGCTTGAACCGCGCGAGGCTGGACGTGAGGGCCTGGGCGACCCGTACCACCTGATCCATCGTCTTGCGCGTCTCGAGCGCCGCCTTCTCGGTCTCGACCGCCACACCCGCGATCGACTGGACGGCGACCGCGCCGCCCTCGACGTCGTGGACTTGCTCCTGGGCCGCCTGCGAGATTTCACGGGCCAGCGCGGCCGTCTTTTGCGAGATCTCGCCGATCTGGCGCAGGCGCTCGCCGGCTTCGACCGTGACCCGGTAGCCCGCCTCGACCTCCCGCGTGCCCTCTTCCATCGCCACCACGGCCTGCTGCGTCTCCGTCTGGACCGACTTGATGAGCAGCACGATGTCCTTGGCGGCCTTGCCGGAGCGCTCGGCGAGCTTGCGAACCTCCTCGGCCACGACCGCGAAGCGCAGCCCGGCCTCGCCGGCACCGGCGGCCTCGATCGCCGCGTTGAGCGCGAGGAGATTGGTCTGCGAGGAAATGTCCTCGATGGTGGTGACGATCTCCGAGATTTCCAGGGAGCGATCGGCGAGATTCTTCACCTTCTTGGAGATTCCCTGCACCTCGCCCCGGATCTTCTGCATGCCGGAAAGGCTCGCCCGCACGGCGTGCTCGCCCTTCTGCGCCGACTCGAGGGTGAGGTCGGCCGAGGTGGCCGACTGCTCGGCGTTCTCCGCCACCTGCCGCATCGAGCGCGTCAGCGCTTCCATCGTGCCGCTCACCGCCACCGCCTCGCGCGACTGCGTCTGGGCGCCGCCGGCGGTCGCCTCCATGGTGCCCATCATCTCGGTCGAGCTCGTGAGGACCTGCTGCGCCGCCTCGCGCACGCCCTCGATCAGGGTCGCCAGCTCCTCGACCATCACGTTGATCGCGTCCACGACGCTGCCGAGGACGTCCGAGGTCACCTGGCCGCGCCGGGTGAGATCGCCTCGCGCGATCTCGGTGGCGGTATCGAGGAAGCGCATGATGTTGCGCTGGAGCTCCTCGCGCTTGTGCCGCTCATCGTCGCGCTCGGATTCGGTCTGGACCTGCGAGCGCAGGCGCACGATGGTGTCGTTGAAGGTCGCCGCGAGCTGCCCGATCTCGTCGCGCGACGACACGGTGACCAGCCGCGTGAGATCACCCTGGCCGACGCGCTCGGCCGCCCGGACGACCTGAGTCACCGGCTTGGTGATGTGATGGGCGAAGAACACGCCGGCCAGCACCGCCAGCATCGAGATGCCCAGGAAGACCAGGAGCAGGTACTGGCCCGAGCGCGTCGCCGCCGCGGTGATGATCGAGCGGTCCATCCCGACGCGGACCGTTCCCAGCTGACCGGCCAGCACCGGCACGCCGATGTCGATGATCTGCTGCGTCGCGCCGCTGACCGGGTCCGGATACGCGATCTCCCGGACCTGCTGGGCCGCGTCGCCCGGCACCAGGTTTCGGTCGACGATGCCGGGCGGCACGAGCGGCGCGAAGGTGTGGGCGACCAGCGTCTTCTGCTGGTCGTAGACCATGACGTATTTCACGCCGTTGATGGCGCCGACCTGGTCGACGAGCCCCTGCACGGTGGACGCGTCGCGGGTGAGCAGGAGGTCGACGGCCGAGCTGGCCAGGCTTCGCGCGATCGCGGTACCCTTGGACGTGAACTCGTCCGTCAGGTTCGCGGTGATCGCCCGCACGGAGATCCACCACGTGATCGCCGCGAGCGGCACCAGCGTCAGCGCCAGGAACAGGATCAGCTTCGAGAGCAGACCGAGTCTCAGCGGTCGTTGCCTCTTCATGCTTTCACCGCGGCCGCCCAGTCCGAGACGGGGGCCCATCGTCCGTTCACCACGCTCGTGAAGTACACGTTGTCCAGCCCCTGGTGGCGCTCCGGCGCGAAGTTGAGCGTGGCGCCGATGCCGAGATCGAAGTTTTTCATCGACTCCAGCGCCTGCCGGAGGCCGGCGCGGGTCGGGTTCGCGCCGCTCCGGCGCAGCGCCTCGACGATCACCTTGGCGTTGACGAAGCCCTCCAGGCTGCGGAAGCTGAGCGGCTCCGAGGCGTGCTGGGGATCACGCAGGGCCGTCGGCACTTGCGGGTTGTGCCGGTCCATCAGCGTGCGGTACTCGACGACGGCCGGCAGGCTCAGGTCGTCGTAGCTCGGGACCACCTGGGAGTTGACGAGGCCGCGGGTGTAATCGCGGCCGGTGGACTTACCGTGATTTACGAGCAGGCTCAGCATCGCCTCGGAGCCGACGAACGAGACGTTCGAGATGGGCACGGTCCAGCCGAGATCGCGCGCGGTGCGGACGAAAGCACCGCAGCCCTGATAAGCGCCGGTGCACAGGACCACCTCGACTCCGGCCTTCCTGAGCGCCTGCACGGCCGGACTCATGTCGGACGCGAACGTGGCGTGGCGCACGTACGTGGCCTCGGCCGCGATCGTCGCGCCTCGCTGCGCCAGGCCGCGGGCCACGCCGTCGGTGCCGCTGCGGCCGTAGGCGTCGATCTGGTAGAAGACGCCGAACCGGCGCGCGCCGGTCTGCCAGAAGCGGTCGACCAGGGCCATCATCTCCTGCCGGTACGAGGCGCGAATGTTGAAGACCTGATCGACGTATGGCTCCTCGCGCTGCGGCTGTGCGCCGGTGAAGTTGCCGACGAGGATCACGTGGCGATCGGCGTAACGCTTGATGACCGGCAGCGCGCGGGAGAGCGTGGGCGTGCCGACGTAGTTGGAGAGGAAGAACACCTGCTCCTTCTCCACGAGCTCGATGGTGTTCTTGATGCAGGGTGTCGGCTCGTAGCCATCGTCGAGCGCGACCACCGAGATCGGGCGACCATGGACGCCGCCCTTCTGGTTGATCTCGGTGTAGTAGGCCTGCGCGCCGCGGTAGAGCTCGATGCCGAGCCCCGCCGACGGTCCCCGGAAGGCGGCGCTCATGCCGATCTTGAGATCCCGGCCGCTCACGACGAGTGCGCCGGCGCCGCGCGGGTCGACACCGCCCCGGGCCGGCGCTTGGGCCCAGGCCGTCCGCCCGCTGAGAACGCCGCCCACGGCGGCTCCGGAAAGGATTCGCAAGAGTGCCCGCCGCTGCATCGTCATCCCTCCCTGTCGCGCCCCTCGCGGAGCGCGCGCAGAACTCTGGCCGGATCGAGCAACGGAACGAGCCGCTCGCCGTCGGGCAGCAACCCGAGCGCCCACTCGGCGTGCGGCCGTGGATTCGACTCGTCGAGACCCGTGATCCCGCCGAAGGCCTCGAGGCTGACTTCACCGTCGATGACGAGCGCGACCTCGCAGCCCTCCGCCTCGACGATCAGCGTCCAGAGCTTGCGTCCGCTCCGGCAAGCGGCCAGCTTCAGCACGCCGCGCGCGTCGGCAATCGGGATGACGTCGCCGCGCAGGTTCGCCACGCCCACGAGATGCGGGGAGGCCAGCGGCACCGTCGTCCACTCCTGAAAGACGGCCACCTCGCGCACCTGGGTGACGTCGATGGCGAACGGCTCGCCGGCCAGCGTGAAGACGCAGGCCCGGACCGCCGCGGAGCTGTCGAGGAGACTCGTGGTCACTTGAGGAACCTCCGGACGATGGTGACGAGCTGCTCTGGGGTGAACGGCTTCGGCAGGTACTCGTCGGCGCCCTGCCGCATGCCCCAGACGCGGTCGCTCTGCTGGTTCTTCGAGCTGACGAAGACCACGCGCGTCTCGCGGGTGCGCTCGTCCTTGCGCAGGCTGCGGAGCACCTCGAACCCGTTTCGCTTGGGCATCACGACGTCCAGCAGGACGACGTCGGGGCGCTCCCGGACGATCTTCTCCTCGAGCTGGTCGCCGTCGAGATAGGTCAACACGTCGTGACCCGCCGATCGGAGAATCGTCTCCATCACCTGCAGCTCCGTGTACGCGTCGTCCACGACCATCACCTTGGCCATCGAGCACAGGCCTCCCCGAAAGCGGCGTGCCGGGTCTTCACCTTATATGTGTGTCCCTGTGCAACCCATCTGCCAGGGCCGCGGCGGGTGGGACATTGCTTTCGCCCGAACAAACACATGGTTACGAGGATTTGGCTGGCCGTTCGGTCGGTCATCGTGACAACCGGTCCGTGCCCGTGGCAAGCCATGGCATCGGCGATGCACCTTCTCGGAAGCGCCGCCGGCGGGGGCGATCTGTCGCAATACTTCTTGCTGTTTTCGGGGGCCCCTCGGAGTACTCTTTACCCTCACCAAAAGGAGAACGCGGTATGAAAGACAGCGAACGTTCCCTTCTGATTGTGGTCCCGAGAACCGGCCAGGACGCGGGTCGGTCGCTGCTTCAGGTCTTCGGGGAAGATCCGGCCGTGCAGGTGATCGTCGATCGCCGCGTCAACGACCGGCGTGTGCGATCCGGCGCCTACGGACCGGATCGCCGCTCTGGCGATCGGCGGCATCGGCTCGACGCGGACTCAGAGCTTCGCGGCGACCGGTGGATCGCGATTCCCCGCGCGACCAGCCAGATCGATTTCGGCGATCTCGACGCGAAGGCGATCCTGTTCCTCTGCTGTAGCCAGCACGCCGTGCCCTGTCAGAAGTGCCAGAACACGTATCGCATCGGCTGGATCTCGCGCGCCGACGCCGCGCTGTTTGCGTGTCCGCTGTGCGGCAGCGATCTCAGCGCGGTCATCACGGCCCACGCGCAGACCTGCGTGTACTGGGCCGGTCGTCTCGGCGCGAAGCGGCCACAGAGCCGCGTGCCCGTCGGCGAGCCGTCGGCCGCCGCGGGCTAGCGGGACGCGCTCGGCCTAGCGGCTCGAGCGTCCCGCCAGGAGCGCGTCGGGCTCGTAGACGATCCCGCGCGCCATCACCCGTTCGATCCGCCGGATGTTCCGGATATCCGCGAGCGGATCGGCGCTGAGCACCAGGAGATCCGCGGCGCGGCCGGGCGCGATGGTTCCGAAGACGTCCTGCTTGTGGAGCCGCTCGGCCGGCCGGCGCGTCGCCGCCGCGATGGCCTCCATCGTCGAGAGTCCGGCCCGCACCAGGAGCTCGAGCTCGCGGTGCAGTGAGAAGCCGGAGACGATCGCGACGTTCGGACAGTCGGTCCCCGCGAGCACGACCCCGCCCGCCCGCTGAAATCCGCCGACCAGGGCGAGGATGTTGTCCCACGCGCGGCGCATCCGGTGCTTCGCCGGCTCGGACGCGCTCGATGCCGCCCGCCGGCGCTCGGCCCATCGCTCGACGAGCTCTTTCGCTACCGGCGCGGGCAGCCGCGGGATGAGCCGCGTGCGCTCCGGATCGTCCATCGACGCGTCGCCCACGTCGTCACCGATCGCGCCCGGGCGCGCGGCGTAGAGGACGAGCGTCGGATCCAGCGCCGTACCCGCCTCGATCAGGCCGTCGTAGAGACGGCGTACCGAATCCGAATGCGGATCGAGGGTGTCGAGCCAGCGCCAGAGCCATCCGCCGTACTCGAACGGATTGAGCTTCGCCGGCTCCGCCAGGTGAAATCCCGCCGGCGCCAGCTGCCCGAAGACGTTGACGTGCTCGACCGAGTCGACACCCGCGAGCGCCGCCTCGACGCCCGAGGTGGCGTGCTGGTGCATGAAAACGGGCAGGCCGCGCGCGTGCGCCCGCGCGCAGGCGCGGCGGGCCGTGTCGGGACGCACCGTGATGTAGAGCTTGATGCCGTCCACGCCCGCGTCGGCGAGAGCATCGACCTCGGCCTCCGTCCGCGCCGCGTCGAACCGCCGGCAGAAACCGGCGAAGCCAGGATATGGATCGGCTTCCTCCAGCATCGGTCCGGTGAAGAGGATCCGCGGGCCGGGGCGAGCTCCCGATTCGACTGCGCGACGGTAGCCCGCGACGTCGTGGAGCTGGCCGCCGAGGTCGAGCACCGTGGTGACGCCGGCGGCGAGAAAAAGCTCGGGATGCCATTTGTCCGGCGTGTAGACGTGCACGTGCATATCCACCAGACCGGGGGTGAGAAACCGGCCCCGGGCATCGATCACCGTGGCGCCCGGCGGGACCGACGTGGTCGCGGCCGGACCGACCGCGGCCACTCTATCGCCCTCGACGAGGACCGTCTCCGGCTCACCCGCGCGGCGGCCCGTCCCGTCGACAAGGGTACCGCCAACTACCGCAATCATGGCTTCCGCAACATTTCTAAGACAGTTTGTTTTTCAGGCACTTGATGGTCAGACTTGGAAGTTTACCAACAGGGTTATCCACATCCGTGTATAACCCGGATCTGGCCAGGACCGGGGGCCTCGTAGAGCCCACCTCAGCGAGCCGACGCCACGTTGCCGACAAGCCGTAGAACCGAGTGCGAATCGGCGGACTTCGCGGGCGCGATCCGGGGCAGGCGAACCACGAACTCGCTTCCCCGCCCGGGCCCCTCGCTGAAGACCTCGACGCGCCCGCCGTGGAGCTCGACGAGCCGGCGCACGAGCGTGAGCCCCACGCCGAGCCCGGCCTGCGCGCGATCGAGCCGGCGTTCGCCCTGAACCGGTAAGTCGAACACGTGTGGCAGTAGGCTCGCAGGAATGCCGATTCCCGTGTCGGCGACGCCGACGACCGCCTGTTCCCCTTCCCCGCCCACGCGGATGCGAATCGTGCCGCCAGGTGAGGTGTACTTGATCGCGTTCGTGAGCAGATTGGCGACGATCTGATTCAGACGCGTGGGATCGGCGTTCGCCCAGACGGGTTCGGCTCGCACGTCGATGACGTGCCGCTCGAGGCGTCCCGTACTCGCCAGGTTGCTCACCGAGCGCTGGACGCTGGTCGCCAGGTTGAGGGCTTCGCACTCCAGGACGATGTCGCCGCTGGTGACGTGGGCGATGTCGAGCAGGTCGTCGACGAGGCGACCGAGATGGGTGATCTGGTGGCGGATCGCGCCGCGCGCCCGCATCGCCACCTCGTCCTGCTGCCCGATGCGATCGAGCACGCTGACCGCGCTGATGATCGCCGCCAGCGGGTTGCGCAGCTCGTGGCCCAGCATCGCCAGGAACTCATCCTTGGCGCGGTTGGCGGCCTCGGCGTCCGACCGCGCGAGCTGCGCCCGCATCAGGAGATCCTCACGCTCACGCTCGACGCGCCGGCGCTCCTCCACGACCGCGCCCGCCGAGATCACCATGACGGACACGGTGCCCATGAAGAGCTGGAGCAGGAGGAGCGCTTCGTTCGCGGAGGTGCTCGCGAACGGGCCGAACCCGCGCAGCGTCTCCCAGATCGCGATGCCGGAGAGGACCGTGACGAGCATGGCCGCCTCGAGCTGGCGGAACCGCACCGCGGCCCATACGAGCGGCGGTGTGCACAGGAACGTGAGCGGCAGGGTCATGAGGCCGAAGCGCGTGAGGCCCTCGCCGAACACCGCGAGGCCGACGAACGTCGTAGTGAGCCACAGCGCGGCGGCCTCGAGCACGCGGCCTCGGGACGGGCCTCCCCGCCAGTCGCGGAGCCAGAGCACCATGAGCGGCGCGAAGATCAAGGCCCCGCTGGCGTCGCCCAGCCACCAGGTGAAGAAGATCTCGTCGGTGTCGGCCCACTCCGCGTACCCGCTGAGCGCCAGGCTCACGACGCCGATGCTCGCGCTCACGATCGTGCTCAGGAGCGCCGCGAAGCCGGCGAACTTGAAGACATCCTGGCTGTGATCGAACGCCCGCGCGCCGTTGGCGTACCGGTTGACGAGATACGCGCCGAGCAGCGCCTCGAGCGTGTTGCCCGCCGCGATCGCGAGCGCGGTGACCGCCGAGCCCATCGTCGTCGCGTTCACGACGAACGCGCCCGCGAAGATCGCCGGCCAGACGCGGTAGCCGAGCGTCAGGAGCGCGGCGAGCGCGATGCCGGTCGGAGGCCAGACCGGCGACGCGCTCGCGTGAACGAACGCCAGAGACAGGCCGAGCTTGCCGGCGAACACATACAGGCCGAAGAGCGCGGCCAGGATGAGCGGGTATTTTCGATCGACGAGCATTGAAGAGGCTACGCGCCCTCGTCGCGGCTGGGTCTGTTTAGGAAGCTCCCGACCCCGTGAACATCAGGGCGCTACTCTGGCCCCGCTCCGTGGTGAACGCAAGACAAAATCCCTCGGCGTCCGAGACCGCGGACCCGCCGGCGACGCCGCTTGACGACCGCGGGCCTCCGGACCACTCTTGCCGTCATGCAGGCGAGCCGCGACCGCGTTCTCACGAGCCACGCCGGGAGCCTGCCGCGCCCCGATGAGCTGATCGAGGCCAATCGAGCGCGCGAGGCGGCAGGCGCCGGCGGCGACGTGGGCTTTGGGGTGCGGCTTCGCGCGGCCGTGGCCGACGTCGTGCGCCGCCAGGTGGATCTCGGCATCAGCGTTCCCGGCGACGGCGAGTTCGGCAAGTCGATGGGCCATCGCGTGAACTACCGGGCGTGGTGGAGCTATTCGTTCCAGCGTCTGGGCGGGCTCGAGCTCGGCACGACCGGCCTCTACGACATGCCGCCGCGCCGCTCGCGACCGGGCGAGGTCGTGCTGTCGAGCTTCGCCGATCGCCGCGATCGGCTGAAATTCGCGGCCGCCTACGCCGACCCCGACTCGGGCATCACGACCGGGCCGCGCCCGGCCCTGTGGCCGGTGTGCGTCGCGCCGCTGACCTACACCGGGCACGACGCGATCCGGGCCGACATCGCCAACTTCAAAGCGGCGCTCGCCGCCGCGGGCGTCGAAGAAGGCTTCATGACCTCGATCGCGCCGGGCAGCGCCTCGCGGATCGCCAACCGGTTTTACCGGACCGAGGAGGAATTCCTCTTCGCCTGCGCCGACGCGATGCGCGAGGAATATCGGGCCATCGTCGACGCCGGGCTCGTGCTGCAGCTCGACGATCCGGCGATCGCCGAGAACTGGGACATGGTCAATCCCGAGCCGAGCGCCGCCGACTACCGGAAGTTCTCGATAACGCGCGTGGAGGCACTCAACCATGCGATCCGCGGGCTGCCCGAGGACCGGATCCGGTTCCATCTCTGCTGGGGGAGCTGGCACGGCCCGCACACGACCGACATCCCCATGCGCGACATCGTCGAGGTCATGCTGGCCGTCAAGTGCGGCGCCTACTCGTTCGAGGCCGGTAACGTCCGTCACGAGCACGAATGGAAGGTGTGGCGCGACGTCAAGCTGCCGGACGGAAAGCTGATCCTGCCGGGCGTCGTCAGCCACGCCACCAACGTGGTCGAGCATCCCGAACTCGTGGCCGAGCGCATCGTGCGGTTCGCCGAGCAGGTGGGCCGGGAGCGGGTGATCGCCTCCACCGACTGCGGCCTCGGGGGCCGTGTGCATCCTCAGATCGCATGGGCCAAGCTGGAGGCGCTCGCGCACGGGGCCGAGCTGGCGACGCGACAGCTCTGGCGCTCGCCGCGCTCCGCCGCTACTTGACGGTACTGCCTCCCCTGGCGCACACTCCGTTTCGAAGGGGAAGTGATGGTCAGCAAGAAGCTTGCGGTCGTCGCGGTCAGCGCGCTCCTCATGGGTGTGCTGCTCGCGCCCAGCGCCGTCCAGGCCCAGCGGGGCGGCGGTGGTGGCCGGGGTGGCGGCGGCGGGAACGGCGCAGCGATGGGCCGGGGCGTCGCCAACGGCCGCCCGGCCGTGACCCAGCAGGCGGCGCCGGGGCGTCAGTGGTCAGGGAACCAGTGGTCCGGAAATCAGTGGTCCCACAACCATAACCACTTCGTCGGCCGTCCGTTCTTCAAGCCCTTCGTTCGGCCCTTCTTCCCGTTCGCGGTCGCGCCATCCGTCGTCTACGCGGCGCCGTACTACTATCCGCCGTACTACGACTATCCGCCGTCGTACTACGATCCGCCGCAGACGTACTACGCTCCGCCCGCGCCGACGTACTATGCGCCGGCGCCTACGACGTACTACGCTCCGCCGCCCAGCGGGACGGTCTCGGTCGCTCCGGCGCCGCCGCCCGACAACGTCATCCAGTACTCGCACGGGCGCTACGAGCTTCGCGGCGACGGCGTGTCGACGCCGTACCGGTGGGTGTGGATCCCGAATCCTCCGCCGCCACCGCCGGCGGCCCCAGCGCCGCCAGGTGACCCGTCCTCGGGCGCCCCGTCACCTGGAAACCCTGCGTTCGGAGCGCCAGCGCCGCCGCGCCAGAGCCAGCTCTATCGCTGGACCGATACGACCGGCGTCGTGCACTGGACGGATCGGATCGACATGGTCCCCGAGAAGTACCGCGCGGGAGCGCGGCAGAATCCGCCCTCGTGAGTGAAGGCCGGCCCAGCCGGCCCGTTCTGACCTCGCCCGCTCCTACTGGCTGAGAAATTCCCGAACGACCCGTGCCACCGTTGCGGGCTGCTCGAGCTGCGGCGCGTGACCGACGTCGCCCACGATCTGCACGCGCGCGTCTCGCAGGCGCTTGGCGAACTCGTCGGCGTAGACCGGCGGGACCAGACGGTCCTCCCGGCCCCAGACGAGCAGCGTGGGCGCCCCGACGCGATGGATACGCTTCTTCAGCCCCTTGTCGGGAATGGGCCAGATGAACTTTCCCGTCGTGCCCATGGCCCAGATCATCCGGACGCGGGCGGCCGCCGCCTCGGCCTCGTGGCCGTCGGCGCGCGGAAACATCCGGCGCGCCGCGTCGCACTCGGCATCGCGAAAGATGTGGCGGCGGAGCTCGCCGGGCTCCAGCATCATCCAGTTCACGATGCGATCGGGATCGCGCCAGAAGCCGAGCGGCGCGATCAGCGCCTGCCGCCGCGTGCGCTCCGGATAGGCCGCCGCCAGCTCACACGCCACCATGCCGCCAAACGAGTGGCCGACCAGCACGGCGCTCGTGATGCCGAGCGCCGACATCAGCTCGTCGTAGCAGAGCACCAGGTCCCACAATCCGTCGAGATGATAGATGTCGTCCTGGGCGTCGGGCGTCGTGCCGGGATGCTCCGGCGCGTGCACCGTGAAGTGCTGCGCGAGCTCGTCGAGAAACGGATCCCACGTGAGGCCCCAGGGGCCGTGGAAGAAGACGAGCGACGGCCCGCGGCCCTTCGACAAGACCCGGATGCGGACCCGTTCCTGCCAGACCGTGAAGGTGCGCTCCTGGACCTCGCTCGCGCTGGTGGTGCCGATCGTGGCGCTCATGCGCCGCCCGCGGCCGCGGCCATCGACGGCTGAGCGCGCCGCCGCAGGCGCTCGGGCCACCAGTGATTCACCCAGCCCTCGTCGTCCCAGACCGGGCGCAGACCCGGCAGCACCTCGCGGCCGAAGAGCTCGATGTTCTCGAGCGCCAGCTCGTGGGGCATCGAGCCGATCTGCAGGAGCACCATTAAATTTCCGACGTGCAGCCCCTTGATCACTTCCTCCTTCAGCCGGTCGCGCACGGTGGCGGGACTTCCGGCGATGACGTAGCCCTTGTCGACGAAATCCCGGTACCGGAGGTTCTTGGGGTTCTCGGCCCGGCGCACCGGATTGGCCATGCTGGCGACGAGGCTCCGGTAGTCCTGGTTGCCCGGCGGCGAGAACCACATGCCGGGGACGTGCAGGCACTTGTGATAGAAGTACTCCACGTGCCGCGCGAATTTTTCCTCCGCGCGCGCGTCGCTCTCGGCCACGACGACCAGCTGCAGAAAGCCGGCGCGGTACGGATTGAGGTCGCGGCCCTTGTCCGCGACCACGCGCCAGTAGGCGTCCATCATCGTCTTGGCCGACCGGGCGCCCGAGTAGCTCAGGAAGCAGTAGCAGACGTCGCGCTCCACCGCGAAATCGAACGTGCTGATGCTGCCCGAGCCCGGCACCCAGACTGGCGGGTGCGGCTCCTGGATCGGCCGCGGCCACAGGTTCACGGTCGCCAGCTGAAAATAGCGCCCGTTCCACGCGAATACCTCGCGCGCCTGCCACGCCTTCAGGGTGAGCGCGAAGGCCTCGCGATAGCGCTCGCGGTGCTCCATGGGCGTGATGCCGTAGCAGAGGTTCACGTCCATCGGGCTCCCGAGCGGCAGGCCCGCCACGAGCCGTCCGCCGCTGATGCAGTCGAGCATCGCGTACTCCTCGGCGACGCGCAGCGGCGGATTGGACGTCGGCAGAGTCGCGCCCATCTGGACGATCGCGACGTCGGTGCCGCTGGTCGCGCGGGCCAGGACGCTCCCCATCAAGTTCGGACTGGGCATGAACCCGTACGCGTTCTGGTGATGCTCGTTGGTGCAGACGCCGTCGAAGCCGCACTTCGCGGCGTACGTGAGCTCGTCGAGCGTCCAGTTGTAGTACTGCCCGACGCGGCGCGCGTCGGCCAGCTCCCACCACGGCGGCGTCACCCAGACGGATTCGTAGCGCTTCTCGAAATCCTCCGGCAGGTCGCGATACGGCATCAGATGAAACGCGCTGATCTTCATGGATTCCTCACGTGAGCGGTGCGGGTCAGTCCCTCTCGTATCGGGGCGGGCGGACGAAGCCGCCGAATTCGCGCTCGACGAGGCCCGCGAACCGGATCGGCGTGCGGTCCTCGAGGTACGGTCCGATCGCCTGCAGGCCGATCGGCAGCCCGCCGCGCGTGCGGCCGGCCGGGAATGCCGTCGCCGGCTGGCCCGACAGCGTCGCCACCGCCGCACAGAAGAGGCCGAGCTCTTCCAGCACGGGCGCGCCGTTGACGGTGAGCGTCTTCCGGATCGATTCGGGCGTGTTGGGCCACGGCTTGTCCCAGTGCGGATAGGCCGGCGCGATGAACGCCGGTGCCAGCAGCACGTCCCATTCGCGGAAGAAGGCGCGCCAGGCGGCGCGGTAGTGCTCGCGACGCGCGAACCAGGCGAGATAGTCGGGGGCGCCGCTCTCGATGCCGCGCTGGAACGCGCGGCTCCACTCGTCGTCGCGCGTGCGCAGCACCTCGAGCCGGCCCTGCCGCTGCGCGGCCGGCACACGGGCCGACGTGATGGCGGCCAGCAGCGTCAGATAGAGCTCGTAGTGCTGGCGATGGTCGCCGAGGCCCTCGGGCTGAGCGTGCTTGATCACGGCGCCGAGGCGGCCGAGCCGTCCGGCGAGATCCTCGAGGGCCGAGGCGATCTCGCCCTCGACCGGGACCCAGTCGACGGCGGGCAGGATCGCGACCTTGAAGTCGCGCAGCCGCTCGCGCCGCGCCGGCGGGATCGTGAGCTTCCAGGCGACGTCCTCGCCGGCCTCGGGCCCAGCGGCGACGTCCAGCGCCAGCTCGAGATCGGCGGCGGAGCGGGCCAGCGGCCCCTGCACGCCCATGGCGACGGCGGCGTTCGGCATCGGCGGCATCGGGAATTGCCCGCTGCGCGGCATCGCGGTCTCGCTGGGCCGATGGCCGTAGACGCCGCAGAAGGCCGCCGGCACGCGAATGGACCCGCCGATGTCGCTGCCGAACTCGAGCGGCGTGAGCCCGGCCGCCAGCGCAGCGGCGCCGCCGCCCGTCGAGCCGCCGGGCGTGCGCCCGAGATCCCACGGATTGTTCGATCGGCCGTAGACCGGATTGCTCGACTGCCAGTCCGAGAGCATCTGCGGCACGTTGGTCTTCGCCATGACGATCGCGCCTGCGCCCTTCACGCGCTGCGTGACCGGCGCGTCGTGCTCCGAGCGAAAGTCCTTCCATTCGCCCATGCCGGCAGTGGTGCGCAGGCCGCGGACGTTGATCGACTCCTTGAGGGTCATCGGCAGACCGGAGAGCGGCGCGTCCTCGCCGCGCGCCCGCCGAGCGTCAGCCGCCTCCGCATCGCGGCGCGCGCGATCGAAGTCGGGCTCGACGACGGCGTTCAGCTCGGGATTGTGGCGCGCGATGCGGCTCTGATGGAGCTCGAGCAGCTCGACGGCGGACACCCGGCGCGCGCGAAGCGCCGCCAGCATGTCGACGGCTGACGCGAACGGGTCGATCCGATCGCTCATGATGCCCCCTCACCGAAATGGTGAGCCGACATTAGCGCCCCCACCCGACCCGGTCAAGGCGAGGCGCCGGCGAGCGACGTGATACGACACGGCCGGGCGGCGTCGCCCTCCGCCCGGCCGCGTCTTTTGGTCAGGGTTCAGGATCGGGCGGCCTGGCCTCCGCCACCCAGCATCTGGCGGACGAGACCGACCAGCACTAACAAGATTCCGCCGCCCACTCCGCCGCCCGCCACCTGGGCGACGAGGGAGCCGATGTCCATCCCGCCGCCGGACGCCCCGCCGCCCACGAGCATTCCGAGCAGCTGGCCGCCAAGGCCGCCGCCCACGATGCCGGCAATCGAGTTGCCCAACGTCCCGAGGTTGTACTGCTTCAGCAGGCTGCCCGCGAGATTGCCGCCGGCCGCCCCCGCTATCAGCTGAATGATCAGGTTGACGATCGATCCGCTCATCGCCGACCTCCCCTGGTCGAAGGATCGCTCTGGTTGCGCGATAGAGACGCCGAACGGAGCGGCAAGTCAAGGGAATCTTGCCGTCTATTGTTCCTTCTGAGGGGGAGCGCCTGGGCAGACGGTGGATGCGGTATGGACCTTAGTCGTGGGGACGTGGCGCCTCGGGCCGACCGCGGCAACTCGCGGCAACTCTCAGAAGCTGGCGTCGAACACTCCGCCGGAGGAGACCTCGCATCGGACCGTGCCGCCTTTGTCAGGGCCGACGCCCGGCTCGTTCAACTGGAATCGGCACAACATGACGCTGCCCCGATCACCGTCCAGGGTGCCGGTGACCGGCGTGTCGCGCCCGGAGAGCACGTACTTGCCCTTGAAGGTTTCCCCCTCCGGCAGGGTCGTCCACAGCTTGCCGCTCCCGCCGAACAGGCTCGATTGATAGCTCAGCACGGCCGGAACCGGCGCCTGGCCGGGTACGCTCAGGCGCCCTTTGATCGGGGCCGAGGCACAGCCGACGATCACTGCGACAACGACTGCCGTGACCGCTACCCCGATCGTTCTGGTGCGCATGATCATGGACGCCCTCCGAGGCAACGTTATACACGAAACCATTTCCCTCTTGCGCGACGACGTAGGTGCATGCAGAGTCTGGCCGGTCAAGGAGGAGCGGGATGAAAGCGATCGTCTTCGCCGAGACGGGTGGTCCCGAGGTCCTGACGCTGGCGGAGGCTCCGAAGCCGTCGCCGCGCCCCGGCTCCGTGCTGATCAAGAACCACGCGATCGGCGTGAACTTCGCCGACACGCGCTTCCGCCAGGGGCTCTACACCGTGAAGCCGAAGCTCCCGGACATTCCCGGAATGGAGGTGGCGGGCGTGGTCGAGGCGGTCGGTGAAGGCGTGACGAACGTGCGTCCGGGGATGCGCGTCGCCGCCTTCACGAGCCGCGCGTACGCCGAGTACTGCGTGTCGCCTTCGTTCATGGCCATCCCGCTCCCCGACTCCGTGAGCTTCGTCGACGGCGCCGCGTTCCTGATCCAGGTCCTGACTGCCTACCACCTCCTGCACACGGTCGACTCGACAGGGCCGGGGAAGAGCGTGCTCGTCCACTCGGCCGCGGGCGGCGTCGGCCTGGCCGCCGTGCAGCTGGCGAAAGCGGCCGGCGCTCGCGTGTTCGGCACCGTCTCGAGCGACGCCAAGCTCGCGCTGGCGAAGGAAGCCGGCGCCGACGCAGTCATCAACTACGTGAAGGACAAGTTCGCGGACGAAGTGCTGCGGCTCACCGGCGATCGCGGCGTCGATCTGATTCTCGACGCGGTCGGCAAGCCCACCGTCGAGGAGGGTCTTCGCTGTCTCGCCCCGTTCGGGCACCTCGTTCTGTACGGCCGCGCGGGCGGCCCGCCGGATCCGATCAACTTCTCCGTGCTGTCGCCGAAATCGCAGAAGGTCAGTGCCTTCTCGCTGCCGACCCTGACGCGAGGCTTCCCGAACAAGACGCTCGAGAGCGCCGAGCGGTGCTTCGCCCTGCTGCACGACGGGCGCCTCAAACTCTACGTGGCAAAGACGTTCCCGCTGGCCCAGGCGGCCGAGGCGCATCGCTATCTCGAGTCGCGGCAGTCGACGGGCAAGCTGATCCTGGTTCCCTGACACGATGGACCGGACGACCGAGACGCTCGCGCGCTACGCGACCACGCTCCGCTACGGCGATCTGGGCGCGTCCGCGGTCCAGGCGGCGAAGCGCCGCCTGATCGACTCGCTCGGCTGCGCCATCGGAGGCCACGGAAGCGAGCCGGCCGCCATCGCCCGCCGGCTCGCGCCGGTGTGGAGCGGCGTGCCCTCGGCGCGGCTTCTCGGCGACGGACGCGCGACGACGCCGGAGGCGGCGGCCTTCGCCAACTCGGTGATGATCCGCTTCCTCGACGCCAATGACACGTACATCGCGCGCGGCTCGGGCCACCCGAGCGACATGCTGGGAGCGGTTCTGGCGGCCGCCGAGGCCGCCGGCGCGTCGGGTCAGGATCTCCTGCTGGGGACGGTCATCGGCTACGAGGTGTTCGGGGCGCTGGCCGATCAGGTACCCCTGCGCGATCGCGGCTGGGACCAGAGCGTGTTCGTGGCGCCCGCCTCGGCGGCCGCCGCCGGCTTCCTGCTCGGCCTTTCCACCGCTCAAGTGGCCGACGCGATCGCCATCGCGGTGACGGCGAGCGTGGCCACGCGTCAGACGCGTGCCGGCGAGCTCGCCATGTGGAAGGGCTGCGCCACCGCGGTGGCCGCGAAGGCCGGGCTCTTCGCCGCGCAGCTCGCGAAGGAAGGCATGACCGGACCGACCGCGGCGTTCGAGGGCCGCCACGGTCTGGCCGAGCAAGTGACCGGGCCCTTCGAGATCGGCGCGCTCGGCGGCGCCGGCCGGCCCTTTGCCGTCGAGCGGGCGAACTTCAAGTTCTTCGCCGCCGAGTACCACGCCCAGGCGCCGCTCGCGATGGCGCTGAGGCTCAGAGAGAAGGTCCGGCTCGAAGACATCGACGGCATCGACGTGCAGATCTACGCGATGGCGCACAGCGAGATCGGCAGCGAGCCCGCCAAGTGGGATCCGCAGACGCGAGAAACGGCCGACCACAGCCTGCCCTACATGCTGGCCATCGCGCTGCGCGACGGGCGCATCACGCCGGCCAGCTTCGAGCCCGAGCGCTACCTCGATCCGAGCCTGCGACCGGTCATGAGCCGGATTCGCGTCGTCGAGAGCCCGGAATTCACCCGGCGCTTCCCGCAGGAGCTACGCTCGCAGATCGACGTCACGACACGATCGGGACAGCGCTTCACCGAGCGGGCCGAGTACCCGAAGGGCCACGCGCGCAATCCGATGACCGACGCCGACGTGGAGTCGAAGTTTCGCGATCTGGCGGGCGATGCCCTCGGCGCCGAGCGCGCGAGCGCCGCGCTTCGGACGCTCTGGCGCCTCGACGAGGCGGGGCGCGCGGGCGTCGTGCTGGACGCCCTCACGCTTCCCCCTCGCGTCTAGCTCCAGTACCCTCGTCCCCGCTAGTAGTACACGGAGCGTCCGGCGCCGCCGGTCGCGACGACGAGCTCGCCCGAGATCGCCCAGGACTTGTCGGAGGCCAGGAACACCGCGACGTGCGCGATCTCCGAAGCGTCGACCATGCGGCAAATGGCGTTGCCGCGGGGCGAGTCCGCGGCAAAATCGCGCTTCTCGACCTCGTCGGCGGCAATGCCGAGCTCGGCGGCCCGGGCGGCCAGGAGCCGCGGCGTGCGCTCGGTCCGGGTCGTGCCGGGGTGAATGCAGTTCACCGTGATCCCGAAGCGGCCCAGCTGCACCGCGAGCGTCTTCGTGAGGTGAACGAGCGACGTGTTGCGCGCGCCCCCGCTCAGGTTGCCGGCGTTGCGGGCGTTGGTGCCGCTGATGTTGATGATGCGGCCCCATCCGTGCTGCTTCAGGTACGGGATCGCCGCGCGCGCGCAGCGCAGCGCGCCCACGTACTTCACGTTGAAGTCCTGCAACAGGTCCTCGTCGACGACCTTCTCGATGGGGCCGGTGGCGCCGGCCGAGCCGCCGGGCGGCGAGCCGCTATTTACCAGGATGTGGAGCCCGCCCAGCCGCTCCGCGGCCTGGGCGACCGCGCGATCGACCTGCTCCTTGCTGGTTACGTCGGCCACCAGCGGGATGACGCGGCGGCCCGTCTGGGCCTCCAGCTCGCGAGCGGTCGCCTCGAGCTGGTCCTTCGAGCGAGCCACGACCGCCACGTCCACACCTTCCCGGGCCAGCTCCAGGGCGATGGCCTTGCCGATCCCCAGGCTGCCTCCTGTCACGAGCGCGCGCTTGCCTTGCAGTCCGAAGTCCATCGCTCTCCCCTCCGCCTGTCGGTCCCTCGAGGCCGGCCGGTGAATCCGGGACCGGTCGAGTCTGGCTGGGCATTGTAAGTCAGATGGCCGGATTTCACAGCCGGCCCCCTCCGGGGTCTCACACGCTGAAGACCACATTATTCCCGCCGAGAGGAGGAACCCATGAGCGACAAGGAGAAGCTGCTGCGTGAAGCCGACGAGGCGTACGCCGAGCTGCGCCAGGCGATCGAGGGTCTGAGCGATGACGAGATGCGGCAGATCTGGCTCGGCAGCTGGGGCGTGCGCGAGATCCTGATTCACATCTCGGGCTGGCACGAAGTGGCCACGCCCGCACTCGGACACATCGCCCGGGACGAGGCGCCCTACCCGCCCGGGACGTACGACGACTTCGACGCGTGGAACGCGCGGTTCGTGATACAGAAGACAGGCGTGAAGACCAGCGACGTCCTCGCGGAGCTCGACGTCTCGCACAAGAACTTCGTCGAGGCGGCCCGGGCACTGCCGGATCAGCACTTCCAGGCGGGCAGGACCGCCCGCGAGACGTTCGAGAACAACGGCCCGGGGCACTACCGCGAGCACGCCGCGCAGATTCGCGAGTGGCGACGATGAGCTCGGCCTTCACGCTCTTCGACACGACCATCGGCCGATGCGGCATCGCCTGGGGCGATCGCGGTGTCCTCGGCGTACAGCTCCCGGAAACGGACGGTGAGGCAAAAACACGGGCCCGCGTCCTGCGGCGGTTCGCGGGCGCCCGCGAGACCGCGCCTCCGGCCGAGGTGCAGGAGGCGATCGAGAGCATCGTCGAGCTCCTGCGCGGCGGGGCCAGCGATCTCTCCACGGTGGCGCTCGACACGGACGGTGTGCCGGAGTTCAACCGGCGCGTCTACGAGGTGGCCCGCACGATTCCGGCCGGCGAGACGCTCACGTACGGTGAAGTGGCGGACCGGCTCGGCGACCGCGGCGCCGCCCGCGACGCGGGGCGCGCCCTCGCGCAGAATCCGTTCGCGCTCATCGTGCCGTGCCATCGCGTGCTGGCGGCCGGCGGCGGCATCGGAGGCTTCTCGGCCCCCGGCGGCATCACGACGAAGCGGCGCCTGCTGATGATCGAGGACGGCGGGAAGTCGACTCCGCTGTTCCGGTCGCTCTAGGACTCGCGCCGGATCGCGTCGCGCAGGCCGGGCAGGACGGCCGACGCGACGCGCCGGCACTCGTCGTCGTGCGGATAGCCCGAGAGGATGAACTCGTCGATGCCGAGCCGCCAGTAGGCGAGCAGCTCCGTGATCACCTGGTCGGGATCGCCGACGATCGCGGTGCCGAGGTTCACGCGCACGCGCGAGATGCCATTCCACAGGCGGGGAGCCTTCTCCTGCACGTGCGCGCGCAGCTGCGCCTGCTGCCCGACCATCTGGGTTCCGGCGAACGCCGTCTGCCGCTGAGCGACGACGCGCTCGTCCACCTGCGACATGAGCTCTTCCGCCGCCTGCCACGCCTCGTGCTCCGTGGGCCGCACGACCAGATGCGTCCGCAGGCCCAGGAAGGGCCGCCGTCCCGTCGACGCGCAGGCCTTCTGCAGCCGATCGAGGAGCGCATGGATGTCATCCACGGGCTGGATCCACGCCAGGTACGCGTCGGCCTCCCGCGCCGTGAACAGGAGCGCCCGCGGCGACGCGCCGCCGACGTAGAACCGCGGCGCTTGGCCGACGGGGCCGGGCGACACCACGGCGCCCTTCAGGCGGATGGTGCTCCCCTCGAACACGACCGGTTCCGGCTTTGCCCACAGGGCCCGCAGCGCGGCGATGAACTCCTCGGCCTGCTCGTAACGCTTGTCGTGGTCCATCGTGACGCCGAGCCGCTCGAAGTCGCCCTGGATCCCGCCGGGCACCACGTTGAGGTCGAGCCGCCCGCCGCTGATCTGATCGAGCGCGGCGGCCATCTGGGCGAAGAGCCCCGTGGAGATAAACCCAGGGCGGACCGCCACCAGGAATCGGATCCGTCGCGTCACCGCCGCCAGCGCGGTCACCGTCGTCCACGTCTCGGCCAGCGGCGCGGTCTCCTCGAAGAGCCCGTTGGCGAACCGCGTCGGGATCAGGAGCGAGTAGTAGCCTTCCGCCTCGGCCGTCTCCACGACGCGGCGCAGGTACTCGAACGTCGGCGGCCTCTCCGCCCGTCGCGTCCCGATGTGCGCGCCGTCCCCATCGATGGGAATGAACCAGTCGAACCGCGGCTCGGGTCTCCCGCTCATGGCGGGAGCTTACCGCGGTTGCCCCGGGACTGCAGGAGAACCGCCGAGCGCGGAAATTCCGGCACGCCTCGCTCGCGGTGTAGATTTACCCGAGACCATGCAACGCGGGTGGCTCGTGCCCCTGGCGCCCCTTCTCGTGGGAGCCCTGCTGTTCTTGCCGGCGATCGGCACGCGCATCACGTCGCTCGAGGACGAGGCGCGCTACGCGCTGAAGGCACGCACCATGCTCGAGACGGGCGACTGGCTCTTGCCGCGCGTGGACGGCGAGGTCCAGATGCAGAAGTCTCCGCTGTTCATGTGGGTCATCGCCGTACTGTCCCTGCCGGGGCGCAAGGTCACCGAGCTCACCGCCACGCTTCCCTCGGCGCTGAGCGCCATCGCCGGCATCGGCGTGACCCTGCTGCTCGGCCGCCGGATGTTCGGCGCGCGGGCCGGGCTCCTGGCCGCCTTCAGCCTCGCGACCATGTTCGGCTACTACTGGCACGCGCGGCTGATCCTTGCGGACATGCTGATGACCTTCTTCACCGTCGCGGCCGCCGCGGCGTTCTGGATGAGCATCGGCGAAGGCGCCAGCCGCCGCGGGCCGCTGATCGTCTTCTGGGCTTGCCTCGGGCTTGCCGTCTCCGCGAAGGGCCCGGCCGGGCTCCTGCTGCTCTTGCCATGCGGTGTGTTTCTCATCGCCGAGCGCGGCTGGCGGCGCGGGCTCATGGATCTCAAGCCGCTCATGGGCGCGGCTGTCGTCCTCCTCGTCTGCGCGCCGTGGGCCCTCGCCTTCGCGCTCCAGCGTGAGCAGAGCTACGTCCAGAACGTGCTCGTGGGCGACTACCTGGGGCCGCGCCGCGCGGGCTGGTCGCGGCGCTCCGAGGTCTTCTTCACGATCGGCCCGATCGTGCTCGGCGCCCTGCCCTGGACGATCTTCATTCCGGCGGCGGTGCGGAGCGGGTGGTGGCGGGGCGAGAGCGACGTCGCGCGGAAATTCCGGTTCCTCGTGTTCTGGGCGCTGGCCTACGTCATCGTCATCACGCTGATGCCCCAGAAGCGCGACCGTTACCTGCTGCCGCTCTTCCCGGCGCTCGCGCTCATGGTCGGCTGGCTGTGGGATCGATGGGCCGTAGAGGGCCCGTCGCGCGCGCTGCGCCTTCACGGCTGGATCTGGGCCGCGCTGGCTCTCGGCCTGGCCGTCGCCGTGCTGCTGCCGCCCCCCGCGCGCCCGGATCTCGCGATCCTCGTGCCGTCCGCCCTGTGGCTGAAGCTCCTGCTGGGCACGGTGCTGATCGGCGCCGCGGTGGCGGCGGTCGTCACGGCGCGCGCCGGCCGGGCACTCGCGCTGTTCGGGGTCGTCTGCGCCTCGACGACGCTGGTGCTCGCCTGCGAGACGCAGGTCTTCGTGGCCGGCCACAACCGCACCCACGACGTGAAGGCCTTCACGGCGCGACTCGCCGCTCGGCTCGAGCCCGGCGACCAGCTCGTCACGTACAAGCTCGGATCGCTCTCGCTCCAGTTCTACCTCGGGCGGACCGTTCGGGAGCTGCAAGATCAGCAGGCCCTCGCGCCGTTCCTGGCCTCGGAGCGTCCGCTTTACGTGATCGTCCACGATCGGCGCTGGCCCGAGCTGCGCGACGGCAGCGGCCGGAGCTGGACTCGTGTCGACGAGCTCGAGTTCGGCGACGTGAGATGGCTGGTGGTCACGCCGGTGCCGCGATGACCGACGAGCTCGCGCTGTCGGTGATCCTGCCGGTGCACGACGAGGCCGAGAACCTGCCGATTCTGTGGAAGGAAGTCGCCGAGGTGCTGCCCGCTCTGGCGAGCTCTGCCGAGGTGATCTTCGTCGACGACGGATCGACCGACGGGAGCGCGGAGATCATCCGGAACCTCGCGCGCCAGGATTCGCGGATCCGCCTACTTCGCTTCGAGAAGAACGCCGGGCTGAGCGCGGCGTTCCATGCGGGCTTCCAGGCGGCCCGCGGCCGGATCGTGGCGACCCTCGACAGCGATCTGCAGAACGATCCGCACGATCTCCCGGCCCTCGTCGCGCGTCTCGACGGCGCCGACGCCGCGGTCGGCATGCGCCTGATCCGGCACGATTCGCTGGTGAAGCGCGTCTCGTCACGGATCGGCAACGGAGTGCGCCGCGCGGTCACCGGCGATCCCGTGCAGGACAGCGCGTGCAGCCTGCGTGTCATGAAGCGCGAGTGCCTGAGCGCGGTGCCGCCCTACACGGGCATGCACCGGTTCGTCCCGAGCCTCCTGAAGATGGCCGGCTTCCGCGTCGTGGAGGTTCCGGTCCACCATCGCCCGCGCAAGTTCGGCCGCTCGAAGTACGGGGTAGGCAATCGCGCCCTGACGGCCTTCGTCGACCTCCTGGCCGTGCGATGGATGATGGGCCGGCGGCTTCGCTATCGGATCGCCGAGGAGACCCCGCCGCGCTCCTGACGCCGGCGCGTCGGACGGGGCCCGGCTGGCCGAAGGTCTCATGGACAGGCCGCCCCGATTTCAGCATCTTCGTCACGCTTCAAGAATTCGAGGAGGCATGTCCATGACCGTCCGGATGTTCGCTCGGTGCCTCGTCGCGCTGACTCTCGTCGTCGGGCTCGGCGGCTGCGCGTCGATGGGTGGGAGCTCGGGTCTGCTCGACCAGCTCGGCGGCAGCTCCAC